>CAITXU010000298.1 GCA_903896505.1 uncultured Verrucomicrobiota bacterium | reverse complement strand
GTTCACCCAGCAATTGGTCGTTCCGAAGCAGGCGCAGTTTCGCCTTTCTCGGCTGATCGGAGGTGGCGAAAATTTTTGCCTCGAAGGTCTGCCCCTTTTTCAATCGGGAAGGCAGACCAATTTTTTGAACCGAGACATCGCCGCTTCGACGGACCCCCAAAGGCACGACATCGACGGTGGCATCCTGCGAATGGGCCATGGCCACCGCCCCGAGAGCATCCCCGGCGTTTTCATTGCCGTCGGAAAACAGGACGAGTTTCTTTTGTCCAGCTTCAGGAAGGGCGGCAAGTCCGAGGCGGACGGCCCCGGCGATATCCGTTCGTTCGGGATCGATCACCGCCTGGATTTTCTCCCGTTCAGCGGCAGTCCGCGCCTCTGACTCGAGCGCAGAGTCGGCACCGAAAATCAGAAAGCCGGCCTTGTCCTTGGGTGGCTTGGCCTTAACCCACAGATTGGCTTGGGCTCGCGACTGCTCCTGCTGGCTGGAGGGAATGCTGTCGGAGCGATCCAGCAGAAAGAGGACGTTCATTCCCTCCTCGCGCAGGCGCCACTGGGCACCGGCTATGGCTCCAACCACCAGCAGCAGGGCCACCAGACGAATCCCCAGAGAAATCCATCTCCGCACCCGATTTAACGAGGCGTCAGATCGCCAGGCCAGCCAGAGGGTCCAGGCGAGCACCGGCGGCAACAGCCAAAGCCATTCGGGATGGGTAAAGGTGATCCTCATGGCACTCGAATGGAGGCAACCGCCACGGGACCTGGAACGCCGCCGGGTTGCCCTTTTCCGGCATGCGCCCCGGAGCGTTGGCGACTCAGGAATTTCTGGACCCGATGATTTTGGGAATCGGCCACGTAGAGGTCACCGACCGAATTCAGGGCAATGGACCAGGGATTGGCGAATTGACCGGGCTCCGCGCCCCCATTTGGACCTCCCACAACCTCCAGAACCCGGTCGGAAGCATTGAGGATGGTGATCCGACTGTTGCCAAATTCGCACACATATTGGTGACCTTGGGCGTCCACCTTGATGTCGTAGGGGTAGCTGAACTCTCCTGGCGACTTCCCGGCACGACCGTAGGTCCGAATAAACCGCCCGTCCGGGGCAAAGACTTGGATGCGATGATTGCATGAATCTGCAACGTAAACCTGATCGTGCCCATCGATCCCCATTCCTTCTGCGCGGTTGAACTGGCCTGGCTTCAGGCCTGGTTCACCCCAAAATCCCTCGAAATGGAATGGAACGACCGGGCTTGTTCCCATCCCTGGAGTTTGTCCCAGGCGCGGAGGCGCTTTCAATGAAACGGTGAACCGCTGAATCCGGTCGACCACCGTGTATTCGCTCACCAGGTACTCTCGCTTGGAGGTGACGACGATGGACCGCGGCAAAATCATCTCCGCCAGTTGTGTCCCCTTTTTACCCCATTGGGCGATGAGTTGTCCCGAGGTGGAAAAATGATTAATCCGCTGGTAATGGGGTTCCACGACCAAAACATTTCCGTCCGGGTCCAGCCCCATTCCTTTTGGTTTGCCCAGATCAGTTTCCGGCATCTGCCATTGCAACAGCCATTTTCCGTCCGGATTGAATTTCTGCACCCGACCCGTCATGTCGACGACGTACAGGTTGTCCTCCCGATCACAGACGAGAGAGCGGGGTTTATTAAACTGACCAGGGGCGGTTCCCCGGGTGCCAATGACCTGGACTGCGGAGAACAAGGAGCTCTGGAGAGCGGTGGCTTCGCCATTCGACCGGGGATGACATCCCGCCAGGAGGCTGGCGATCAAAACGGTTCCAACCATTCGAAGAAAAGACCATGGGGAGCGGTTGGCTGGCCTCTTCGATGCCTGCGGTCCAAGCTGGCGGACGACCAACGCCAGTACTCCCGCCATCGCCAGCGCCGTGGCCAAGAGCACCACCGCCAACGCGTTGACCTGACTGGCGTGACCATAGTGGAGGAGATTGAAAATTCGTAGTGCCAGGGTTTCCCCGCCCGGTGGTTGGACCAGGATCACCGATTCGACATCCCAGAGGCAAAGGCTGGTGATCACCATCCAGAGCGCTGCGATCGGGCGATAAAGCTGCGGGAAACGGCTCACCCGCCAGCGTTGCCAGGCACCGGCTCCCGCCAACCGGGCGGCGTCCGATTGTGGCCCCCCGGTGGTTCCAGAAACAGCTGCCACCACTGCCCAGGCGAGAGGCCAATAGCGGAGACTGAGCATCAGCCATTGTATGCCCGAAGATTGGTAGAATCCAAAAAGCCACGAGCGATTGAACACAGGAATAGCCACCACCCCCAGGAACACTCCAGGCATGAGAAACAGCAGCCAAGCCAGGCGCGGTCCCCGCGGTTGCCGTTGCCCTGCGACCAAGACCATGGCCAGGGTGATGACCGCGGTTGCGGGAACCAGAGACGATGCCAGAGAATTACCCCACGCGGTCTGTCCTGCAGAGATCGCGCCAGGCAGCTCCGTCCAGGTCCTCTCAGCGGCAAAAAGGCTGAGCAATGGCCCAAGCAGCACCAGTCCCAACCAACCCAGAACCAGAATTGCGAGCCCACGAAACCAATGCCCCAAGCGTTGACGGATCAAATCGGACGGGACTAGAAATTGGGGGGGTGAGAGCCGGAACGCCCGAGGACGCGGCAGGAATACCAGGATTAATGGAGGAATCAGAAGCGGCCATGCCGCGCTCATGGCATCCCAAGCGTCCAAACGGGTATTGAATCGGACCCAGAACGCCTCGGTGAAGACCCTCACCTGAAACAGGGTCGGCAGGGTGAAATTGGCCAATGCAAGGGTCAGAAGCAGCGGTGCCGAGGCCTGCAGACCGGGACGGACGGCGGGCCAGACCAGCCACCGCAACAAACGCCAGCCCGCCAGGCGAGGCTCCATCTCCAGTTGAACACCCGGAATCTGTTGGAGAGCCTGAAAGGACAAAAGGGCTGGAATGGGCCACAGCAGTCCGGCCAGAGCCATGGCGGTCAGTGGAAGGTTGCCCCATTCGATGACCTCTTGTGATTCCGCCGCCCTCCAGGATGCCAGCCAACCCAGCCAGGCGTTGGCCAAAAGGAATGGTGGAAGCAACAGGCTGGTGAGGGTCGCCGCCGCCGCGATCTGTCGAGCCCATCGGGGAAGCGCCCATGCCCAGGTTGCCGCCATGACCCCGAAAATGCTGGAGAAGACCACCGCTCCGCAGCCAACCAACAGAGAGTGGATAAAGAGGGCTCCGCTCATCGTCGAAAGAGTTTTTCCAGTTCTTCCGAGGCCACCTTGAAATCTTGAAGCACCCGATTCCAATTCGGACTGAGCCCACCAGGAGCGGCTTCCACGGTATCCAATCCCCCGGCCTCAATGAGCCGCTGACGAACCAACGGCGACATCAGGAATCGCCGGAGTTCCTCCGCCCGCTGGAGATGTCGCGAGCCATTGACAATGCCCACGGTATTGGGCATGGCCAGGGTGGTTGCGTCTGTGGGCAATTCCATCACGGGCAGTCCTTCTCTTCTGCCAGCGGCGATGTCATCTGAATCGGTGAGCCCCACGACGGCTTGTCCCCGCCCCACCCGGGCGACGACTCCGGAGTTTCCCTCTTCGATCCAGGGCTTGTTAGCGGCCAGGGCCCGGCACCAATCTGCCCAGCGGTCCGCACCCCATTCGGCCCTCAGGACCATGAAGTAAGTCGATGTGGTGCCGAACGACGGATAGGCCAGTGACACCCGACCGCGCCAACGGGCATTCGTCACTTCGATCAACGACTTTGGCGCATCGGCGAGGGAAAGGAGGTTCGTGTTGATGACCAATCGACGGGTCCGGGTCCCAAAGGCCGACCAGCCATTGGAAGGCAGGAACACCCCCTGACTCGCCAACAGGCGGGTCCGAAATTCCTCGTTGCCCCAAAAGACATCAGCCGCGGGATGGGCACGCTCGGCCAGCAATCGATTGGCGAGGCCCACCGTCTTGACCGCCTCGCTGTCATACACCGTCAGGACCTTGCATCCCGTTTGTCGGGTGAATTCCTGCAGCAACGGCTCGGCAAGGACCTCGTCCTGGGCGCAATAGAGCACCACGAAACGGTCGGCGGAGCCCCCGCGGGCTTGCGCTTCGTGGGAAAACCATCTGAGCCCCAGGGCCCACGCGGAAATAATGAAAAACACCCAATACCCACGCAAACACGACGATGCCGGGATGCGAAGGCAGGACCCTCCAGTCTGGGATGGCACGTTCATCATGGCCTAGGCGGTGCGGCGGTGAAACCACCACCACTCCAATAACACAACACCCAAGGACGCCACGGCAAACCACCGCCAGGATTCAAGATTGGCCCGCTTCAGTGCCGCTGGAAGGACCGTCCCCTTTCGCCCCATGGCAAGACCATCCCCCGGCAGGATTTTGCTCTCCAGCGGGTCAAGCAGATTCACGGCAAATGAGGTTCGATTGGTGCCCAGGGTTAACTGATAAATCCCCTGAATGTCCGTTGAACCGTAAACGATTTCCCGCGCATTGGCTCCCATCGGGATCGTGACGCGTTGCCCGTCCGGCCGAATCAATTCCGCCCGGTCCAACCGGGGAGAACCGGCCACCCCGTCGGTGGGATTGGCCAGTGGCAGGCGAATGGAATCTCCCGAATGCAGAAAAGCACGGTTGGCGGCCACCGTGGCGGGATTCAACCATTGCACCGCGTTCGCAATAAAGATGGGAAAACTCAGCCGCAACGGCCAGGTGCTTTGAAGGAGATCGAAACCCACCCATACCAGACGTTGCCGTCCCAATTCGCCCGCCAAAATCAGAGGCGATTGTGGGGAATCGACCAGTGGGATGGCCCATCCTGGAGCCTTGACCGACAGGCTCTGCGCCACCTGAACGGTATCGAAGCCGACAAATCGCAGGAGCGGATGGGTATTCCGCCAATCAACGATGGATGGACCTTCAACAACTGTGGGCGCCCCCTCGAACCAATTGGTTGCCACCACATGAAACGCCAAGATGTTCCCCGATGGCCACTCCGTCGGAGTAACGTCGTCCAGAACGGTCAGGTCGAAGTGAGGATCGGTCGCTCGATAATCGGCCAACACCTGGACCTCCACGAGAGGAGAAGCGGCAGCCAATGCCTTCTCCAGAAATCGGTTTCCGCGCGACACCAATCCGATGTGGATGGGACGGGGCAAAAGACTGATTGCCCGCGCTTGATTATCTGCCGGGAGGTCGTCGGCCATTGGAAGACTCACGCTGAAGACACCGTCCTCCCCCTGTCGCGCGAGAAAGACCATTGGCGTGGTGGAGCCCACGGGAACCTCGATGGGCTTGGTCTCCACCAATTGATCGTTGAATCGAAGTTCCAGCGTGGAAATCAGTGGCTTGCTGCCATGGTTGACCACACTGGTGAAAACGGCCCGCTGGCTGGGGTCTTCAGGACTCACCTTGACGTCCAGAGAAGCGATGCCGGCGTTTTCCGATCGTTTGCCGATTCGATGAAATTGGAGGGGCAAATCATGATGCTCGAATTCCTTGAGGTCGACGCCAGCCCCGTCGCTGAACAGGTGGATTTCGGAATCGGGCAGATCGCGGGTCAAACTTTCTGCCACACGCAAGGCATCCCCCAAATGGGTGGACGAGTCGGTCGCTTTGGCCGACTGAATGGCCCGACGCAACGCGGCCCGATCCGAGGTAGCACTTTGCCGGACCTCGGCCACCGCCCCGGCCACCAGTACCAGCATTTGCTGACTCTGAGAGCCGAAGCCTGTCTTCAGTCCGTCCACGAGTTTCAGCGCTTCGGATTGAGCCCGGCCAAACCGGGTCGGGGCTTCGTCGGTCGCCTGCATGGAGGCGCTGGCGTCGAGAATGAGGACCTGAAGCGATGACTTCCCTGCCGTTCCAGAAAAATAGGGTCGGGCGAGCGCCAATATCGCCAGGGCCAGCAGGAGCAATTGCAGCCACAGAAGCGCCTGACTACGGAGCCGTTGAAACGGAGAATTCGCCTGATTCTCAGCCAAAAACCGCTGCCAGAGGAGCGTGCTGGGAACCACCCGGACCACCCGCTTTCGTTTAAGCAGGTAAAAGCCCACGATGACCGGCAAAACGGCGCCAAAGGCCAATCCCCACGGCGAGAGGAAGTTCATTCCCACACCTCCGAGGCTCTCAACTGACGCAGGAGCAGGTCCCCAAGGTCAGCGGTGGAAGCGACACTGAAAAAGGCGATGCCCTTCCCCTTGCAGTATTCACGCAACCGCTGCACATAGCGCTCCACCGACGCCTGATAGGCCGAAAGGCGAAATTTACCGAAGGTCACTTCCTGCTCACGTCCGGTTTCCGAATCGACCAACCTCAAATCACCAAAGGCGGTCGGGTTCAGTTCCTCCGGAGCTAGAATTTGGACGGCATACACCTGAAAACCGCGTCCCACCAACGCCTTGAGGCCTTCTTCGTAACCTTCCGGGTCCAAAAAATCACTCAGCACCACCGCCACTCCCGCCTGATGAGCCTCCAGCGCTCCCCGTTTGAGCGCCGGGTTGAATTGTGCTGCACCTCCGCAATGCAGGGTGTTGAGATTCCGAAAATAGCCGAGGGATGATTTGCGTCCGCGAACCGCCCGGAGCGCTCCCCGGGCTGCGGCTTCCGGGCTCAACTCCCCGGGGCTGAGCCGTAAGGACGATGCTTCGGGAAAGATGGAGACCCCCACCCGGTCAAATCCGCACAATGCCACATAACCAATCCCCGCAGCCACCTGCCGGGCAAAATCAAACTTGGAAGGAGTTCCAAAGGACATGCTTTCGCTGGCATCAAGGAAGATGCGCACCGGGAGTTCCCGTTCCTCCTCATACAGTTTGAGGAACAACCGGTCCAGGCGCCCGAGGAGATTCCAGTCCAAGTAACGAAGATCATCGCCCAGGACGTAATTGCGATGGTCCGCGAATTCGACGCTCAGTCCGCGGGCACGGCTGCGTCGCTCTCCTTTCAGGGAGCTTTTCGAACGCCGTACGGCCAGCAACTGCAACTGCTCGAGCCGACGCAACAAGTCTGCGCTAATGAGGGAATTCACCCGGAAGGACGCAATTTTCGGGAAACGTGGTCCAGTCATCGGCCAAGGACAAGCAGGACCTGCGACTTTCGCCGGTCCTTGTTGTTCATTCCTTAAGCCACCATTCTGCCGAACTGTTCGACTATCACCACCGCCTCGATGGCTGGGAATGCCGCCCTACTCATTTGCCACCCATTCACCGCGGTACAAGACAGACCAGCCATTATTGTTACCCAGCCGGACTTCGCGCGCCAAAAGTCGCAATCGCAGATTCCGGCTCGGGTCCAGGAGCTCAATCTGACTCGCGCTCCGCCCAACCTCCTGGAAGGTCCAGATTTTCTTGCTGCCTTCCAATTCTGCCCATGTCCCATCGGATTGAAGCTCAAATGTGCCTTTGGAATGCCGCCAAAGCTTGGTCACCGACGGAAGAGTCGTTGCCCTGGCGAAAACCGCCCGATACTCATTCCAAAGCTGATCGAGCTCGCGTCCAGTTCGCTCCTTAAAGACGGACTCCTGGTAGGCACCCTTTCGCAGAGCCGCATTGACCTGGCGCACGATCCCCGGCGCCGGACCGCTTTCAAGCCAGAAGAGAAATCCCGCTGCCACCTTGTAGGAGTCCCGATAGCCGCGTTCCTTGTCCGGTCTCGGAAATTGTTCAAGAGGGAGCGCCTCGTATATGGCGCACCGCAAATAATCGGCAATTCCCTCGGTCAGCCATCCCTCGCTTCCTCCCGGATAGGCCTGAACGACATGGACCAATTCGTGAATGATCACTCCCCGGCTGTCTTCGGGTAGTTCCACCACTCGCTTGGCGGACATTTCAATCGTGTTTCCCGATGCGGCGGCCACCCCATCATAGGTTGTCGACAGACGGATGACCACATCGGGCAGCCGGACCATATCCGAAGACGCCAGCAAGTTTCCCAGTCGCGGATACCATTCCCGAGTCAACTGCGTTGCTGACTCGCTCCAAGCCGAAGAACTGGGTGCGGCTGAGGAATCGATACGGACGGTTCCCGCCTGCCCGAGATACCCGCAGAATAAAGCGACTAGAAACCCAAAGACTGAAAACCCCCTCGGCGCAAATCCGCTCATGGCGACAGCTTGGCAAAATCCTTGGAGGAACGCCATGATGCATCCGTATCCCGGACTCAATTCCGGCTTTCCGTCGACTGTGGGTCCCGGCAACCTTTGGTTCGTGTTTCCCGGTTCATCCTCCTTCACACCCGCCCGTCGGACTTCCGTTGTTCCCAGCGGAATCCTACTCCTGATGCTGTGTTTTTTATGTTGCACGGCGTCGGCACAGAGCCCGGCGGATGCCGTCCGTACCCTTCAGAACCGCGGGCGCTCCAATTCGAACGCGCAAGTCGTCGGAACCGGAGGAGCCGACACCAGCCACCTGAAACTATCGCATCAGTGGACCGGATCAGTCTGTCTCTCCCAGCTGAGCAATACGGGTCCGAGCCCCGTCCGGGTCCATGAAGTGGTCCTGCTCGACCTTGACCACGGATTGTCAGGAACCACCCCGGTTTATGGTGAAGGCTTCCAGATGCTCTCTCAAACTTCGGGGAACCTGGCGCAGCCCACCGACGTCGGCTCATACACCGATCGGAGCCACTACCGCTTGCCCGAACCGGCAGGGTTTCGAACGGTGTATGGGCTTCTGACTCTGGCACCGAGCGGAGCGGATCGCTTGCTCCTCGGTTTTGCCTCCTGCCGTCGATTCAGCGGTAAATTCCATTTCAACGCGACTCGGTTGCAGGCCGTCATCGACACCGAGGACCTCGAAATCGCCCCGGGCCAGACCTGGGAATTGGAGGAACTGCGGCTTGCGAGCGGCAATAACCGTGACCAACTGTACGAAAACCTTGCCACCGACATCCAACGGAACCATCCACGGCTTCCGCATGACCCCATTCCCACCGGTTGGTGCTCCTGGTACTGCTTCGGTCCCTCGGTGACGGCGGCTAATATCACGGACAATCTCGACTGGATCGCAAAAAACCTGCCGGCGCTCCGGTACATCCAGATCGACGACGGCTATCAACCGTGTATGGGGGATTGGTTGGAAACCGGCAAGGCGTTCGGCGGGGGTGTCCAGGGCGTCCTGAAACAAATCCGCGAACGTGGCTTTGAACCGGCATTGTGGGTGGCCCCGTTCATCGCCAGCGGGGAATCACGGTTGTTCGAGGAACATCCACAATGGTTCGTCCAGGACGATCAAGGGAAACCACTCCGATCAGACAAGGTTGGTTTCGGCGGCTGGCGGCTCGGGCCGTGGTATGCCCTCGATGGAACCCATCCCGAAGCACAGGAATTTCTCGAAAACCTGTTTCGGACCCTGCGTCGCGACTGGGGCTGCACCTACTTCAAACTGGATGCCAATTACTGGGGAACACTTCCGGGAGGACATCACCATGATCCCAAGGCCACGCGGGTTGAAGCCTACCGGCGTGGGATGGAAGCCATCCGGCGTGGAGCGGGCGACGCCGTGCTGCTGGGATGCAATCATCCGCTCTGGCCCTCCCTCGGGCTCATCCATGGCTCACGCAGTTCACTCGACATCGATCGTTCGTGGGGCAGCTTTGCGGGCATTGGTCGTGAGAATCTCCTGCGGGGCTGGCAGAACGGTCGCCTGTGGTGGAACGACCCAGATTGCGTGGTCCTAAGAGACTCCGGCTCGAAGGATATCGTGGATGTGAGCGGCCATGTGATCACCCAGGGAAATGTGCCGGACAACGAATACCAGTTTCACGCCACATGGATATACGCCACCGGTGGAATGCTTCTGAGTGGAGATGATCTGACCCGCATGACGCCTCGCCGGGTCGAAATGCTGAAGAAACTGGCACCACCCAGCGGGGTTTGCGCACGATTCGATAACGATCGGTTTGAAATCGGTGTCACCACCCTGAACGACCGTCGCGTGGTATCGGTTTTCAATTGGGGGGATCAACCGGTGGACCGCTCCTTCGCCCTACCCCAGCGGTCGCAACTGAAAGAAATCTGGAGTGGCACCGATTTGGGGGTCCATTCTGGGGCCTATGAAGTCAAAGGATTGCCAGGACGATCCGCACGACTGATTGAGGTCCGCGCTGTCCCCTAACGGGTAGCAGCCTAATAAAGTTAGCGCCGACTCACGTGCGGCGACTACAGGGACCAGGGTGCCGACCCGGCCCCGTAGTCGCCGTCCGTCAGGCGGCGCTGATCGATCGGGAGACCCCATCCCGAACAAGGAGCGCCGTCGTTTCGCTCCATACTGTCGCCGGTCCGTCGATCCCGCTACCAGCCATGCCCTCCCGAAACGGGTTCCGGTCGAGTGGAGATAGCGCCGACTCACGTGCGGCTACAGGGATCAGGGTGGCGACCCGGCCCCGTAGCCGTCCGTCAGGCGGCGCTGATCGATCGGGAGTCCCCATCCCGAACAAGGCGCGCCGTCGTTTCGCTCCCTGGTGTCGCCGGTCCGTCGAGCCCCAGGGCAGCGGCCCCTCCCTGAAACATGTTCCACCTGGTTACCTACCGACCACCAAGATATCCAGGAAACCGGGACCACCCCTCCCACCACCGCGCCGTTGACCATCGGGACCACCTGGCCCTCCGGGAGCAGCCGGGACGGCCTCGGGCGGAGAACCAGCCGGAGGCGGTGCCGGTTCGGTCGTGATTAAAACGATTTGATTCTTTTTCGTATCCAAGGTGCAGGTCTTGGCCCGGGACTTGGTAGTCACGGTTTGGGTTACCTCGAAGGTCGTGGGGTTCGTTTCGTGAATGATCGTCAGGGTCCCGTCCCCTTGGGAACTAAACGCCTCCATGGTCACGGGATTAAAGCCACCGCCGTCGGACCCTTTTCCAATGGGCAGGGTCGCAAGAATCTTTCCGTCGGATGCGCTTAGGACCACGCAATTGGCCGGATTCCGGCACATGACAAAAAGGATGCCATTTTTGGCGTCCAGGCCCAGGCCCGCTGGGGTCCCTCCCTTTCCATCCAACCCATATTGGGCCGTGACCTTCAATGTTTTGACGTCCACAACGGCCACCTTGTCCTTATCTTCGATATCGACATACAAGTGGCCTGCCCCGTCGCTTGCGGCCTGTTCCGGGGCTCCATCCAAGTCCAAGGTCCCAACGATGGAGCCGTCCATGGGGTCAAGAATCGTGGCATTGGGCTGGCGATGGCTGAAGACAAACACGTGCTGCGAATAAGGCTCGAACAGAATGCCATCGGGTCCTCCCTGAACCTCGATTTTTTTCAGGACCTGCAGGGTTCGAGTGTCGAACATCGAAACCGGGTTGCTGCTGCTGAAACCGTGATGAGACGATGGGTCAACGGCAACACCTCGACCGCCGGTATCGGGGATTTCTCCGGCAGACTTAAGAGTATCCAGGTCAAATACCAGGATGTTATTCCCTCGAGGGACGTACAGCCGCCGGGCTTCACTGTCGGCAAACACGTAGTCGATCCCGCCGGTTCCCATGAACTGCGCAGTGTTGACGACCGAATACGGTTTCAGCGATTGGCCCGTCAGTGTCGCCGAGGAAGCTGCAACCACCGCCAGAAGCCCGAGATTCAACCGTTTCACAAAGGAAGCCATAAATCTAAATGGAACCCGAACTGCTCCAACGGTTCATCCGTCAACGCAGCCGAGGTATGAAGAGCATGACCTCCTGGGGTGAAGAAGGTTACCGCCGATCTTCTTCTCTGCGGAAAGATTCGATCGATACGCCTATAAACCACAACACCACGGTAGGGTGAACCTCCCGGTGAGCCGCAGCGGTTCGAATGGCCTCGGGTGTCACCCTGGACGCTTTTTTTATCTGCGACAATCGGCGAAATCTGCAAACAAACT
>CAITXU010000297.1 GCA_903896505.1 uncultured Verrucomicrobiota bacterium | reverse complement strand
CCATTCCTACCTTCGCTTTGAAGGCTGCACTGTGCTTTTTTCGCTTCGCTTTTGCATTCATTGGTCTGATCCTTTCCTTCCAGATCAAACCCGCAAAACCATAACTTAACAACTGGTCCAGTTTTCGGGGACCATCTCAGCAGGGCTGACAAAGTTGGTCCGTTGGTAGGTCGTCCAGGTGTCCGCCGCGAAAAAGTCGACGCCGTTGGGGGCTGTGCGTTGTGGTGTTTCACCCGGCCAGACGTAGAGTGCAATTTGACCGGGGGTCAACCCGGAGTGACGGCCACCCGGAGCGGCACTGGAGGCAGTGACGAGCTCGATCAGATTGGTGATCAATGGAAGACCATTGGGGTGGTAGGAGGGGAGACGGGGGTTCGTCGACTGTCCCAGACCTCCAACGTAGCGGATGGCACTGATGGGACGCCACCCGTCATAATAGCGCTTGATCGACCAGCAGGCGCACGCCGCATCATGAAGGGCGGCATTGATCGCGAAATAGGCCTTCACGTCCCATTCCAAGTCATCCACCACCGGCCCCGTACCTCCGATGCGTTTAACGGTCAGCGGATGGTCGGCGATGTCGTTGGCGAGCACATTCCAGTGTCCCGGCGGGGTTTCAGAATTTGGACCATCCGCCCAGTATTCAGCGATGACGCGGGCAAAATCCCCGCGCTTGACGATATTGGGCGCGTAAGGGAGGCCGGTGACTGGATTTGTGGCGTATCCGTGGCCATCGTAGATATCGAGGGCGCCGTCTCCATAATTCCCCGAGTACTCGAGACTATTATTTCCGTAGACTGCCGGAGAGATATTGATGAACGCGCCATCATCCGGGGTCAACTGACTGCTGGCGGTGATGACGGCCACGAGTTCCTTAATGAACTGGGCATGGCTTGAACCGCCATACAACGGAGGAGGACCCGGATCAATCCAAGGCACGGTGGGATCCGTCCGCGTCAACTCGAAGGGGCGAACTCGAAGCCATTGAACTCCAAGATACGGCTGCACCGGACCCGACGGAAATCCGTTCTGGTCGACCGCATTGACGATTTGCAATCGCTGCCAATGGTTGACGTCCACCACCGTATGGCCTGCACCGTCAGTGATACCCTCAAATACCGTGGCAAGGGGCGGATTGATATAAACATAGCCCCCGTCGTTGGGGGGGTAATCCGGGAATGCAATCGGGGGATCCGCGAGAGGATAAGGCGTCCCGTTGGTTCCCCGGGAGCCGTCGTTGCTGAACCACGCTGAAACGGCGTCGTAGATGGAATTGCCGACCCCGGCCGGCGTCGACAGGTCACGCGAGGTATTGTTGATATTGTAGCCGAGTGCCACCATTAGTGCATCGTCGGCGGCCAGTGAATCCTTGGCGGTCCGTGAGAAGGCGTGACGATCCCTCATCATCCGGTAGACGGCGTAGCTGATGGCCTCGCGACGTGCGGCCACAACATCCGGGGCGGTATGTTTTGCATGGTAAATGAAGCCAACGGAACCGTTGGTGTCATAGGCGGACCAGGCATCATACATGCAGACCGAGAAACTGAAGAGATTGCGGGCCTGGCCGGGCGGATGCGGGGTGTCCTTGCGGATACCGGCCAGCGCCCGTTCGTCCCAGATGCGCGCAATGCTCGGGGCCGCCAGCGACTGCGGAATCAAACCAGCGCCCAGCACGCAGACGAGAAATCCCAACAGCTTCGATCCCCAACACTCAAGGAGAAGCGCCCGGAAACGCGAAGGGCCTGACCGCGCTCTGGAAATGCAGTGGGTGACATTCATTCGTGTTCGTGCATTGCACCGAACTCGTGGGGCAAAAACGATAATGCCGTTGTAGAGAGGGGAAAATCGGTGGTGAAGCGGGCTTTCCTGGGGGCAAAGCGGTTTCCAACCCTCGGGAGTACTCACAAAATGTTGACCCGCGACCGAAAGAGTTGCTCGTCGGTCACCGATGTCGAGCATGCTCCCTCCCCGCGCTTCGCCCTGAGGCATTTTAGGCGCAACAAACTGCAAGCTATTTCGGAAACACGACACTAGTCCGCCAGACGGGCGGGCCCAGAGCCAGGGGGATTTCGACGGGGTCGGATGAGGACCACCTTTTTCTCACTGCCGTCGACTTCGACGCTGTGGGTTTCCACATCGGGGTCATCCTTGAGCGCCTGGTGAATAATCCGGCGATCGTAGGCGTTCATGGGCTCCAGTTCCACAATGTCACCCCAGCGTCGGACTTTTTCGGCCGCCTCGACCGCCCGTTTACTCAGCAATTCGCGAATTTGCCGCCGGTAGCCACCGACATCGAGGATGATCCGCGGTACTTTGGAATCGTTCTTGAAGACCAGCCGGTTAAGCAGAAATTGCAACTCCGCCAGGGTCTGTCCGGACCGTCCAATGAGACGGGCCGGTTCGTCCGTCTCGATATCCAGCATGATCTGGTCTTCGGACGGTTGCTCGGTGATGGTGGCGGAGATTCCGAGATGTCGGAGAAGCTCCTCGAGGGTTGCCTTGGGGTCCATACGATAACAGGTGAAATGGTTACTTTTTCCGTCGAACCACCGGGGTCGCGACGACCGTCTTGGAGGCGTCGTTGCTCTTGACCCGACTGCGTTGGGTGATCTTCGTCTGCAAAACACTGATGAGGTTTTGCACTGTCCAATACAACGTGAGTCCCGAACTGTTGTTGTAGAAAAACACGACGAACATGATGGGCATGTAACGAATCATCCGTTGTTGTGCCGGGTCCATCTGAGGGGAAGGAGGGGTCAGACTGGAAACCCACAAAGAGGATCCCATCATCAACAGGGGAAACAAATTGAACGGCAACCCCACGAACGGAATGGTGAAGAGGGTGTCGGGCTGGGAGAGGTCGGACGCCCAAAGAAAACTCTGGCCCCGCAACTCGATGGCCGTTCGCACCATGAAGACGAATCCGATGAACACCGGGAACTGAATGAGCATGGGCAGGCAACCTGCGGCAGGATTCACCCCATGCTTCTTCATCAGCTCGAGATTTTTCTCCTGCATCTTGCGCGGGTCATCCTTGTACTTTTCCTTCAAGGCCGTCAGTTCCGGCTGCATGGCCTGCATCTTTTTCATCGACCGGGCACTGATGGCGGTCAGGGGCCAGAAAAGGGCCTTGATGAGGATGGTTATCGCCACAATGGACCAACCGTACGAGGGGATGAAGGTGTGAAGGCCATTGAGTCCCAACAACAATCCCTTGGCAAAAAAACCGGTGACGCCGGTCAGGTCCATGACCAGGTCGAGCTGTGGCTCCAACCGGGAAAGAGTAAAGTATTCCTTTGGTCCTGCATAAACCTGAAAACGACGTTCGACCACCTGGCCCGGTGCCAGGACCGATTCGGGAAAGAGAAAAGCGGCCTGCTGCAATTCGGGCTGCCGGTTTAGGCGGGAATCATTTTGAATGGCCGCGGGACTCGGGCTGGGTAACGGATAGTTCCGGGCAATCATCGCCGGTGCCGGAGTTTCAGGAATCGTGATCAGGGCAAAAAACCGGTTGTGGACTCCGGTCCAGACCACGTTGGTTGTTCCTCCGGTGTATTCCGTGCGGGGGGTTCCCGGGATGCAACCGAGGGTCTTATTGGCAAACCAGTGGGGATCGACGTGCTGCGCCTTGTCCCCATCGAACCAGTATACACCCTGGGTATCTGACGCCTCGTGGGCTTCCATGGGTGCAGCTGAGCCGATAACGAGTTCCTGGGAAGGCAGGCTGACGGGAACCGTCCCGCCATTCACGACCCGGATGGTTACCGATATCTGGTAATTGGTCAGAAGCGCATAGTCCTTAATCACCCGGAGACCGTTGGTCAGGACCTTTTCCGACCGAACCAGACCTGCCTCGGAGTGAAGGGCAAACCTGCCATCGCCATTCAACTGTGGGCTGTTGGCGAAGACAAAAGCCGGAAGAAAGGCCGGCTGATTGAGGGTGGCCAGCTCGTGACTGGAGTCGGGACCTCGAGAGACCCGGGCCGGATATTTCTTGAGCTCGACGAATTTCAGGCCGCCGCCCCTGGAGGTCAACGTGGCCCGGAGCTTGTCGTTTTCGAGGGTGGCAAGGGTTTCCGTTGCCCCGCCGTTCATCATCGCCGGGGTAAAGGTGTCGACGGGGACCGGATCACCCAATGACGGTGGAACCACGGGGCGGTTGGGACCCGTCTCGATGGCGGTCGGCGACACGACCACCGAGTTGGTCATTCCGGGTGGCTTCGGCTGGGTGGGAAAAAGTCGACCGATCCCCCACCACCAACCAATGAGGAGGATGACTGAAGCGGCCAGTATGCCGATGCCTTTGCGGTCCATGAAAATATCAATCAGCTTGAGTCAAACGTTCGGGTACCGGGTCGAAACCGGCAACTCCCCAGGGATGACAGCGGCACAGGCGCTGTATCGAGAGACGGGTGCCGGATACAGAACCATGCCGCCGCAGAGCCTCGACGGCATATTGCGAGCAACTGGGTTCGAACCGACAAGCGACAACCGATCCAGTCATGACCCTCAGCATCGGGGACACCACCCATTGGTAACCCCGGATCAGCGCGATCAGAACAAAACGTATGGGATTCACGTCGGCACCGGCCCTCCCGTGGAGGACAGCGTTGGCGGAACCGATGGCTCGGGTGCCAGAAGACGAGCGCGCCGGAGGGCTTCGACAAAATCGTATTCCACCTGTCGGTACTCCTTGGTCGCAATGGACGGTCGGGCCACAAGCACGACCGCCAGGGTTGGAACCATGCGAAATCGGTTGCGCCGGAAAACCTCGCGAAGAAGTCGGCGTGCCCGATTGCGAATGACCGCCCCGCCAATGCGTCGACCCGTTACAACCCCCAACCTGGGTGAATGGCCTGAAGAGGATGGCTGCCAATTCACGATCAGACAGCCTTGAACGTGGCGTTTCCCCTGCTCTTTCAGTCGGAAAAAATCACCACTCGCCCGTAGCCGCTGGGTGCGACTGAGGGTTTCCCTGGGGCGAGTGAGCGCTGACATGGGAGTCGGCAAAGCCATCAAACGATCACAGCTGGTTCAAGGGCGTGGCAGTTGCAGGGCGCACCTTCGCAACCACCCCACCGGAGGTCAGACGGGGGTAAGCCGCTTGCGTCCGACGCGTCGGCGGTTGCGCAAAATCCCGCGACCACTCTTGGTGGCCAGGCGGGCGCGGAATCCGTGCTGCCGGACTCGACGAATCTTGGAAGGCTGGTACTGGCGTTTCATGACATCGACCGCTTCCCGAAAGAAGCAGAGCCGTGAACGGTAACAACTGGAAGCAAACCGTCAATAACTTCCACGATGTTCTTTGGATGCGATTGCCGGTCGGGTTTGGTTCGGACCGCCTGCGGACGAGACGTCCGCGTTCCCGGGGGCATTCTTTCACACTAAGGGACAGTTTAACCGACACCGTTCTAAATCGGGTGTGTCCCGCCAGGAAGTGTCAAGAAATCCAGGTGCTCTCAGGCCGCGGGGAACAAAGAATGGGATGGCGGTCTCAATTCGATTGCTCCGGCGGGGAACTTTGCCTTCCATGAACACCATGCAACGGACCCATTGTCGCCCAATCTGGGGGATGGCGTTGACCGTTCTGGTGGCCGGGTGCGGACGCTCGGACCCGGGTCCGGTTCCCGCTTCCGGTTCATCCCATCATCAGCATCTGCCGCCGCATGGGGGAACGGTCGTCGAGCTGGGAACCGATCAGCACCATCTTGAATTGCTGCACGAGGCCGGTTCAGAAGTGATCACGGCTTATGTGCTGGATGGGGAAATGGAGAAATTCATCCGGATATCCCAGCCCCAATTCCAGATTCGCGTGACCCGTCCCTCGCTCGGCCCGCTTGATTTTCATGCCGTTGAATCGGCAGCCACGGGAGAACGGGTGGGTGACACCTCGGAATTTGCCGCCTCGGCCCCCTGGCTGAAAACCAACGCCGTATTTGACGGCACGCTGTCAGAAATCAAGATTGCAGGACAGGCTTACCGCGATATCTCCTTCAACTACCCCAAAGGAAACGAATGAACCGACAACTTTTCTCCCTTTTCCTCGGTGGAGTGGCCCTTACGGTGGCGACCGGCCTTCTTTTGGCTGAAGATATCGGTAAAGTTCCCCGAGGTGAACCCATCAAGCCACTCGCTCCCAGAGTGGAACCGATTCCGGCCGTAGCACCAGCCCCTGCCAAGCCCTCCACTTCTCCGACTACAACCGAGTCTACCCTGCCCGGTGCAGGCGATTTCACTGCCGTCGGATTCGACAAGCTCAGTTCGTTCAAGTACGAGGTACCGGACGATACGGTCAAGCCTGCTCCCGGTGCGGACCCCGACCAACAGATTCCAACGCTGGTGCGCGGTTTTAACAACAAGCGGGTCTCGCTGAAGGGCTTCATGCTGCCACTCAAGGTGGAAGCCGGCATGGTCACCGAAATGCTCATCTTGCGGGATCAATCGGCCTGCTGTTTTGGAGCGACACCGAAAATCAACGAGTGGGTCTCGGTCAAGATGGTCGGTGGCGGGGTGAAACCGATCATGGACCAGGCTGTGACGCTGTACGGCACACTGCGGGTGGGAGCGATGCGTGAGAACGGCTACATTGTTGGCATTTACCAACTGGACGGAGAAAAGATGCAGGGTCCTCCCGGCACCTGAAGGGCACGTCCGGTGTCGAGTTTAATTCCCAGCCGGATGCGGGCGGCGGTTTACCGTGGCCACCAGACGCTTTGCATCGAGGAGGTGGAGGTTCCACGGATCGAGGCGGAGGAAATCCTCGTTCGGGTCGAGGCATGCGGGGTCTGCCCCACCGACATCAAGAAAATTCACTACGACACGGTCCCGCCGCCCCGCATTTTTGGGCATGAGACTGCCGGGACCATTGTTGCGGTCGGTCCCGGCGCCCGGGGATTCGAGGTGGGTGAACGGGTGGGCCTTCACCATCATGTTCCGTGCATGGACTGCCACTATTGTCGGCACCGCGCCTTTGCCCAATGTGCCACCTACCGCCGAACGGGCATCACAGCCGGCTTTGAGCCCTCGGGGGGTGGTTTTGCTGAATACGTCCGGGTCATGCCCTTTTGTCTGCCCGGAGTCGTTCGGATTCCCGCAGGAAACACCTTCGCGGAAGGTGCCCTGTTGGAGCCGGTCAATACGGTCCTAAAAGGAGTTCGACAGCTTTCCCTGTTGCCAGGTGACGTCGTCTTGGTGTGTGGACAGGGGCCGATTGGATTGCTGTTTACCCAAATCCTGGCTCTGGAAGGTGTGCGGGTGATCGCCACGGACCTTTTGGACAACCGCTTGAACCTGGCCCGGCGATTCGGAGCATGGCAGGTCCTCAACGGCTCAGACCCAGCCCTGCCCTCTCAAGTCGAACATTGGACGGAAGGTCGGGGTGCCGATGCGGCGGTGGTGGCTGTGCCCAGCGACGCGGCAGTGATTCAGGCCCAGTCGGTGATTCGAGGAGGTGGAACGGTGCTTCTATTTGCGCATACCGTCCGTGGCCGGATGACTCCATTGGACCTCGCCCGAATTTGCGTGGATGAAAAAGGATTATTGGGGAGCTATTCGTCGGATTTCACCTTGCAGGAGGAGGTGGCCCGATTGGTTTTTTCGCGACGACTGGATGTCCGATCACTGATCACCCACACCTTTCCGCTTTCACGGACGGCAGAGGCCGTGGCGTTGGCTGCAAAGCCGACCCCGGACTCTCTCAAGGTGGTGGTGGTTCCAGAATCTGGCGCGACGATCCAAACAGGCGACGAAAATTGATCTCAACCTGAGCTTCCAGTACCGGAAGCGGCATGGCCAACCAGTCGGCCAGATAGGCATAGATGCCTGGGAGGTTGGCCGGGTGGTTTAGATTCCGCCGTTCCGGTTCCGGACCGTACAACGGAAAACGAATTAACGACGCCGGTGGAAGCTGATCGGGAGCATCGGTTTCAATGAGGAGCCGGTCGATGGGGATGCGCCGAAAGACCTCGCGCTGACGCTGCTTGCGATCCAAGGCAAAATACCCGGGAAAACCAAAGTATGCACCCATCCGGGTGAGCTCGGGAACCAATTCCGCCGACCCACCATAACTGTGGAGGAGGAAGCCCTGGGAGGGGCCGGGGATGGCTTTGATGATTTCGATGAGTCGCCCCCACGCGTTCAGGCAGTGAATGGTGACAGCCCTGTCCAGCCGGACGGCCAGTTTCCATTGGGCAACGAAAGCCTCGGCCTGTTCCTCGATTGACGCAGGAGCGCGTTCCCCCAAATCCGGCTGATATCTGGATCGGACGGACGCCGGTTGTTCCAATATCCAGCGGTCCAGACCGATTTCACCCACAGACGCGGCCGGAAAACCGGTCAGTTGCAACTCAAGTTGCTCCAACCAACCGGATCCCCGCTCGTGAAGGTACCAGGGATGCCAACCAAAAGCCGGGATCAGGCCGGTGTGAGACCGAGCCAGAGCGGCCACCATGGGCCAGTCGGCGGCACAGGCCCCATTGACCACCATCCCAATCACACCGGCAGCCACTGCTTCGGAAAGTAATTCCGTCTGGCATCCGCCAAACCGTTCGTCCTGGAGGTGATTGTGCGCGTCGTAAAACCTCATGACATGGCGCATCCGGAGGATTGGCCGCGGGCAAAATCACGAATTTTAGTCGCCAGTCGCACAACGGTGGCCCGGCGATTGTCGGCCAACTGGCGAAGAACTCCCCAACGCTCCAACAGGTCCGCGTCGTAGTCCTGCTGTTCCCGCCATGATTGGGCGGTGGCCCGCTCACACAAGAAACCACCGAGGGCTTTGAGGGTGATCGCGTCCGAATCCAGCCCAAACCAGCAGGCACCCGCGCGCAGTTCGCCCACCCACCAGGTCCTGACCTGGCATCCCTCGACCCGATTTGCATCGATACGATACCGTTCCGGAAGGGGTTCGCGACTTCGCGCCCGTTCCACCAGATAGACAAATCGCCGTTGGGGATCACGCAATTGGTCCAGATGGAGAACCAACTCTTCCGGGGAAAGCCGTACCGACGTCATCGGCCCCGATTCTAGGTGACAATTGAGAGAAATGAAAACCCACCCCTTTCCTGAAATCGTTTATCTGCCATAGTCGGCTGTTGAATCGCTTTTCTCTTCCTCGGGTTCGGCATTGGATGCAGGCGCCAGCGGTGGGGTTGTTGATCACCGTTCAGGGCACCGCTGAACGGACGTTGCAGCCGATCCTTTCGACACTGGAACCCGCAGTATCCGCAGGTCAACCGGCCGTCATTCTGCTTTCATTCTTAAATCCTGGTACTTTGGCGCTCAGAGGCATTTTTCCCGGGCATCTCGATTTGGAGCTTCGTGGGCTGACCAACAACGGAACCGCCACGGCGGACCGGATTGATTCAGGCGGCGTGTACAATATTCAACCGCAAGGGTTTGGAACGACCGCCTATCGTTTTTTGATGCCCATGGCGTTCACGGGCGAAGTCGTGGTCTCCGCAGGGGGAATCCCTGGAAGTTCGGTCCGATTCAACGTGACGAACGAGGTGGCGTCGTCGACAAATTTAATGGTGACACCCGAGGCCGCCACCCAACCTCCAGGGACGGGTTTAACGGGTGAGCACGCCGCCTTGGGTCGGCAGGAACAAAGGCGACCGGACCATGAGGGCTTGGATTCCGCCGGGGAATTCTTTCGGGACCATTTTTTTGGCTACGAACCGATGTACATTCTGATGGGGCCGGACCATCCGAACACCAAATTGCAGTTCAGCCTCAAATACAAATTGATCGGCGAGGACAGCTGGCTGGCTCAGCAAGCTCCCTGGGTTCGTGGTGCCTATTTTGCGTACACCCAGACATCCCTTTGGGATACATCGGCCCCCAGCGCGCCCTTTCTAGACACCAGCTACAAGCCGGAGTTGCTTTACCAGTGGCAGGACATCTGGCGTCGTGGAAACTTTCCGGACTGGATGCGCTTTGATTTGGATACGGCCCTGGGCCATGAGTCCAACGGACGGGAAGGCGACGCCTCCCGGACCTTGAACCAGGCCTATCTTCGGCCCCGGTTGATCATGGGGTATGAAGGAGGCTGGCAGGTGACCGTGGCTCCGCGGGTCTGGGTCTACTTGGGGACATTAAATGAGAACCCGGAAATTGCCGCCTACCGTGGGTATGCCGAACTGCAGGTTCGAGCGGGAAAAAGAGACAGTATCCTCCTGGATGCGACCATTCGTGCAGGAAACTCACTGAATCGGGGCAGTCTGACCCTCGACGCCAGCTATCCCTTGCGAAATCTCACCGATCACTGGCTCAACGGCTACTTTTACCTCCAATACTTCAACGGTTATGGCGAATCGTTTCTCAGGTATCAGGA
Organism: uncultured Verrucomicrobiota bacterium; assembly: GCA_903896505.1. GTDB lineage: Bacteria > Verrucomicrobiota > Verrucomicrobiia > Limisphaerales > UBA9464 > CAILNN01. Next base: position 47,667 of record CAITXU010000297.1, on the reverse strand, counting down.
ACGAAGTTCAACGTTCCGCATTGGCTACGGGCTCTTCAGGTAGGGCTATTGCCGGAGACACCTCCGAAATCGGACGGGAACCGGGGCCCATAACCTGACGGGTATACTGGTAGCCCCACGATGAAGTTGGGCTTGTTTCCCCCCATGCCTTGCCGTTAGTAATTCCGGAAGGATTGAAGGAAGACCACGACAAAATTCCAGAACGGGTGTAAGATAGTCGGCAACCGGTAAGACCTTGGCAAGGCGGAGGCGGCGAGACTCCTCCGGGAATGAGTTCGGCCCGCGGGCCGCGGACCATATCCCATGGTGCCAAACCAACCCAGTCACCGGCCTTCGGCTTCGGAGTGTCGCATGAGAGCAAAAATATTGTTGCGAATGTCATGTTCAGGACTCTTGGGAATGGGATTGCTTCTGGCATCGGTGCTTCCGTTTTCAAGTGCGGGAGCCGGAACCGGCAGCCTACCCGCATTAGGCAAACCCACCGGCAAGGTGATACTGACCATCTCCGGGAACCTCGCGAAAACCAATTTGGGAAAAGCGGTGGTGATTGATTTTGCGATGCTGGACAGCCTTCCACAGAGCACCGTTATCACCAAGAATCCATGGACCAAAGGCCCCCATACATACAATGGCCCCCTACTTTCCACCGTGATGAGATGGGTTGGCTGCAAGGGGACCAACCTGGTGGTGACGGCTCTGAATGATTACGTCGGCAAGATTCCATCGACCGATTTCAAGGAATGGCCGGTGATACTGGCAACGCGGATGGACGGGCATGTCATGTCAATACGGGAAAAGGGACCGGTTTTCGTCGTCTATCCCTTCGATGACCATCCCCAGTTATTGAACGAGGTTTACTACTGCCGTTCCATTTGGCAGGTCAAATCTATCCAGATTCAGTGATTGGACAGGGCTCTCGACGCATTTTCCATGTTTGGTCTCTCTGATGCCCGGGTCCGAACCCTTAAGGCGGCATGGTTATTGATCATCGTCAGCCTGATCTCCTTCGGACTCTCCGTCGAGACACTATGGGTCCTCATTGATCGGCAACACGACCTCGCTCACGGGGTTCACGAAAATGCAGTGTGGTCTGCCTTCCAGCTGGATCGCGAAATTAGCGAATTGCTGACAACCCTTCGAGCGGCTGAACGCGGTGAACCGGCAGGGTCCGCTGAGGAACTCACCACCAAATTTGCAATTGTCGTCAGCCGCAGATCGAACCTTGAAATCTACAATTTTGCCGATCCGTTCCGCTCGAACCGGGAATATGCCGATCGCGCGGCTTCCGTGACCAATCGGATCACCCGTTTGGACAATGAGTACGGCAGTCGATTGGAAGCCGGGAAGGTGGATGCCTTCATCCTCAAAGACCTTCTGAACGAAGTCCTTGAACTGCGAAATGATAGCAAAGTATTGGTCAGTGACACCAATACGCTTCAGGAAAATCATCGCATGCTGGACCGGGAAGGCAGCATAAGGACCTATCAGTTATTGACGATAGAAGTCGTGGGCCTGGCGCTCACCCTTTCCGGGGTCATTTGGATGCTGGCGAGGCAATTGAAAAAGGTGGAGGCGACCCAGCGTGACCTTGAAACAATGAATCTCGGCTATAGAAAGGCAGCCGAGGAAGCGTCCGCTGCCAACCGGACGAAGTCCGCCTTTCTGGCGACGATGAGTCATGAAATTCGGACACCCCTGAACGGAATCATCGGCAATGTGGAACTTTTGGACGATGCCCCACTCAGCAGTGAACAGCGAGTATTATTGGATACCGTACGCGAATGCGGCACATCCCTCCTGGAGCTCATTGACGATGTCCTTGACTTCTCACGGCTGGAATCGGGATCGCTCAGGCTGGAACAACGGACATTCGATATCTCCTCGGTAATCGAGGCGGCATTGGACATCGTTTCCCCCAAGGCCCGTGTGAAAAAACTATGCCTCATTGGCATCTACCCGCAAGTTCAAATCACCGGTGATGAAGCCCGGCTCCGTCAGGTTTTGGTCAATCTCTGCGGCAATGCAGTAAAGTTCACCGAAAAAGGGGATGTCGCCGTCGTGGCCCGGTGCCTGACAAGCGAAAAACGGGCGTCACGACTTTACGTTGAGGTCATCGACAGTGGTATTGGCATTTCTCCGGAAGACCGAAAAGGTCTGTTCAAGGAATTCCACCAGGTGGATGCCTCCATCAATCGGCGATTTGGCGGTTCCGGGCTGGGACTGGCGATTAGCCGTCGGTTGATTGAGACCATGGGGGGGGCGATCGGAGTGGAAAGTCAGGTGGGGGAAGGGAGTCGATTCTGGTTTACCTTACCTTTAAGCGCCGACGTGGTCGCGATTCCTCCAGAAATTCCGTGGCCGACCACCCAGGTTCGAATCGGAACGTCCACCCCCATGGCTTTCAGGGTTCTCCACCGAGAGTTGGGATCCGCCCGTCATGTCATTAGCTCCTGGCATCCCTCGGTGCCAGATAACCTGGCCCCAGGCATTTTGTTGGTCGACGTTCAATCGATCACCCGCCACCAACTTTCCAACTGGCGACTGGCGAACGCCATCATTTTTGGCTTTGGTGCGAAAGGTTGGGAGGGACGTGCCCGAGCGGTGATGGATGGCCCCCTGACCGTTGGAAGGCTGCAGAGCGCATTGTCGGTTGAACCCGCAACTCGACCCGAAAGGCCTCCGATTCCTCAACTGCCCGTCATGTCAACACTTCGCGGGCACGTCCTGGTGGTGGAGGATAACATGGTCAATCAACAGGTGGCCCTCCGACTCCTCGAAAAGATGGGAGTGACCGTTGAATTGGCGGAGGATGGTGCCGTCGCCCTGACCAGGGTGGCCCAAGGTGGCATCGACCTTATCCTGATGGACATGCAAATGCCCGTGATGGACGGGCTGGAATCGACCCGGCGCATCCGTCAACTTCCCAACGAATCAGGCTCAATCCCTATCGTGGGCTTGACAGCCAATGCCTTTGCATCCGACCGCGATGCCTGTCTGGCGGCCGGAATGAATGACTTTCAATCGAAGCCAGTCAACCGTCAAAAGTTGAAGATCATACTTATGGAATGGCTTTCAAAATCCAGTCGGAAATCCCCTCAATCCGAAGGTGGGGCTCGCCCCCACCCGGGCGAAGCCCCGTCCGAAAAAACAGCGATGGTCCCGACAGATGAGTCGTCTGATGCGACCTCAACTGCTTGGAATGGAGATATCATTGACCGGGACCGACTCGAACTTATGTCGAACGAATTGGGAACGGAGATGATCGAGAGACTCACCTCTCTTTTCTGGGTGGACCTGGAGAACCTGATGGCACAGTTACGGTCCCCTTCCGCAATTTCGGACGCGCTGGCTACCCGACGCATCTTTCACACCATCAAGGGTTCTGCGGAGACCATCGGTTTCAAAGCCATTTCCGAGGCCAGCGTTCGAGCCGGGGAACTTTTCCGGGAAACGGGAGCCATCGAACTGATGGAACTGGAACGGGCCGTGCAGTTGACTCGCGGCTCTCTTGCCCCCCATCGATAACTTTGACACCCTGTCAAAAAGGCGTCGGTGATGGCATTCGGATGAAGTTGGATGCTCGTGTGCCCTCACTTTGACCAAACCACATCATGGACCATCCATCCCACCCATCCTGGCCTGCCTGCCGAAGAGCCGCTCTCCGTGAAAATTGGACTCGTTGGGCCGTGAGCCTGGTTCTTGGGTGGTTATCAACGAGTGCGGATGGCTTGGCCCAGACCAATAGGCTGGAACAACCGAACGGAGAAGTGATCCTGACGATTTCTGGCAAGATTTCGACCAGGAATCACGACAAGACGGCCGACTTCGATTTGGCCATGTTGAACGGTCTGCGGAATCGCAAGACCGAAACATCCACCCCATGGACCAAAGGAAAGATGGCATTTGAAGGTCCGCTGCTTTCCGAGATTCTGGACGCCGTCGGTTGCACGGGCAGCCAGTTGAGGGTCACCGCCCTGAATGATTATACCACCACCATTCCCGTGCAAGACGCGGGGAAATGGCCGGTCATTTTGGCCACGCACATGAACGGCACCCCAATGACCATCCGGCAAAAGGGTCCCCTGTTTGTGATCTATCCGTTTGATGAGTATCCAAAGCTCTACAATGAGATGTATTTCTTTCGTTCGGCGTGGCAGGTGCGGCAGATCGAGATTCGATGAGCTCTCCAGTCAAACAGGTCGACGGGATGGTACGAACGATCATTATTGGGTCGGTCTGGAAAGGAACATCGGGTTCCCTGCTGCTCATCAGCCTGATCGCGCTGGCGCTCACCGTCTACACGCTGGCAACGCTCAGGCACGACCAGCGGGACCTTGCGCGTCAAGTTCAGATCAACGCCGTCTGGACGGCTACCCGGACGGACCGTCAGGCTCATAAGCTGCTGGAAGCCATCACCTTCTTCCTCGATGGAAGAGGGAACCGGACCTTCCGGGATGTCACCACCGAATTTGACATCCTCATCAGCGGTCTCTCCAACCTCGATATTTCTGGTCTGGCAAGCCCGTTCAACGAGGATGACACCTACCTCCGGCATGCATTGGCAGTCATCGACGGCATCCACCAATTGAACGCAAAGTATGCGAAGGAGGTGGATTCAGGGGTGGTCAACCGGGAAAGGCTCGAAGAATTGCTCAACGACGTGGATGACCTCGTCAACCATACCATCCGCCTCTCCGCGAACGCAGAACGCATTGAAGCGGATAAAAACATCAGTGACCATCAACGTGGATTGGTCATTTATGATTTATTGATTACCAAGGTGATCGCCATGGCAGTGATGCTTTGTACCGTTATTTTGATGTTGAGACATCAGATCCGAAGTCTCCGGGCCACACAACGACGCTTGGAATTGCTCAATCAGAGCCATCAGGCAGTGGCACTGCAAGCCGACGCTGGAAATCGGGCCAAATCTGTCTTTCTGGCGACGATGAGCCACGAAATCCGGACACCGCTCAACGGAATCATCGGAAGCACGGAGCTCTTTGATGCTTCCCAATTGAATGCCGAACACCGGAAATTGCTCGTCACCATCCGTGAATGCGGGACATCCCTGCTGGACCTCATCAACGATGTCCTCGATTTCTCCTGGCTCGAATCAGGTTCCACCCGTTTGGAACGAAGGCGTTTTGAACTGGGAACCTTGATCGAAAGTACGGTCGAGATCGTTTCCCCCAAGGCACGGCAGAAAAATCTGGGCCTGATTGCGGTTCATCCGGAAGGAATCATGGAAGGGGACGAAGCCCGGCTCCGGCAAATCTTGGTGAACTTGTGCGCCAATGCCGTCAAGTTTACAGAAAAGGGGGACGTGGTCATCGTCGTCCGAAGAGTCAAAATGGAGCCAGGTGTCGCCTGGCTGCGCTTTGAGGTACGAGACACTGGCATTGGCATACCTGCGTCGGCCCAAATCCATCTCTTTGAGGAATTCAACCAGCTCAACTCCTCCGTTCACCGACGGTTTGGCGGATCAGGCCTGGGGCTTGCCATCAGCCGCCGACTGGTACAGGCCATGGGCGGAAAAATCGGGGTCGAGAGTGCACCAGGGAAAGGAAGCTGCTTTTGGTTTCAATTGCCTGTGGATGCAAAAGAGCCGTTCGCACCGCCCGGAATCCAATGGCCATGGAACCGTCTCCATCTGGTGACCCAGACGGACCTGGCCTTTCAGATTCTTCATCGAGAGATGGCAGAAATGGGGGTTACCCCGACCGAGTGGGACCATTCCGCAGACCATCTTCCGGCACAAGACGGCTTACTCGTGGATTTACGCTCCATCTCGAAGCTTCAACTTTCTCCCGAACAACTTCAACGGACTGTCGTCTTTGGCTTTCCCGTGGCGGAACCGCTTTTCCAGGAGGACGCAATGGTGTCTTTGGCTGGTCCACTGACCGTCCGCAGATTGAAAAGGGCATTGACTGATTTCCGAACGATTCCGACCGAAACCGTCGAAGTTCCCACCCCGGAAAGGCTCGTTCAGTTTGTCGGTAGAGTCCTTGTGGTAGAGGACAATCAAATCAACCAGATGGTCTCGAGGCGGTTGTTGGAAAAAATGGGATTGTCGGTCGAACTGGCCGAAGACGGGGAAAAAGCCGTCGACCGGGTCAAACTGGGAGGAATCGACCTCGTGCTTATGGATATGGAGTTGCCCGTCATGGGCGGCCTGGAAGCGACCAGGAACATCCGAAAACTTTCGAGCGCGTCCGCCCTGGTCTCCATTATTGGCCTGACGGCCAATGCCTTTTCTTCCGACCGCGATGCCTGTTTCGAAGCCGGCATGAATGATTTTATATCCAAACCGGTCAACCGCCATAAGTTGGAAGCTGCAATCTCCCGACTGTCCGTCTCAAGCCAGATATCGGGTGATGTGGGTACCCGTCAGTCCGTCCTTCCCGTGGGTTGAGTTGAGAATTGACTGCTCCCGCTGAAAGTTGATTCGGCAGAAATCGCCCTTGGTCCGCCGCATTCTGAAAGGACGAGCCGGCATCCCTCGAACCGGGCTTTGAACATTTTCCCAAGTCCGGCGTCTCAAGGACTGATTTCCAAGTTTGTGCCGGAACTTTTCGCAGATTACCGGTTTTAATGAACTGGATTCTCATTGCTTCACCATGACCACCCCAGCGACACTCCTCATGGAGAACGACCTGTCCGCCCAGGGACAAACGGACGCTGCCGGGAGATCGCGGTCGTTTCTATCGACTTTAGAAATCGACCCGGAGGTGTTGCAGACGGTCCCTGCTTCCTTTGCTCAGCAGCATCGGCTGATCCCCATTGGTTTGCGGAACGGGGTCCTGACGATTGCGACCGCCTCCCCAGCCAGCCCCAGGGTCCTGGATGATATTCGTTTGTTAAGCGGGTGCGACGTCCTCCAACACCTGGCTCCAGAGTCCGAAATATCCGAGAAAATTTCCGCCTGCTACCAGGTCACGGTCGAAAAAATGATCGCCGGCCTCGATCCAGCGACGGACGGAACAGGCGAGTCGAAGGACCTGCACGACATTGAGGTGATGGCCAACGAGCCCACCGTGGTCAATCTGGTCAATCTGATTGTCTCGACCGCGCTCCGTGAGCGGGCCAGCGACATCCATCTGCTGCCGTTTGAAAACACGCTCCAGCTGAGGTACCGAATCGATGGTCTTTTGCAGGAAAAGCCGCCTCCGCCGAAGCCTCTGCATGCCGCCTTGGTCTCCCGTATCAAGATCATGGCCGACATGAACATTGCCGAACGGTTCATGCCGCAGGACGGCCATATCCAGATCAATCATCGCGGCTCACGGGTGGATATCCGTGTTGGCACGATGCCGACCATCCACGGTGAAAGTGTGGTGATGCGGTTGCTCGTCAAACACGAGCGGCTCCTGCGCCCGCAGGAACTGGGTCTTGATGCGGAGCGGGCAGCGCTTCTTAGCCATCTGGTGGAGAAGCCCCACGGACTCTTCCTTACCACGGGCCCGACCGGCAGCGGTAAGACCACCACCCTCTATTCGATCCTCCAGGGGGTTTATGCTCCTGAGAAGAAGATACTGACCATCGAAGATCCAGTGGAATATGAGCTCGCCGGGGTGGCTCAAATTCCCGTCCGCCCCAGCCGCGGCTTCACCTTTGCCACCGGGCTCCGCGCCATCCTGCGACAGGACCCCGACGTGATCATGGTGGGCGAAATCCGGGATGTCGAAACCGCAGAAATTGCCATCCGGGCCGCGCTGACCGGGCACCAGGTGTTCAGCACCCTCCATACCAACGACGCGCCCAGCGCGGTCACACGGCTGATGGACATGGGGATCGAACCGTTCCTGATATCCTCCTCGCTGGAAGGCGTGCTGGCCCAGCGGCTGGTCCGCCGGGTATGCCCGGTGTGCCGACGACCCACACCGGTTTCTGACCTGCTGCGCGGTAAGCTGGAACTGCTGAGTGGACGTCCTCTCGATGGGGAGTTTTTCGCGGGCACTGGCTGTGACGAATGTCGGGGTGGCTACCGGGGTCGGGTGGGGATTTTTGAGTTGTTGGCTGTCACACCAGCTCTTCGCGAGATGATTCTGATGCGGCGGTCCGCTGCTGAATTAAAGGCGACGGCCCGCAGGACGATGGTCACCATGCAGGAGGACGCCCTGCGAAAGGCCGGTGAAGGCCAGACCACCCTCGAAGAAATTGTTCGCGTCTGTTCGGGCGATGCTCTGGAATGAGTACCTTCCGATACCAGGCCGTGGCAGGGGACGGTTCATCCGTCACTGGTGTCATTGACGCCGATGACCGGCGGTCGGCGTTGCAATTGCTCGGAAAGAAGGGGCTGTACCCCTCCCGCCTGGAAGCGCAGGTCCCCAGCGGCGTCATCACTCCTACCAAACCTCCCCCAACCACAGGAACCGCGCTCACGGGCAAAAAGGGGCAAATCTCACTCGGCGGCAGCCCATCCGCTTCGACCCAAGCCAGCCCGGTGAAGTCAACAGGTGGATTTCGTTGGGGTACAGGCATCAAGACCCGGGAAATCACGGCTTTCTCGAGGCAGATGGCCGCCTTGGTGGGGGCATCGATTCCAATTCCCCAAGCCTTGGAGGGGTTGGGGGAAGAAGAGGTCAATCCAGCCTTGCGGGAGGTGGTTCATCAGTTGTCGACGGCGGTCAGAACCGGATCGTCGTTTTCGGCAGCACTGGCCATGCATCCCAGGATTTTCGGTAAACTTTACGTCAGCATGGTGAGGGTCGGGGAGGAAGCGGGTGCCCTGCCCTCCGTCATCCATGATCTGGCGGACCTCTTGGAACATGAGGACGAGGTCCGGAGCGAGGTGGTCTCAGCAGTGGCTTATCCTCTTTTTGTTCTCGGGTTCGGCATGGTCACCGTAGCGGTCCTCCTGGTGGTCGTTCTTCCCAAATTATTCACCATGCTCAAGGAAATGACCGCCGTTCTTCCCTTGCCCACACGATTGCTGCTCTGGCTGAGCGAATTTTTGGGAAATTACGGCTGGCTTGTGCTCCTCGCCTTGGGAGCGATCTTCGCTGGGTACCGGGCGTTTGCCCGGACACCCGGAGGCGCACTCCAGGTTGACGGGTGGAAACTTCGGGTCCCGATGGTCGGATCGATGCTCCGGGCAGCCGCATTGAGCCGCTTTTCCCGGACGCTTGGGATATTGGTCAAGAGTGGGGTCTCCCTCCTGCCGGCCTTGAAAATCGTGGAGGGATCGATGGGCAACCTCATTCTTTCCGGTCAAATCGCCCAGGTGGCCGAGTCCACCCGAGGTGGCGCTTCTCTCGCAGCTCCGTTGAGGGAAATGGGGCTTTTTCCGCGAAGCGTGGTTCAGATGATCGCCGTCGGGGAGGAAACCGGGAAACTCGATGAGATGCTCCTAAAAGTGGCTGCCATTGAGGAACGTCGAATGCGGGCACGGACCAAGACGATCATTTCCCTGCTGGCACCCTTCCTCATCCTCGTGGTCGGGGCGCTGGTCGGATTCATGGTCATCGCCCTGTTGCTCCCGATTTTCAAAATGAGTCAAACCATCCATTAACCGCCCATCCTCCATTCCACTCCCCTGCCGTATGCATCGTTGTTCATCGTCCCGTCATCGAAGCGCCTTCACCCTTATCGAGATCATGGTCGTGGTGGTGATCCTCGCCGTTCTTGCCGCCACCATCATTCCCCAGTTCATGGGGGCCACCTCCGACGCCAAGATCAGCGCAGCCAAATCCCACATCGCCGAGCTCGAATCGGCCCTGGAACGATTCTATATCAACATGGACCGGTACCCAACCTCCGACGAAGGACTGCGGGTACTGAGTGAGCCGCCAGGCGGTGATGACAAAAAATGGCGGGGACCTTACATCAAGCAGCTCCGGAATGATCCCTGGGGCACGCCCTATCAGTACAAACGCCCCGGGGTCCATCATCCGACCTCCTTTGATCTCTGGTCACGCGGGGCGGACCAGGCCGAGGGTGGCGACGGCGTCAACGCTGACATCGGAAACTGGTAAGACTCCGTGCGCAATTCCGCCTCCATCGCGGTTCCTCGATCGGGATTCACATTGATCGAGCTGATGGTCGTGATCACCCTCATTGCCGTCCTGTCGGCGCTCATCCTGCCGGAAATGCGTGGCGGCCTGGAGGATGCCCAACTCCGCTCTGCCAGTCGGCGATGGATCGAACTATTTGGGCTGGCCGGCAGCCGGGCGGTGGCCAACAACGAACATCTCCGGATCCACTTCGACAAGTCCCGGGGCCGTTATCAGCTGGAACGTCAGACGGGTCGCGACCGCAGGCAGGTTCGTTTCGCACCTGTAAACGACTCCTCCATTTTCAGCGGTGAAGTCGATCCCCGGATTTCCATCAGCATCCGTCCGCTGCCTGCGACGCCAATAGCCACGCCCGCCGACGGCCCCTCCCGCGCTGCACCCCCAGACTCCCGACCGGGTCGAAATCCCGGCCCCCCACCCACCGCAGTTCATTTTTTCCCGGATGGCACCTGCGATGGGGTTGAAGTCGAACTCCGTGATCATTCCGATCATCTCATCGTGCTGCGCCTCAATCCCGTAACCGCGCGGGTCACCGTCCGACCCTCCCCATGAACCAGCCTCCGCGCCGTAGTGAAGACAGTCCTGTCTTCCAAATACCGGTTTTTCGCCCACCGAGGCGATTCCAGCAAACGCCCTTGAAATCAACCGGTTCTCTGAGCCCTTTGAGCCCTCTGTGGTTCGACTCTTGCCCACGGTCAGGGGGTTTAACCACAGAGGACACAGAGGACACAGAGAAAGAAGGATTCCAACCCGTGAACTCCCAACGCTCCGAGTCTGGCTTTTCGCTGATCGAGGTCATGGTGGCCGTGGTCATCCTGACGGTCGCGGTGACGGGATTGGCACAGGGGATCACCAGTGCCCTGCGGGCAAGCAAAGAATCGGAATGGCAAACCACAGCCGCGTGGCTGGCGGCCGGACAAGTGGAACTGCTGCGCGCCGAGGAAACCTTTCCGGCGGGTGTCACCGAAGGCGACGGGGCGGGTGGACTGAAAAACTTTCACTGGAAGCAGACCATCACGACCACCTCGATCAGCGGACTCCGGGACGTGACGGTGGGAGTGAGCCACAAGTCGACGTCAAAGCCGCTCTATGAATTGAGAACCCTCTTGTTTGAGGTGCCGTCAGACTCACTGACCAACCGGCCGTCGGAACGGTTGGAGAAATCTCGGAAAGGGAAGAACCGGGGGAGGCGGTCATGAAATCTCCCATCGCAGCACGAAGGAATCAGGCGTTCACATTGATTGAACTTCTGATCAGTGCCGCGATGATGGCAGTCATTCTGGGTGCGGCCTACGCCTGCCTGAGTGCCGGATTTTCAGGCCAACGGGTGGTGGAACCGCGCTCGGACACACTGCAAAAGGCACGGATCATTCTTCAGCGAATCAGCGCCGACCTCCGGTCCGCCTGTCCCCTTCCGAGAGGGGCCGCCTTCCTGGGGGTGCGGAGGACGCTCGGAACCGTGGACGCCGACAACCTCGATTTTGCGACTCATCACCATTCTCCCCGAAACCCGGGTGAAGGGGATTTTTGCGAGGAAAGTCTGTTTGTCGAACGGAACCCGGCCGGGCCGTATTACTCACTCTGGCGCCGCCGCAATCCGACCCTGGCTTTTGATCCGCTTTCCGGCGGTTCCAGGGAGGAGCTGGCCGACGGACTGCGTGGATTCCGGCTTGAATACTTTGACGGGGAGGATTGGTACGACTCTTGGGGGGATCCCAAAGCAGGATCGAGCAAATCCCAGATCACCAGCGACAAGCCCAACAGTTCCGGGCTGCCGGAGGCGGTCCGGATCACTGTCTGGCTGGACCCATCCCCCGCCCGTCCCCCATCGAGAGCCGACGCCAAGAACCCGGACTCAGACCCACCGTTGATGTTCCAGACGGTTGTTCGACTGAACCTGCCCACTGGAGCCAGCGCAGCCCCTTCCTCGAACCCGGCCACGTCCGGCGGACAACCCCAGGGAATCCCATGACTCTTCCCAAACGCCCGAGCCCGCTTGTGAGGAGCGCCGGTATTCCTGCCTCCGGTGCATTCAAGTGCCCCGTCATCGGCCGCCGACAGGCCTCGGTCCTGGTCGCTGTTCTGTGGTGCGTGGTGTTGCTGGCGGTCGTGGTGATCGGGATGCTGCACACCTCACGGATGGACCTCCTCGCGGGGCATTCCCAGACCGATCAAATCCAGGCCCGGTACCTGGCCCTGGCAGGAATTGAAAAGGCCAAGGCCTTGCTGCATCAAAATATTTTGGAACGGCGAAGGTCCGGGGCGGTCTTCAGCGCGGAGTTATTCAATGCTCCCACGCAATTTCGTGAGATTTCCCTGGGCCGGGGAAAGTTCAGTGTCTTTCGCGCTCCGGCCAGTGACGAGCCCGGACCGGTCGTCTACGGGGTCTCCGACGAGGAGAGCCATCTGGATGTCAACGTGGCCGACACGTCAGAGCTGACCAAAATCGTCGGTCTGACCCCGGACATCGCGGCGGCCATCGTCGACTGGCGCGATGAAGACAACGCCGTCACACCCGGGGGTGCCGAGGCGGACTACTACGCATCACTAAATCCGCCCTGTCGTCCGCGCAACGGCCCCTTCCCGACGGTCCGGGAATTGTTGATGGTCCGTGGAATGACACCCACGTTGCTGCTGGGTGAGGCAGCAACCCCTGAATCTCCATTGGAGCCAATCACACCTGCAGGTGGAAGCAGCCCTGGGTCTGAACAAAACGAAAAACTTGAGCCTTCCTTTGACGGTGGATGGTCCACTTTACTGACGGCTCACTCTCAGGTGGAGAACACCGATGCCAGCGGATTGGCCCGCGTGAATGTCCAAACGGCGGATGAGGCAGCCCTCACTGGCATTCGCGGGATCACGTCCGAAATTGCCAAGGCCATTGTCACCTACCGTCAGCAAAACCAACTCCGCAACCTGACCGATCTGCTGGATGTGACGGCTCCGTTGCCCGGGTCGGGCCCCAATCGGCAGGGCGGCAATGGCAACGGCGGTCCCAAGGTGATCGACGAACGGCTGTTCAAGGAGATTGCCGATCACGTGACGGTGGAGGACCAGACAGAACTGACCGGTCCGGTCAATCTCAACACCGCCGACGCCGAAGTTTTGCTTTGCCTTCCGGGCATGACCCGGGCACTGGCCCAGGCCGTGGTCGCGCATCGACGAGCCAACGGATTTTTTCAGAGCGCGGCTCATCTGCTCGACGTTCCCGGATTCAATCGCTCCCTTGTCCAACAGGTCGCTCCCCGAGTCACGGTGAGGTCCGATACCTACCGAATTCGCGCCGAGGGAGCAGTGGGCCGCACCCGACAGGCCATCGAAGCGGTGGTGCGGGTGCGTGCACGGACCGTGTCGACGCTCGCCTATCGGGAGGATGATTTATGAGTGTTTTGCCTCAATTGGAACCGACCCGGGTCTGGGTGGAGATCAAGACCGATCCTCCCCGCCTTTACGCCTGGTGCGATGGTGAGGGCGTTGAAATACCACTGGAACGGAAAGGCGGCGGTCCGTTTACCGGCGAAACGGTGGCTGGAGTGACTTCGGCCCTCAAACGACTGGCCAGTGGGAAGCCATGGCTCTCCCGCCTGCACATCCATTGCGCAGTCGGTTCCCGGGGGGTAATCCTGCGACCAGTCGCCTTCCCCGCCCAACCGCGAACCGCATGGCCAAGCCTGCTCGCTCTGCAATTGGAGTCGGAGTTCCCACTTCCCCCCGAGCAGCTTGCGTGGGGCTGGATACCTCTGCAAAGCCGCGAAGCCGGACGACAAGCGGCGCTGTTGGCGGCAGTGAAGTTGGAATTGCTTCAACCCTATCAGGAGCTGTTGGCCCCACTGGAGGCCGAGCTTCACTTTTCACTGGCAGCATTGAACCGACTGGCACTGCTGACACCGCTTCCTGATTCCGGAGTGGTTTTGGAGGTCGGCGAGGGGCACCTGGAGTCCACCTGTTGGTCCAACGATGCTCCGATTCAGGTCCGGACTTTTTCAGAGGGATGGAGAACCTGGTCGGACATCGCAACCAACGGCAACGACGGGCCACTCCGGGAGTTCCTGACCTCCCTTCCCGTTGCCCCAGGAACGCTCCTATTCTGCGGTCTTTCGCCGATTCGTCCGGAGGGCGGGTTATCCACCGTGGAGTCGCTGGCAAAATGGCTTGAAGCAAGGAAAGGCTCTCTCGGCACGGTTCAAGCCCTTCCTTTCACCTCTGGAACTGGTCGAACGGCTGCGAACGTGGGACTGGCCGGCAAGGTGACCCGAGCCGACCCATCCCACCTGGAGCTCCGCTCCTCACCGGCATCCGAGACGCAGGTGGCCCTCCGGGGCCTTCCGTGGCGGTCCATGGCTATCTCCGGTGCGTTGATCGCCGCCATCCTGCTCACACCATCCGTCGAAGCTTTGGTTTTTGGACCCCGATTGCAGCGGCAACTCGCCCACCTGAAATCCGGGGAACCGCAATTGGCGGTGATTGATCGGGAATTGAACTTTCTCCGGCATCTTCAAGAAAACCAGGCGCCCTTTCTGGATGCCCTCTACCTGATCGCCAATTCAGCCCCCATGGGATGCCATATCGATTCCCTCAGCCTCAATCGCCGTGGCGAGGTCAGTCTCAGTGGCTTTTTGCAAAATCTAAATCAGGTGGGCGATTTCCGGATGAAGTTGATCGATACCGGATTCTTTTCATCTGTGGTGGTCGAGGACCAAACCCCGACGCCCGACCGCCAGCGAATCAACTTCCGGATGACCGCCCAATGGAAGGCCGCATCCGACCGTGAGAGTTTGACCATCGGTCCCACCCTGACCAACGCGGTGACCTCAGGCGCGACCAACACCCTCGCCCACACCAACCGCCCACCCTCCGCGCCCTAATGCCACTTCCCACTCTCACCGCCCGGGACCGCCGGACCCTCCGCCTTGCCGGGATGGGCCTGGGTGCCTACCTCCTCTTTTTCTGCGGTTGGACCACTGTGAATTTTCTCGGCCAACGCCGGGCGGCTTATCGGCAACTCCAACGCGAAGCCGCTGACGAAAAAACCCGCCTGGAACTTTACGATTCCCGGGTCGTTCGATTGCACCGGCTGATGGATGCGGCCCAGATGGACCCGGCTCAATTGTCAAAGCCAAGGCTGGTGGCCCGGGCCAGTGCCGCCATCCAGCAGGCCGCCATGCAGGGGGGACTTCAAATGGGACCCATCCGCGAGACGATGTCGCGCGGAACCGAACGTGAACTGGGCTCGATCCAATTGGAAGCTGCGGGGCAGGTCACATCGTTGACCACATTTCTGCACCGCCTCGGCACGCTCGGATTCCCGGTCATCCTGGATACCGTCCAATTCTCCTCGGACCCCATGCGGCCCGGTATGATCAAAATCTCCGTCGCCCTTATTCTCCTCGACTATGAACAGTGGGATGCCCGGGAGGTACCCAATGCGTGAGCGTCTCCCACGGATTCTTCAGTTTCTCCCCCGGTTCCTCGCCGCCGCGTTGGCAATTCGAGTCCTTCTGATTGTTCTCCAGCCCAATCCGATCGCCCATATCGAAGTTCCCGCGGCTCCCCGTTGGCATCCCGAGGACCCGACTCCTCCGACACGCCCCAAGAACCCGCCCACCACGAATTCTCCAAAACCTGCCGCGACCTCAACCAACATGGCGGCTCGAAACAAGAGCGCGACCAACGGGATCGGCACCAACCTTGTGAAGGGCGCCACGAACCTGGTCGGCACCAACCTTCCACCGGGTGGCACCAACACGGTGGCAACCGAATCTGCAGTCCATCCATCCGACGCCCCCCCAATCCAGCTACCGCCGGGCATGCCAGTTGGTTTTCCGCCTGGATTTCCTCCGGGAATGGGAATGCCGGGGGGCTTGGGGGGCTCGCGAGGTCCTGCACCAATCCCACCCCTGATTCAGGCCCGGATCGACAGGATTACCCAAAGCGAGCTCCTTGCCCCGGTGTTTCATCCACCGCCCATGGCGTTGCTTGGCATTGCCGGAAAGGATGCCTTTCTCCGCACGCCCAACGGCCAGATGTCCCTTTTGCGAGAGGGCGGCGAGTCCGATGGATTGAAGCTGCTCCGCATTGGCACCAACCGCGTCCTCGTGGAGCTCGCGGGTGATAAAAAGGAATTGATGATTTTTGAAGGACTGGGCGGCGAAAGCCTGCTCCCAAAATAAACTGCTCCGATGAAGACTCGCCGTATTTGCCTCCCTGCCCCGTCGCGGTCCTTGCCGCGCCATTCCCGCCTGATGCTGTTCGTCGGCTTGCTGCTGGCCGCCCCCTGCCCATGGAGCCCGCTCACCGCACAGGTCCCCGGTCCACCGGGAGCCACCAACACCCCGGCCGGAACTCTTCCGGCCAACGAGGAAATTCAGGTGAGTTTTCAAGGGGCCAACATCGACATGGTTGTCCAATGGCTTGCCCAGAGCACCGGCAAGAGCGTGGTCAAGCACCCGCAGGCCCAATGTCAGATCACCATCACCAGCTCCAAAAAACTGCCACCCCGGGACGCCATCAATCTCGTCTATCGGGCGCTCTCATTGGAGGGATTCAGCGCCGTCGAATCCTCCAATTCCATCTTTATCGTCCCCGAGGGCAAAGAGCCCAAGATGAGCCCGGAACTGCTCGAATCCGGACGGTCCGACGTTCCCGCCGGGCGGCAGCGACTGGTCAAGATATTCCAACTGCATTTCGTTCAGGCCCCCGAGATGAAGGAACGGATCAAGAGTGTCGTTTCCGAAAAGGGGACCCTGGAAGTCAATGAACGGGCCAACCAACTGATCCTGACCGACTACAACGAAAGCGTTTCCCTCGCCAGCGACCTGATCAAGGTGCTCGACACCGATCATCCAGGCGACCTGACCGTGCGTGTCTTGCCTCTCAAGCACGTCAGTGCCCCGGACTTGGTCAAAGAGATCACTCCACTCTATCAGAAAATGACGGGCAAATCGTCGAATGAACCGGTGGACGTCACCGCCAACGATCGATCCAATTCCCTGATCATTCTCTCGAGCGAGGCCAACTTCAAAGCCATCGAACGGATCGTCACCACCCTCGACACCGAGGATGCCCAGGAGAAGACGATGCATTTGTTTCCGCTCAAGAATGCAGATGCCGAGGACGTTGCCAAACAGCTCAAGGAGCTGGTTGCCGACCAGGACAAATCCCGGTCCCGCTACTTCTATTTTGAACCCCAGGACAATTCCAAGTCGGGCAAAAAGATGAGCGTGGTGGCCGATCGCCGACGCAACACCCTGATCGTCCAGGCTCCGCCATCGCAGATCGAGAGCATCGGGAAAATGATTCGGGCACTGGACGAACCGGTCGGTGGAGAATCGCTGGCTCCTCGGATTTATCCGCTCAAGTTTGTCGGGGCCGTGGATATCGAAGACGTCCTCAATGAGCTGTTCTTAAAGAAGACCCAGCAACGGTCTTATTACTTTTTTGACGACAATCCGGAACCGACGGCGGACCGGGATGTCGGACGCCTCTATGGCAAGGTGCGCATTACCTCCGAACCGTATTCCAACGCGATCATCGTCACCGCCAATTCCCTCGAGAGCCTCCGGGCGGTGGAAGAGGTGTTGAAGCAGTTGGATGCCCCGTCGCCCGCCGGCGAAAGTACCTTTCGAACCAACCTGAAATATGCCAAGGCGACCGACGTGGCGAACAGCCTGAACATTCTGTTCGCCAAGGTCGGTTCGCCCGGACTTCGTCCCGTGACCCAGCCGGGTCAACCCCAGCAGCCGCAGCAACAACAAGACCAGGGGGCCTTTGATCAGAGCCAGAACAGCACGCCTCTGGAGCGCGAGGTGAAGGAAGACCTCTATTTTCCGTGGCTGGGTGGACAACCGGAAAACCAGCGCTCTGGTGATGGCAAATCGGCCACGCGCCAGGTCAGTGACTTGGTGGGACGGGTGCGGGTGGTCCCGGACCATCGCAGCAATTCGCTGCTCATCTCGGCCAACGTCCACTTTTTTCCGCAGGTATTGAAGCTCATCGAGGAGTTGGATGCCCCGACTCCCCAGGTGTTGATCGAGGCCCGCATTGTGGAGGTTTCCAGCGACCTGATGGACCGCTACGGGGTTCGATGGTCCCCGAATGGGGCTGCAACGTTCTCACCCGACGACTATGACAACTCCATCATCGCCAGCACCAAGGGGAACTATCAAAAGGGCTTTGGCGGTGTGAACACCGTCAACTCCCCGTCCAGTTCCGCCGCCAGTGCCGCCAATATTGGCCAGCAGCTCGCCAACCTGAAATCCGGGGTGCTCGACAGCACGGTGAGCCTCGATGTGCTCATTCAATTCCTCAAACGCAATACCGAGGCCAGTGTGCTGGCGGAACCTCAAATCAACATTGAGGATAACGAGACAGGAAAACTGTTCGTCGGTTCCCAAGTGCCGTTTGTCACCCAATCCCTCACCCCTCAGACGGGCGGCTTGAGCCAGGGCTACAAGTACAAGGAAGTAGGTATCATTCTCGAAGTGATTCCCCACATCAATGTGACCGGCACGGTGGCCCTCAAAATCCGCATTGAATCGTCGAGCATCGTACCGGGTCAGACGGTGTCGGGCAATGCGATCATCGACACCCGAACCTTCAAGACGGACATGACGGCAACGAGCGGCGACACCCTGGTCTTGGGTGGCATCCTGCAGAAGCAGATGTCCGAGACCATCCGCAAAACCCCGTTCCTGGGAGACATCCCCGGCTTGGGATGGGCCTTCAAGAAGAAGGAAAAGAGCGTCAAGGATGTTGAACTTTTGGTGTTCCTGCGTCCACGGGTCATCCGCTCAAGCATCGACGCCCAGCAGGCCCTGGGTGAGGTCAAGAGCAAGGCCCCACTGGTCCGGGAATTCCTGAAATCGAACGATCAATCGGAAACGACCAATGCCCCCGCCGTCCCGAAGAAGAAATAGGTTTTCTCTAGGGAGACATGGATGAGCAAATCTGGAGGCCACGGTATTCCCGCCCCAAAGGGGCAAAATGAGACAGCCCAGGGCGCGAGCCCTGGGAGTACGTTCTTCTCAGTTGTACGAGCCCTGAAGGGGCGAAAGCTTTTCACCCTGGATCGTCAACATCTGTGGAAATGCCTTTCCACCGTCGAGATGAATGAGATGCACCGGGGTCGATTCCAATTTCGCCCCTTCAGGGCTAAAAAAGCTCTGTATACCTAACCCGGGACGTTGCCCCGGGCTGTCTCATTCGGCCCCGTTGGGGCCGATCCGAACCCGGAATACCAACTTGAATCAAAAGATTCTCTTTTCAGTGCTCAACACCGGGCGGGGCCAGGGGATGTCGAGTTCAGGGCCGGTGTTGTTGGCCCCTTTGCCAATCCACTCCCGGAAAACACCACCGTCGTCTTTGCCGTCCTGACCCACGCTCCAAAGCTGAAACCAGCCGTCATCGGTTCGCCGATAATGTAACGGTTCACCGTTCATCCAGTCGATGGGGATGGCCGAAACATATTGAGGAACCAACTCACCCAAGGAAGCGGGGAACTCCCCCTTCGCTAGATGATACCGCTCCAATGCACAGGCTGCTCCGGCCAATCCGACCACCGTCTGTCCGTAACTGGCCTTTTCGCCGGCCTTACCGAGAGCGGGAAGAAGCACCCGGCTCAGCACCGTGAACGGAAAACCAGAAAATGAAGCCGCAAGGTTCGAATTGAAAACACTCTCGACCGATGTCGACCGACCGACCGAGCGGTTGGTTGGGTTCAGTTCTGCCCGGGCTGTGTTTAATAGCATCTGGAATCCACGCAGGAGCTCCACCTGACTCTTCCTGACCCATCCCACCGGAACGAGAAAGCCCGTGAGATGGGCCGCGGAGAACACATTCGGAGCCAAACGGGTCTCCTCTTGGTCACCCAACCGGTCCAGGAACCCTGTGTCCACGATCAATTTGAAGGGTCCCAGCAGCGCTTGCTCGGTTCCCATGACCGACAAGATTCGCTCCCCCTCCAACCCATGAAGCAGCGAAGGCCCTAACGCGCGGTGGGACAGGAGCTGTTGGAATTCCGACAATTGATCATCGGTCCAGCGATGGTCGACCAGGCCCTGCCAGAGGGTCTTGCACGCGATGGTTTCGACCGCAATCCGGACCAATTGGGAGATAAACAGAGGTTCCTCCTGCAGGGAATCGCTGATCCGGAAAATCATCCGGACGTCATTTACTGCCCCCTGACTGTCTCCGGACTCCATTCGGGCAAGTGCCCGAACCTGATAAATCCGCGAAATTCCCTTCATGCAAGGAAGATGGGGCAACAAGGCAATGAAGGTTTCTTCAAAGTGGAACGGGAAAACATTTCGTGGGCGACGCGCCGCATCCGCGAATTCGGCGAGTTGCAAATCGAACTTTGACAGGCCCAACAACACGTCGTCAGCTGGTTTTCCCGGCTGGGCCGGTAACGGGAAGACCAGGTGATGTCGTCCCTTCGGTAGCTGCGCCGTATTGGTGGTCGACTCCCGCAGGGTATTCGCCCAGTCCGAGAGGCGAATCCTTCCGTCAGAGGCCGGGCGGGTGGCCGTAGTGCCCTTCTCCTCTTTGTCCGCCTCTCGGAGATCGGGCAAGGACAGATTGGTCTGATAGGGGAAGATATCCCCTTGCTTGATGGTCCAGCGGACTTCCGTCCCGCGCAGGTCGGCGGTGGGGACCCTCTGATAATCAAACTGTTTCCAAAACGGAGTGGAAAAGAAATTCTCCTCGTCACGAGGGGTAGGTCCCAACAGGCAGGAAATCTCCAGACATTCCCCTGCGGCGATCAGCTTCGACTTTTCCGCGCGGAGGGCCGCCCAGCCACGGACGTCTTCGATCGCGTGAAACATCAGCAACGGAGTGGCGAAGGTGACTAGAACCGAGTAGGCCAGAATGGAAAGATACGGCAGCCGAGTATCGCCTTCCGGAACTGCGCTAGCTGGCTTAGTCGTTTGTGCAAGCTCATCGGCTCGTTGATTCCAGGCAGCGCGGCTCAGAAGTCCCAAGACCAGTGCTCGCAGGCCCACAAATTCCGCCCAGATCAGTGCCAGCCATTCCCCACCATGGGGTTCGACGATGACCGGCCAAACCGTTTCCTGGCTCTCACGTTCAATGATCCAGAACAGAGTCACCAGAAGCCGGGCGACAAGATAAGCACGAACCGTTCGAAGGGCGACAAACCCCAGAACTCGAAGCCAGGAATAATGGTCCTGCGGTCGTGGAACAAAGGACTGTATCCAAAGCCAGTTGGCGCGTTTTCCGTGTTCCTTCAGAAGAAATTGCTGGAGAGTCATAAACCGTGGGTGAGGAGCGTGGAGTTGTTCGGCGAGAGACGTTGAAAAAATGGCTCAACCAAATCGGGACAGAGCCGGAGGTCGAAGAGCGGACCGGGGAGCCGGAGGGACCGGGACCGGTTGCCGTGGGATCTCGGGGAAACTCTCCCCGGGGAGGGCGGCAAGTCGTTGCCACTCAGCATTGCGGGAGTGAACCGCCGACCAAAGGGTTTCCGGCGCTTGAGCGGGATGAGTTGACGATGCGCCAGGTTCGCAAACCAAAGCGAGAGCCGCCAGCGACGATGCCCAGAGCCCGAGCAACCAACGCCATTCGACCGGCAACAGGGACCAAAAGGGAACGGCACGACGTCTTTTTAAAACAGGTGCGGGTAAAGTCAGGACCACTGCAACCTTTGCTTGCGCCAGCACTTCCGCACGCCAGGAGGGGGGCACGGCGCGCAAGGGACGGGAAGCCAATATCCGCTCCAAGTCGTCCAACGGATTCTCAGGCGATGGTGTAGGCATGGTCATCTGGATTTGATGAGTGTGTCATTCATGGATGGCGGTGCTTTCTCCCAAATAACAGCTTTTGACCTCAACGGTTGATTCGTCTGCAACCTAATGAATCACAGTCACATCGGTAGGGCGAGGCTCCTGTCGAGCCCCGGCGGTCCGTACCACGTCCGCCCCGCAAGTTAAACCCGGCCTGACCCCGGAGCGCCACGGGTGGGATGCTCCCAAATAGCAACTGTTCCTCCCATCCCGACGATTTCGCAGAAGCGAAGCTAATTCGCCGTCCGCAGGACCGAGGCTGCTAGCGGGTGCGAATCTCATCATAGAAGAGACGCAACAAGCCCTGAAGTTTGTCTATTCCGTAGCGATACCGGCTGGCGGCGGTGTTGGCAGGAATTTCGAGGGCCGACGAGATTGCTTCGAACGTCAGCCCTTCCCAAAGCTTGAGATGAACCACTGCCCGTTGGTCCACGGGCAGTTGGCCTAGAGCGAGCGCCAGTTCACGCCGAAAGGCGGACTCGTCGGGATCGGGCGTGGGTGCGAATAGGTCAGTGCCTTCCGCAGCCAGGGCCGCATGATTTCGATCCCGAACCTTCCGACGTCTGAACCCGTCCAAGGCGAGACGATGGGCCATTCGGAGTAGAAAGCCCCGCTCATCCCGAACGTCCTTCATCAGCTCGGGACGAATTACCAACCGGGAGAACACTTCTTGAAGGGCATCCCGCGTGTCCGCCTCGTCCCGGGTCAGATTCAACAGAAACGCGAACAACGCCGACGCATGGTCATCATAGAGGCGTTCAAGTTCGTTGGGAGACATCCGGTGTTGAAGCAAGGACGCCGGACACCGCCCGATTTGTCTATTCCGGTTTTGCCTTCGTAAGGATCAACCGCAGCAGCGGTGTTGAGACCAAACTAAGGGACAGGTCATTTGTCACAGAGGATAGGTCCGCAGATGAACGGATTCTCGCAGATTAGGAGGAAATCGGTGCCATGCCGAATGCGGCAACCGAAGTTGCGCATCAATGACGAAGACCTACCAGATACCCTCGTCCATCAATGCCCGGACCAGGGCCACCACGACCAACGAATGACGGATGACTCCGGATCGAATCAACTCCGGTGCCTGCTTCCACGGCACAAGGCGGACCACGATGTCCTCGGCGGCGTCCAGGTTCTGGCTTCCGAAGGCCAGGCAATTCTCCACCCGGACGGCATGGCAGCGATTATTTTGAAGTGCGGGATTGGGGAAAATATCACCCAGAAGACGCGCTTTCTCACCGACGTACGCTGCTTCTTCACGAAGCTCCCGTATTCCCGCCGCAACCGGATCGGCGTCTTCGGGATCAATGATGCCTCCGGGAATTTCCCATTCGACCGTATTGGTTCCATGGCGAAACTGGCCCACCAGAATGAGTTCCTGCCCGGGGGTGGTGGCAACCACATTCACCCAATCCGGGCATTCCACCGTAAAGAGGTCGAAAATCCTGCCCGTTCTGGGATGCTGCTTCAGGTCCGTTCGAACCCGGAAGATGCGACAATCCACGACCGGTCGCTGTTCGAGCGTCGACCAGCGAGCCACTTCATCATCCGGCAAGGGCGGAATCATTTCGGAAGCTGAATTCCCCGAGCCTGAGCGGCCCATCCACCAGCCATCAGGCGGATGAGGTACGAAAGCGCGTCGTCGGAAGTCCCGCCACGCTCGACACACAGCTGCTCTGCGCGTTTTTCCAACTGCGCAGCCATTTCATCACACTTCTCGGCGGGACACCCCATCGCCTGCAAAGCCTGCGCGAGAACAACCAAATCCATGGGCGTCCCAGAAGGGCCAGGGCTACTTCACGCTGGCGGCATCGACCACCTTGACGCTCTCAATTCCCTGTCGTTCGACCGGACGGCTCTTCTCGCCACCGCCGCCGCTCTTGGTCGAAACCGATTCCAAGGACTTCAGGACTTCCTCCCCTTTAATCACATGACCGAAGGCGGTGTACTTACGGTCCAGGAAGGAGGCATCGCCGGTAACGATGAAGAACTGGGAGCCGGCGGAGTCGGGGTCCTGCGAACGGGCCATGGAGAGAACGCCGAACTGGTGGGACTTGGCATTGAACTCGGCCTTGATCTTGTAGCCGGGATCGCCAGTGCCCCAGCGGGATTCCATGGCGGCATCCTTGGTCAGAGGGTCGCCCCCCTGGATCATGAAGCCCTTGATGATGCGATGGAAGGCGGTGCCGTCGTAAAAGCCCTTGCGGGCCAGGGTCTTGAAATTTTCAACCGTCTTGGGGGCCACGTCGGACCAAAATTCCACGACGAGTTCTCCCTTGCTGGTTTTGATGATGGCGACTTCGTTGGTGCTCACGGCGGGTGCAGGTTTGCCTTCGGATTTCTCTTCGGCACGCACTGGCTGCCAGGCGGCGAGCCCTAAAAGGACGGCGGAAGCGATCGACAGACGTTTCATGTTAGGGGTGAGATGAAGCCATGTTCGCTTTCGACTGTCACGCCCGGAATGAAGCCCCCCGGAAAGCGAAAGACCGCACGTCTCTTCCCGGATCAAGACTAAGGGACAGGTCATTTGTTTTGTTACCCGTTGAAATTCAGTTGGTTGTGTCAGTGTCGATGTCATGGCACCAGGGGCATCGCCGCCGGGCATTCGCCGCGAAGCCTCCTACCGGTCAGCGGGTCCGGGCTTTGGCCAGGAGGTCTGGAACTGAAACTGGGACGCCGCCCCTACGGCGGCTCTCGTCCGCGCCTTCCATAAAGGCGAAGATTTCGATGGTTTCAGCAGCGCTGACGGGTGCCTTGCCGGTCCTGAAGAAGCGACCGATCTCCTGGCAGAGCTCTTCGTACCCGGTCTCGGTCACGGTCGGAACGATGGCACGGCTCCCGAAGGCTACTGCACCGAATTCCGCCTTGCTGTTTCGAATCCCCCGATAAGACCCGACCCACCCGCCTTTCCACACTCCGGTAATGAGGTCGGTATCGGCGGTCCGAGTGCGGGTAACCGTTTCGCAGCCCACCCCCATCAAGGCATACAACGGTTCAATGCCGTGGATACCATAAAAGTACATGTCGGGAGTTCCCTCCTGATAGGTGCATGGTCCCCAGGTGATGGCTCCGGCGATGGTTCCCAGTTTTTGGTTGTTCAGCAGCCCCTGAATGCCTGGGGCGAATCGAAGGGAGGAACTCGAAAAACAGGGAACTCCCTCCTTTTCGGCGAGGGTGTAGATGGAGAGGACATCGGCCAGCGACCCGGCGGCGGGTTTGTCGATAAACAATGGCTTGTGTGCGCGAATCACCGGGGCCGCCTCCTTCCAATGAATCCGACCATCGACACTCTCCAACAACACCACGTCGACGCGCTCCAACAAGGCGGGAATTGTATCTACGATTTCTACCCCCATCTCACGCAACTGACGGGTAAAGCCCTGCACCCGGTCCCGACTCGCCGGAAGGTCGGTTCCGCCGGGATATCCGACCACCACCTTGACGGCTGCAAGGTCCCCGGTGGCGGTGGGACTCCCGAAAATCTTGGCAAACGCGGGGACATGCGACGTATCGAGGCCGATCATGCCGGCCCGCAGCGGCTTCTCGGATGTCGGTTCAGCACGAGTACCCAAACCCAAGAGCAGGACGGTCAGCCACGAGAGCAGCCCGAAATGCCGGGTGATTTGACCCGTTTGCCGCCTTGCCGGGGACAGTTGGGTTGGACTTTTGGGCATGTGGTGAGGGGTCACGTGATGGCCGGGACGACAAACGGTGCCCGACCTTCTTCGCGGAGAAGTTTGTTGGCCTCGGGGTTGCCCACAAAGGTTTCCGTCGACGGATTCAGGGTCAGGGCGGGACCAATGGCAAGCGGTGTAGCCGCCAAATCAACCTCATTGAGTTGCAAGTGTTCCACCATCCGACCAAAGGCATCGGCGAATATCGGATTGTCCTTGAGGCGATCCCGGATGGCCTCCGGGCCGAGCGACTGGCCGAGACGATGGCTGATGTTTCCGGTATGGCAGAGTGCACTACTGAGGTGTCCCTCAAGAATTGGGGCATTGAGATCAGTGGTTTTCCGGCTTCGGACGGCCGCCACAAAATTGGCGAAATGATCACCGCCGCGACTGAACTTCTTGAGTTCCTTTCCGCTGGAATCGTACACGGTGGCACTTTCGTAGTTGGGAATTCGGACCCAACCGCCCTCGCACTCGATGACCACACCAATTTGAACCCCGCGAAAATCAGGCATGTTTTTGCCCCAGGCGGATGCCGGTTCCTGGAAGGCTTTGGATTTGGGCAACCCGCGGACCTCGAAAATCAGGGGAGCGGCGGCGTAGTCGTGAAGAATGACCTGGGTGTTGGGGGTGTTGCCATCGTCCTTGTACCCAAGACGGGCTCCGACACTCAGTATCCGTGGACTCAAGCTGTTTTCACCGAGGAACCACCGTGCGATGTCCATCTGGTGAATGCCTTGGTTTCCGACATCGCCATTACCGGTTTCAAAATTCCAGTGCCAGTCGTAATGGAGTTTTTTTCGCATCAACGGGTGCTTCGGGGTCGGGCCGCACCAGAGGTCGTAATGGATATGATCGGGGACTGTTGTGGGACTGGTGACACTGCCGATGCTCTGGCGGGGCTTGTAGCAAAACCCGCGCGCCAGCTTGATCTTCCCAATCGCCCCCGAACGAACGAAGGCCACCGCCTCGTGAAGGGCTGGACTGGATCGGCTTTGGGTCCCGGTTTGGACGATGCGCTGATGCGTCTTGGTTGCGTTAACCAGCTGGCGACCTTCCCAGACGTTGTGAGAGACGGGCTTCTCCACATAAACATCCTTGCCTGCCTGACACGCCCAAATGCCCATCAAGGAATGCCAGTAGTTGGGAGTGGCGATGGATACCGCATCGATGTCCTTGCTTTCAAGGAGCTGGCGAACATCCGTAAATTTGGCGGTCGAAATGCCAGCGGTTTCCAGGCGGGCGGTCTCTGCGTCCAAAACCTTGCCATCGACGTCGCATAACGCCACCAGTCGGACTCCTTTGAGCTTGCGATACCCTTCGATGTGCTCGCGACCCCGTCCATTGAATCCGATCACGGCGACGCGAAGGTCATCGTTGGCCCCGGCCACTTGGGCCCAGGCCGATGCGTTCCAAGCCACTACACCAGCGGATGCCGAGGCCCGCTTCAGGAATTGTCGACGATTGAGAGAGGTCTTCATGGCGTGAATGGGACTGCGGCGTTCGAACGGTGCTGATCAGCGGCAATGGAGGATCATTTCGGGGACGTTGTCCCGTCGAATTTTAGGTGTCCTGCGGACAAACTTGTACCATCGGAAGAGTAGGGTCCGCAGATGGACGCAGATTACCGCAGATTCTAAAGACAAGACACGGCCTCCCCTATTTCGAGCGAGGCCTGGAAACCTACGAAGCCAACCATCGCCAACGATCCATCAATCGCCTGGTGGCCTCCAATAAAAAGTGTCGCGGCTACCTGGCACCCACGACCCTATCTACGACTCTTTCGTCAGTATCTAAGAAAATCCAAGCCATCATATTCGCAGTAGAGTAGAGCATGACGCTTGTGCATTTCGGTACCCGCTGACGCACCGCAACCATTCGGTTTGGCGGCTCTCGGGCGAGAACTCCATCCAAATCATTCCAACTGGTTTTATGGAATCGCTTCGAGCGGAAGGATGAGATGGAATGTTGAGCCTACGCCCGGTTCGCTTTGCACCATGAGCTCACCGCCCATCAACGTGGCGAATTGCCGGGAAATCGCGAGGCCAAGTCCCGTCCCACCGAATCTTTTTACAATATCGGTGTCGGCCTGAGAAAAGGCCTGGAACAATCGTGTTTGTTGTTCCGGTGTCATGCCAATACCGGTGTCGATGACACTGATGGTGACACCGGGTGAACCCTTCACCGGGGTGGATGCAATCCGAAGGGTGACGGTCCCGTTTTCTGTGAATTTGGCGGCGTTGGAAATCAGATTGAAGAGAACCTGTTTCAGTCGGGTGGGATCGGAGTGCATCTGGCACGACTCCGGCAAGCCCTCCATCCGAAGCTGATTCCGTTTTCGCGCCACCAAGGGTTGCACCATGGATTGCACATCCCGGATGAGCGGTGTGAGATCGAATCGTTCCAAATTCAATGTCATCTTCCCTGCCTCGATTTTGGACAGATCGAGGATGTCGTTGACCAATGTCAACTGATGCCGCGCTGCCGAATGGATGCGCTCCAAGTCCGGCACCAGACTGGTCTCACCGCGGTCCTGAAGCTCTTCCTGGACCATTTCGCTGTATCCGATAATGGCATTGAGGGGAGTGCGCAGTTCATGCGAGATGTTGGCAAGGAACTGGGACTTGGCGTGGTTGGCGGCGTCGGCGGCGACCCGGGCTTCCTCGAGTTCGCGATTTTGCTTTTCGATGCGGGCGGCAGATTCCTCGGCCGCAAGGCGTCCATTGTGTTCCTCTTCCAGCAATCGCTCGCGGAGCCGCGCGGCTTCGCGCCGTTTTCGCAGATAGAGAACTCGTGCCCAGAGGCCCCAACCAATAAGACATCCGTTAAACACCGCGAGGGGTCCAAGATACAATATATTCCGGAACCACGGAATCTCGACTGCAAAAGCGAGCACGGCGGGCCGGGAGTAATTCAAGTCGCGGTCGATGAATTGTACGGCCATCGTAAAGGTGCCCGCCCGATGGCTCGTCCATGAGATGGGAGCGCTCCGCTGGACCCGGCTCCAGCCCGTATTTGATGGGACCAATTCGGGATGAACGAGACCATCGAGTACGCACCAGCGAAACATGCGGTTCTCCGGAACCGTTCGCAGTTCGGTGAGGCCCAGCTCAAAGGTCCCCACCTCGTCTGTGGAAATGACGGCCGGTCGGTCCACCGATTCCCGGGTTCGGGGATTGGAGATGACGACCGTTGGGCAAGGCGGGGGCCGTGTTCTTCGATGGTAGCGAGTCAAGCCTTTGTCGGTGCAAAACCAGATTCCACCCTCCGAATCCTCGGCGATGCTCCGCACGTCGTTGGAAGGGAGACCATCCTGAGTATCGAGTCGGGACCACAGGGTTCCGTCATAAAAGCGGACGCCCGTGCGGCTTCCAGCCCAGAGGACTCCCCGGCTGTCGATATGGATGTCGCTGACACGCTCGCCTCCACCTTCCGCCCGGCGATTGAACTGGGTAAAGCCCGAACTATTAAAGCGGGTCAAGCCGCGAGTTCCACCGATCCAAACGGTATTATCCTTCCCGACCGCCAGAGCGGCCCCATAGTCGTCCGGGAGTCCGTCATCGGCGCGGAATACCGAGCGTTTTTCCGTCGCCTCCCCCGCGTTGGAGGCCAGCCTCTCAATCCGCACGACACCCCCGCCGGCATCCAGGCCAAGCCATGTCAGGTTGCTGGAGACACACGCTATGCTCAGCACTTTTTGTTGGGCCATCCGGGCCTGGTGGGTGACTCTGGCCATGGCGGTTGAATTCCTCCAACGAATCAAATCACCACCGATCGTCCCAGCCGCAATGGTACCGTCGCCCGCTATGGAGATGCAGGACACGCCCCGCGCAGACTCGGCTGGTGCCGAAAGTGAGGCATACGTTCCTCCTCCGAAAAGTCCGATTCCAGCCGGTGTTGCCACGCAGATGCGTCCGTCGGGATGGGGGGCAATCGCCTGGATATCGTTGGAGGGCAATCCCTCGCGCACCGTGACGGTTTGCCATCGACGGCCATCGTACCAGGCCAAACCTGCGGCGGTTCCGATCCAGAGACGGCCATCAACTCCACGGACCCCGGTACGAACATTGCCCGACGGCAACCCGTCCGCACTCGTGAAGGTGACGGCACTCTCGGGGTCGTAGCGGGTCAGCCCCGCCTCGGTGGCAAACCAGACGAGGCCATCCGAATCGCGTCGAATGACGGACACATGGTTGTCGGCGAGTCCGTCTTCCCGGGTGAAATTGACAAAGTTGGTTCCATCGAACCGGGAGACGCCGTCACCGGTGGCCACCCATATGGTTTTATCAGGGCCGAATTCCACCGACCAGACGAGGTCGCTGATCAATCCATCATGGACGGTCCAGTGACGGAAGCCGGACCCTGGGGGCGCGGTGGGATCGTAGCGCCAGAGACCCTGGCCCCAGCTGCCAAACCAGACGCTTCCATCCGGGGCGACCCTGGGTCCGTCCGCCACGAAAGGGACCAACCCCGCCTCACGGACAACATTGACGAACCGGCTGCCATCAAAGGAAACGAGCCCCATGTCGGTTCCCAGCCAGAGTCGATGGTCGGGGCCACTCGTGACCTTGAAAACCTGGGCAGCCGGAAGACCATTGGTCTCGGAGTAGCGAACGATATTGGTTCCGGTCACGCAAAAAAGCCCGGTTCCCCCGACCCAAATGCGCCCATCGGGGGTGGCATGTACGCCATTCAGGGAACGGCTTGCTTCGATGTCGGTCAGGTGGACCTGAACGAAATTCTCCCCTTCTCGTCGACTTAAACCGCCATTTTCAGCAGCCACCCAAAGGGTTCCCGAAGCATCCTGGGTGACGCTGGCAATATCATTCCCGGCCAGTCCGTCTTCAGTGGTATAATTGGATGTCGTTGCCCCGTCGAAGTGCGACAACCCGTTTCGGGTGCCGATCCAAAGGCTTCCATCGGCATCCCGATGCAATGATCGAATTCCAAGGCTGGCAACGCCCACATCGTTCCCCAAGGTTTTCCAATCACCCTTCCTCAATGGTGGGACACGAAAATCAATTCCGGTCTCTTGCCCAGATGCGCCATTCTTGGGCGGAACGGATGAATCCGCAGACACGTAGCCACTTGGTGTGTAAATTCGGACCCCGTATTCACCAGGTCGAAGATTGAACAACTGGTAGCGGCCCTGGCGGTCGGTGAGCGCCGATTCCTCCACCAGTGCCTCGGTGTCCGGGATGGTTTCCTTGCCGCGTTGCACCGCCTGAACCACCACCGATGCCAAAGGGGAACCATCCAGGGCGGTCACCCGTCCGGATAGGGAAAGGGGGGCGGCCAGTTGCAAATCCAGACTTTGAACCACTCCGTTCCGAGGTGTCAGGTTGACCGCCCACGCGACCTCCTGTCCCGCCTCGGCGAGCACATCCAAAGGTCCTTCATCGACTTGAAGATAGAGTTGGTAGCGGCCAACAGCATCGGTGCGGCTTGTTCGGAGGGTTTCATGCTGTCGGCGAATCGCAACCAACGCTCCTGAGATGGGACGTCGAGCGGAGTCAAAGACCCGACCTGCCAAGCTGGACAACGGGGCAGCTGCGGCTACCGACGGATGGGTGGCGGGCAAAGTTCGGGCTTTGCCCAAAAGCCTTCCATGATGCTGACCGGGGGAAAGGTCCGCGCCGGTTCCGTCATCAAAATTCCAACATCCCACCAACCCTGATTCAGCACCGGTCGGTCGGTTGGTCATCAACGAACCGATTTCGCTCACCGTCAATTCCCGGTTCCAAACCGACAGGTCATCGAATGATCCGACGCTGTCGGGAAATGCGGCCCGGTTTTCGTCGGAGCGATTGTTCCTTCCAACCCAATTCCGTCGACCGCTCTTCACCTCGGCAAAGCTGCCGGCGTAGTCATTTCCGCCGATCCACTCTCCGTTGTAATACAGCTTCATTCCGTGGGGACCTGATACCGCCGCAACGTGAAACCATTGATGGGCAGCGACGACCCCTTTCACCGACACGGTATGTCTTTTACGTTCGAAATCCCAGATTTCAAATTCAAGGTCTGGAGTGTATTCACCCGTTCCAATCGAAATCGATTGTTCTGATTGTCCAAAATCCACAAAACGACTTGAAGACAGTTGGTCGAATCGGACCCATCCCACAATTGTCGCCGCTTTCAGGCCGTCGAAAATGCCGGACGGAAGTTCAAAAAAGGCTTCGCCCCCCCCCAATTCAAGGACCTGGTTGGTTGAAGACGCTCCGTGGGTGGAGGGAGCCGATTGCGCGGCGGAATACCAGCAGAAACCAAGCACCAAGGCCAACGCGATGAAGCCCATCAACAACCGCTTGCAGCCCACTACGGGCGCGCTTCCCCCCTCTCCACCGCCCGTCTTCATCAGCCGGGACAGGGCACAAGAAACAATTCGGCGCGCAATGGTGAAACTCGATGGCACTGGCGGGCTCGACGTGCGGTCCACCCCGCTTGGATTCCGCATTTCGCGGACAACAAGGCTGAACACATCGTTTGGAAAGTACGATTTTGTTCATCCCAAGTCCATGCCTACTTGACGCCGGGGACCCGCTTGAAATCCGCAGACTCAAAGGGCAATGGCTCACGCTTGCCCGACGTCTGCAGACGAAAAGCCCCTCGTTTAAGGTGATGGAACAGATTCCCCTGGCAGGTTCCTGGCTCCGACCACCGCCCGGGCAAAGGGGATTTCGTTCGCAGCCAACTCCTTGGCGGCACCGGATTCCAGGTAAAGTTCAATCCGGCGGATCACCTCATCGGCGGAAATGAGGTCCATGCAGCGGGGAAGGCCTCCTATCACATCCACGCAAATGCGATTGGGCGCATCGCGTTCGTCCCCATCACCCAGGGGGACCGTTCGGGACCTCCAACAGCCGCCCTTGGAACAGCAGGCAAGCATTCCCACGGTATGAACGAATTGATGGCCCGGATAGGCTTCCCAATGCGGCGGTTCGCGACCGCCAGCCACCACAACGCACGGGCGATTGGGAAAATGTCCTACGGGAACCGGAACAGCTGCCGCCAGATGCATGAGTCCGGTGACCGGGCAGACCACGCCACGGGCACGATGGACGAGACGCACCAACTGCCGGAGTGTGGTTCGACCGCGCAGGTCAATCACCCCCGACAGGGCGGGATGGTGGTGCGAGGAAAGTCCGACCTGAACAAAAAGCAGTCGTCCCGCAAAATGGTCAACCACGGATTGGTAACGGCGCGGGTCCCACCATTTGATGGTATAGTCGAGCTTGCCGCCCGAAACGATGAGCCAGTACGGCAGGTTCGCCCCGGTCAACCGGCGAATCCGGGACGGGGCCGACACTTCCCGGGGGGAAAGGTGAATGTCGCCGTGGACAGAACTGATGGAACAGGGAACACCCAACCGGTTCGCGAGGAATTCCGCAAATCCGTTGAGGCAATGAACCGGGCGGGTATTGCTCTCGTGAATGAGCGGATACTCGCAATCCAGAATGGTCACCCCCCGCCCCGTTTCCTTCAGGGGGGTCAGGTACGGGTTGTGTTCCCACAGCTCGGGACATGAGGTCCTGACATCGATGGCAAATATCCCCGGATTTGATCGCTGCAGCTCACGGACGGCGGCCGTCAGCATGACGATATCGCCGGGAGACCAGTAGTTTCTGAGAATGATCCTTCTGCGCTGCGTTTTGACTTTCAACGCCACAATTCCCGATGCGTGAATGCCGACCCCGCCTAAATCCCTCGGTGCTGCCCGTTTTTTATCAAGGGTGCGGAGACGGGCTGGAACCAAACGACGGGCTGGTGCCGGACATGGGGCTGGAACGGGGCCCCGAGCCTCCCGAGATTGCTTTTTTGGCCTTCAAATCCTTGAGGACGGGTTTGGACGCGGGCTTGGCCTCCGCCTTACCGGCGGCCTTGGGGTTGGTTTTGTCGGGCATAAGAAAGGTGGTGTCGGATGTCCAAAAATTGGGCAGCGGACCGTGTCTAACAAGGGAGTAAGGGTAACGCCAGTTCAATCTTGGAGGCCGGCTCCCGGCAGGAATGGAAATCAGCGGGACTGTTCCCGCAGTGCCTTGAGCGGTTCAAAGACGGACTCCATCACCGTGTTCTCGCCCACCCGGATACGAGCTTCTCCGATCATGCCCACACGAACTGGAATGCGGCGTCCCGCCTTCTCGAAATCCATTCGCAGCAGGGGTGCCCGGGCGGCAAACTGCTGGGTGTCGCCACGAATAACGGCGGATGGGCTGACCCAACCAATCTGGACCGGGATGGTCCCGTATCGTTGATAGGGAAACGCGTCAAAGAACAACCGGGCCTCCTGTCCTGGAACAACACGGTCCAAACCCGTTTGGGGCATTTGGATTTCCGCCACGGGACGGTCGCCGGTCCTGGCCAGTTGGCACAATTCCTGCCCCCCACGAACCACGCTACCGGGATTGTGCTGGGTGACAGACACCACGATGGCATCATACGGAGCCCGCACTTTAAGCACACCGCCTTCAAAATCCGCCAGACGGGTTTTCAAGGAGGCCATGACATTCTTCAGCTTCTCGGAGGCCGCCCGCTCATCGCTTTGCTGACGGCTTCGCTCGGACTCGATTTGCATCCGTTCGAGCAACACCTTTTGCAGGCCATGCACGGTAATATTGAGGTCTTTTTCGGCATTCGCCAGGTCCAGCTCGGCCCGAAGGAGTTCCACCTCCGAGATGAGACCCTTCTCCCGCAGCTCACGGCTTCGACGCAGCAAATCCTGGGTGCTATCACGGTATTGCCTTCGGAATCCCCGCTCCTGCTCAAACTGCTTCAGCTCCGCCTCTTTAATGCTCAGCAGTGATTGATGGGTTTCCTCCGATCGGCGCACCCGCTCTTCCAAAGCCCGCGCTTCCTCGACATCGGATCGAAGTTCCGTCTGCCAATTGAGGAGTTCGTCCGAGCGAATCTCAAACAACAGCTCGCCCATGGCCACCTCCTTCCCTTCGTCCGCGAGTATTCCGTGGAGAACACCGTTGACCGGCGATTGGATCGGATCGGCTCCGGATTCCGGAACCAGCCGGAACCGGCAATGGATCGTCTCGGGGAAACGGATGAAAATGGACGCCACCACCACGGCGGCAAAGACCACCAGAATCAGCCAACCGACCAGGGTCAGAACCACTGGAGGCGGATCCAATGGCAACCATTCGTTTTCGGCGGCCCGCAAGCGGGGGGATGGGGATGGAGTGGGCGGCTTCACGAACGGTGACCCCGGTTTACAGAGACAGCTGCTGACTGCACAGGTGGAAATAGAGTCCGCGCGCCTGAATCAGCTGGTCGTGGTCGCCGGTTTCGACAATCCGGCCGCGCTCCAACACCACGATCATGTCCGCATCCCGCACCGTGCTCAAGCGATGGGCGATGATGAAACAGGTGCGGTCTTTGAGGAGTCGGTGAAGATTCTGCTGAATCGCCCGTTCCGACTCGGTATCCAGAGCGCTGGTTGCCTCGTCCAGAATGAGGACAGGTGGGTCATGATACAGGGCCCGGGCGATGGCAATGCGCTGCCGCTGGCCCCCCGAGATGGCCATCCCGGTCTCGCCTATCCGTGTTTCATACCCGAGAGGCAGGCGGGCGATAAATTCGTGGGCATTTGCCATTTGAGCCGCCCGAAGCACGCGGTCGAAATCGGGCTCCCGATCCCCAAAGGCCACATTGCGCAGGATGGTATCATCGAAGATATAGTTTTCCTGAAGAACAATGCCGATGTGGCGGCGAAGGTCCCGATAGTTCACCGCCGTCATTTCGACATTGTCGTACAGGATTTGCCCTTCCGTCGGCTCGATCAGCCCGGCCAGCAGCTTCACGAGGGTTGTCTTTCCCGAGCCGCTGCGACCGACAATCGCGATGGTCTTACCCGGGGCAACCAGCAGGTTGATACCGGATAGAATGGGTGCCGATTCAGGGCCGCCATACCGGAAGCCGACCTGACGGAACTCAATCTGGCCCTCCAGCGACCGTACGGGCTTCAAGACGGCGCGGTCGGAACCCTGTTCAGGCCGGGATTCAAAGATATCATTTAACCGATTCATCAGAACGGTCATCATCTGGAGTTGGTCCCAGACCCCCAAAACTCTCAAAAGAGAGACCGACGCCATGCCCAGAAGGGTGTTGAAGGCAACAAATCCGCCAACGGACAAGCTGCCATGGATCACGAGGCCGGCACCGAACCAGAGGAACAAACCGCTTGAAATGAGACCCAGCGTTTGAATCGCGCCCTGATAGGACATCATGATGAAGCTTCCGCGCATCAATCCGCGAGATAAGCGCAGGAACTGGTCGAGCAGTGCCTCACGGAAAGCCGCCTCCGCCGCGGAAGCTTTGACCGCTTCGATTCCTTTAATTGCGTCGATTTGATACGAACTGTAGCGGGCATGGTTCTCCTCGAGATCGGCAAACAATGGCCGGAGGACTTTTTGGGAAAACCACATCAACCCCGCATAGAGCGGCAGCGTTGAAGCGAAGACCAGGGCCAGCGGGCGGCTGTACAGGAGCATCAGCGCTGTGCAACCGACAAACTGGACGGCGGCGAGGAGGCTTCCAACCCCGTACTGGACGACGAACTGCCGGATTTCCCGGGCACCATCCAAACGTCGCTGGATGTCCCCCGTCCGCCGACTATGAAAGTAGGACATCGGGAGGTCCAGCAGTCGACGGGTCAGGTAATCGAGAATGGCGGCATCAATGCGCACCGTGGCAAAGGCCAGCAGGTACTGCTGGAGCAGGTTGGAACCAACCAGGGCGGCCAGCGCGACCCCCATGCCGATGAAAATCTGGTGAAGAAGTGCTATCTCCCGGTCGACGATCACCTTGTCCACCACCACCTGGGTGGCGATGGGGAGCAGCAGTTGAAGAGCGCTGGCCACCACTGCCAGGAGAAGAGCCTGAAGAAACACCTGCCGGTACTGGCCGAAGAATGGCCAGACCCAGCCGATGGACGAGCCTGCTTCGGGGGCATTTTTGAAGGCATCGGTGTAGTCAAACAATGCCACGTAACCCGACCATTTCGCCTCGAACTCGTCCCGGGTGATTTTCCGCAATCCGATGGCCGGGTCAGCCAACCAAACCTCCCTCTCGCTGATCCGATAGACCACCACCCAGTGCCGACCGTCCCAGTGGGCAATGGCCGGCATCGGCATCCGGTCCAGATTGCGATGGGACGCCTTGACCGCCCGGGCGGCCAGCCCCAATTCGATGGCGGCAGAGCAAATGCCCTGCAAACTCGTCCCGTCCGAGGAGACATGGCAAAGCTCCCGGATGCGCGCCAGATTCAACTTGCGTCCGAAATGGCGACAGACCATGGCGAGGCAGGCGGCACCACAATCCATTTCATCCACCTGCTGGACGAAGTGGAATCGACGAATGACCCGCTTCCGATTTCGGAAAAAGCCCCGTTCATCGGCGAAGGGCTGCTCACTTTCATCGTCCGGCGGCGCGGCCACGACGGGGGCTTTGCGAGCTTCGGCGGGCAGCAACTCCTGGGAAAAGTCCAGGGGCACGCGGGCTTCCCTGTCGGCCTGGTAAAGGGCCAATCGCTCCGCCAACAGCCTCTCGAACTCCGGAAACTGACGCCGGATTTCATTCACATCCTCGGGACTGAGCGACAGTAGTCGGCAGTCCGAAAACGCTTCGACCGTGGCCCCCCGGGGTTCCCCGGCCAGAACAGATCTTTCTCCGAAATAGTCCCCCTCCCGGAGGAAGGCGACATTCACGATCCTGGGCTCTGCTCCGGTAAAAACCCGGAGTTGTCCCTCACGGACAATGTACATGGGCCCGGCGATATCCCCTTCCTGAATGACCCGGGTTCCTTTCTTGAAATCGACCGGTTTCAAGCGGGACATGAGCGCCCTCAACGCCGGAACTGAAAGCCGCCCGAAATGGCTGTAGGTATAGAGAAAGCTATGCAACGACCTCCATCGGGACAGGAGCTCCAGGGCATGGAGAAAATCGGGGTACTCAGCGACAAGTTCCTGAAATTTGTCCCGACCCAGACGAAGCGCCTCGACCGCAGTGCTGCACCGGACCGTCGACGTCCTGGGGCCCTGTTGAAGGAGGGCGCTTTCACCGAATTCATCACCCGGCTGAAGGCGGAAGAGGGTGACTTCCTCACCGTTGGGTTGCTCCTTGAGAACCCGGGCTCTACCGGTCACCAAGACGAAGAACGCATCGGCTTCCTCACCCTGACGGATGATGATATCGCCAAAGGCATAGCGCACCTCTTCAAACCGTTCGAGGAGCAGGGCGAACTGGTGGGCGGGAACAAACCGCGCAAGCAGTGTTCCCCTCAATGTCTCTTCGGCGCGGGAAATCATATCAATGGGCCACCCGTCATGAGCCAACGGACCTCACGTGCCTCAAGATCACCAAAGTGTCGTTGAATCAGGATCGCATCGATCTCACCCGCAACGTCCGGGTCGGCCAGATTAGGCTCCGTGTGCCGCACCACCCGGTAGACGTCGACCGTCCCACCGCCGACGTGCGGCGGAAGGATGGCACCCGGGTAGGCACCCAGGATCGACATTTTCAGTCCATCCGGAAGGTCTCGCAGAAAGTACGCCCGGCGTTCCAGTGGATATCCGGATTCACGTGCCACCAATTCGAGGGATAAACCATCGGATACGGCACACGAGTAACCCTCTTTCGCCGCCTCTTCGGAATCGAATCCGACCACTTCCAAATCCACCCGGACGAGGGCCATCCGCTGCTCGTCGACGACGGATTCCCGGGCGGAGTGACTGAGCGCCTCGCGCTGGCGCTTCTGGGTGATTTGAAGACGACGCAGGATTTTCGCAAGTTGGGCTGGCTGGAGTTCCCAATCGGCCAGCCACTGTTCCCAAGTTGGCTCGCTCCATGGGCGTTTCCGCTTGAACCCCTCCAATGAGACGCCGTCGTCGTCCCCGGACGCTGGTTCTGTCGCCAACCCGCAGACCACCTCCGTCGCCAACTGCCGCGCCCAACGTATCCAGACCCCTGATAGAACCATGTCGGCGAGCCAGATTCTGCCGAAAACGTCGGGGTTCAGTTCGGAACTGGCTTCATTGGCCATCCCATTCCTGTGGACTCCAGCCCAATAGCGCCGCACGAAGTGGTCCAGAAAATCCTCCGGGGTCAGGCCCCATTGGGCGAGCCAACGCTCCGTTTCTTCGGCACTCACCAGGTCGCGATCATACCGGTAGTCCTCCATGAGGCCTTCGACCGAGGATTCCTCCGCCTCAAGGCCAGAGTTCTGCGCCTCGGTCTGGGCGCGCCAGGCGGCGATTGTTTGTTCCAAAAACGAATCGAGGTCTCCTCGAACGACCGCCGATTGGAGAATTTCCCGAAACAAAACGGGCCGTCCCCCTGCCTCGAAGGCAGGAAGGTTCAGCCAATCCTCCGGCAGATCACGGAGCCGGGGTGTCAGTTTCATGGCGGCAACATTCAGCGTGGGTTCCACTCCGCAACTGCGAGGTGACCCGTCGCCTCATTTCATCCGGAAGTCCCCTCCCGGTCAATGGATGGCATTCATCGTGCATCCCGTTCCAACATGACCGCCTTGGCCCTGTAGACAGCCAACGGGCTTCCCCCTTGGGGGATGGGCGTGGTTTGGACCTCCGGACCTCGATTGAGCCTTAGGGAAGAAAGGTTCCGATCATCGTAGCGGCAATTTGATCGGTAATGGATGACGCCGTGTTTCCTCCATTGGCGTCCCCAACGTTGGTGAGCGAGATCACGGCGAATTGCCGGCCGGGAGCGAGCCAGATGGTGCTGTACCATTGGGTATTCGAGCCCGAATGAGTCAAGGCAATACCTCGCGCCCATGGTCGGGTGGTGACGCTCCACCCCAAGGCATATTTCTGGTTGGCGACGTCGGTGTGCAGCTTCACAAACGAATTGTGGGACAGCCATGGGGTGTCGCCCTGCTCTCCAGCCAGATGAAATTGGGCATACCGGGCAAGGTCCAGAACCGAACAATGGACAGTGCCCGCCGGACCGATGGCCGTGGGATTATCCGCCACGGTTCCCGGTTCGACGCCCTGGGGCAGACCTTTGACAAAGACATGCCCCCAGGGTTGGTTGACCATCCGGGGAGTCGCCGGCACGCCAAAGCCGCCGGTGGTCATTCCCAAACGGGCAAAAAGACGGTCGGTCATCAGGCTTTCCCAGGGCGTTTGAAGCGTTTTCTCCAGCATCGCCCCCGCCAGGGCAAATCCGGCGTTGGAGTACTCGTACACCGTTCCCGGAGGATGATGCGGGGGCAGCACCGTCAGTAACTCGAGGAGAAACCGACGCGCGTGAATCGGTGTCCCACGAAAGGCCCAAAGCTGGGACCAGATTCCGTTGGGATTCAGGTCCTCGGGTGCTCCGCTCCGATTGGAACACAGTTGTTCCAAAGTGACCGTTTTCCATGCCGGGTCCATCTTGGGTGCCCAATCGGGAAAGACATCGGCCAGGGTGGTGGTCCACTGAATCTTGCCCTCCTCGACCAGCATCGCTGCCAGAGTGGCGGTCATCGACTTGGTCAGGGAACCGTGATGCCAAATATCATCAATACCAATGGGAGCATCCGCAGCGTCCCAAAGACGTGTCCCCGACACACCAATACCAACCAACCGGTTCGACACCACGACGGCACAAGCCACGCCCGGTGCATGATTTGAAATCCGGATAGGCTCGATTAACGATTGAAGGTCTCGTACGGGATTGGACTGAAGCTGATAAAACGCCGCAGGCCCCAAGGCCATTTCCGTCGCCTGATTGGATTGTCCGTTGCCCAAAAACCAGGGTCGAGGAAAACGAGGACCGGTTAAATTCGTGGCAACGGTCAACTGGTAGACCTGCCCGGTTTGGGCCAAAAATGCGGTACCAATGGCTGGAACGAGCGACAGTTGCGGTCCGTTCTGAGCTTTAACGATACTGGGCCCCCATGTGAACGAGAGGAGGCCAACCCATATTCCGAGCCACAATGGACGCATCATTACCCTTTTGCTCATCCTGTGGTCATAGCCACCGGCCCCAAGGAGGCAAGAAAAAACCTGACTGTGACGCCGGAACACGCATGGGAACGCCCATGGAAATCCAATCTACAGGGCTCATCGAAGGACAACCCCTGGGTTTTCGAACGGGTGGCCAGTATCTGAACGGCGGGTTGGAATCGCGATCTCCGGATTCTAGGATGGATGCCACCGCTCCAGGCGTGTCGCCAGGCGTTCGAGTCGACCCAAATCCTGCTCCACTCCTGGAAAATCATCCGCCAGTTTTTGGGCTGGGGGGATCGAACCCCAGGCTGTGAGGACAAAGACTTCGAAAGTTCGATCGAAGGGCAGTTGCAGCTCTGCGGCCTGACGGCTGAACCGTTGACGCAGGATTTGGTGCCATTCATCGAGATTGGCCGGGGTGGGCAGTGAGTGACGTCCCACCCAGGGGAGCCATTCCCGAATCTGGCTTTGATGGCACCACGATTCCGAGGCGATCAGCTCGAAACAGGATTCCACATCAACCACTATATCGAACTGGTTGGCACCTGCTTGATAGGCATCATAGGTGTTGAGAATCACCGGGGTCTTCAGCCAGCGCGGAGACGGATCATCGGGTGCCCCGGACGGGTCGGGAAAAGCGTGGGGCACATTGATCATGTAGGCGATGCGGCGGACGGCCTCCGCGACGGTCCAATGGTCCGGATGCACACCGGCCAATGGGTCGGACGGGAGGGGCGGGCAAATCAGATAGTCGGGCTCGAAGGCCCGGATTTCCAGCCAGAGGGCTTCGAGCAACTCGGAGGTCAGGACCCGGCAGCCCTCGGCAAACGGCTCGCCGTTGCGTTGCCGGAGAAGGGAAAACTCGTAGCCTCCGAGTTGGGCGCTGGCGGCCTGCTCGGCCAGGCGGATGCGACCGGTTTCGGCCCGGGAAAGCTGGTGATGACCGGCCCGACCATCGGTACAGACGAGGACCCGTCCGGTAAACCCGGAGCCGAGTTTCCGTTTCCACCGCTCGAAGGTCCCGGCGCTGCAGAACTCGAAGTCGTCGAAATGCGCGTGGACATGGAGGACCTTCATGGTGGGAAAGGAAGATGGTGGGCGAGGAGGGATTCGAACCCCCGACCAACTGCGTGTAAGGCAGCTGCGCTAACCGCTGCGCCACTCGCCCGCATCCACCACGCTTTGATACCGGGGTGGCGGGAGTTTGCCAAGTGCGGACAACGGGATCAGGCCAGACCTTCGTTCTTGAGTATCCAGGCGGCGGCTTCGGCCAGGTCATTGACCACCGGCGCCCCATTCAATTGGTCGGCTTCTTTGAGCTCAACTTCCCGACCGTAGCCCGTCCGCACCAGCAGGCTCGTTTTGCAGCCGGCATTCCAGCCCGCCTCCAGGTCA
This sequence comes from uncultured Verrucomicrobiota bacterium, assembly GCA_903896505.1. Classification (GTDB taxonomy): domain Bacteria; phylum Verrucomicrobiota; class Verrucomicrobiia; order Limisphaerales; family UBA9464; genus CAILNN01. The sequence goes on along the minus strand of CAITXU010000297.1, from coordinate 5,830 downwards.
ATCCGCTTGTCGCCGATCATGTAACTCCCGCTGAGGTTGATTCCATGATGGCGATGAGCGTCGAGCAACATGCCCGGGGCCGGTTTGCGGCGTTCGCTCGGTTGATGGGGCGCCTCGGGGGCAAAGTAAATGCCGGCGAACCGGACTCCTTCGGGATCGAGCAATTCATGCATCCGATCGTGGACCCGGTGCATATCGTCCTCGGTGTAGTAACCGCGTCCGATACCCGCCTGATTGGTCACCACCACCAGCAGGAATCCGGCCTCCTGAAGTTGCTTCAACGCTTGCGCCACACCGGGGATGAGTTCGAATTCCTCCGGTTTGTGCAGATAATGGCGTTCGACGTTGATGGTCCCGTCGCGATCGATAAAAACAGCTCGCTTCATGAAACTTTGGTAAAGCTGGCCAACAACTCATCGGGGGTCACGGTGGCCGTTCCCACCTTTCCGACCACCACACCGGCGGCATGATTGGAGAAAATGGCGGCCTCGACGGGCGAAGCGCCGGCGGCAATCGCCATGGTGAAGCTGGCGATAACGGTATCGCCTGCACCTGAGACATCAAAAACCTCCTTGGCCACGGTCGGGATATGCACCGGCGGTTGGTGGCGCTGACAGAGCAGCATGCCCAGTTCACCGATGGTGATCAGGAGCAGGGCTGGTGCATGGTCCCGGAACAGCGCGTCGGCCACCTTCATCAACTGGGTATCCTCGAGCGGATTGTCGCGACGGGTGGTATCCTCAAGGCCGGCCAATTCGAAGGCCTCCTTGCGATTGGGGGTGATGAGAGAAAGTCCCTTGAGGTCGAGCCGATGGACGGGTTTGGGATCGAGGCTCAGCCACTTGGCACCGGCGCGGCACCGTTCCTTGAGTCCATCGAGCAAGGTTTGGGTAATGACCCCCTTGCCATAATCTCCGACACTGACGGCATCGGCTTTGGGGAGCAGCGCGTCGATTTTCTTGAGCAGGGCCTGGGTCGCTTTGGCGTCGATTTTACCGCGGGTTTCGCGGTCGAGGCGGGTGACCTGCTGCTGGTGGGCAACGATACGGGTTTTGGTGGAAGTGAACCGGCCCTCGACCGCCAGCAGTCCGGAGCAGCCCACCCCCTCTTTCTCGAGCAGGTCGGCGAGATGCTTCCCATTGGTATCCTCGCCTACGACGCCAAAAATGTCGGCCTTGCCGCCGAGGGCGGTGAGATTTCGGGCGACATTGGCGGCACCGCCGGGCATGAAATGCTCGCGTTCAAAGTCAACCACCGGAACCGGGGCCTCGGGGGAGATACGAGAAACGCGCCCCCAAATGAACTGATCGAGCATCAGGTCTCCCACCACCAGCACCCGTGTACGGGCGGCAGCATCGAGCAATTCACGAATTCGGGTCGGAGACAGCGTCACCATGGCGGCGAAAGCCTAGCCCGACCGGGCCATGGGCGGCAATCGAGGAAAGCGGGAGGAATTGAAGCGGAACGCTTGTTCCAGAACAAATATTTGAGCAGGAGCAGGCTCAATTGCCCAGTTGGACCGCTGAAGGGCGGTCGGAGCGGCCCCCGGTTGCGTATTGTTAGGATGGAAACAACTCCATCCCAAAGGTGCAAGGGTTGACCGAAAGCCACCTACAACCAACAATCTCTTCCCCGGATACCCATATCAGGCCTTTAAGTCCTATGGTCGTTCCGCACGTGAGTTGACGGCTACTAGGAATAGCGTAAAGGGTGTTAAACGAGCAAGTCCGCCGTCTCTACCAAAAAACCATCGGGCAGAAGCCGTGCTTCAGTGGAATACCCCACGACAAAGCTCGCCAGAGCTGGCCGTTCACGCTAGGCTACAAACGAAGATGCTCGTGCGCAAACCAGACCAGGATTTTGCCGGACTGCGAACACCGATACAACAAATCGGCGGGGGATCGACCTCAGGCAAGAAATCCACGCCTTCACACTCAGCGCTTCCGAAGATTGTGAGCCTGTTCTCTGGCGCAGGAGGGCTCGATCTTGGGTTTCTCCGACAAGGTTTCACCATCCCTCTCGCGATCGATTTTTCCACCGCTGCCATTCGGACGCACAAACGAAACTTTGAGCAGACGCATGGGATAGTTGCTGATTTGGTCAAGCTCGGGCCGATGGGTGTTCTTGATCACGCTACATCAACGATCCTTCGAGGCGAACGGATTGGTATCATCGGAGGGCCACCATGCCAGGGCTTTTCAAGAGGAAACCCCAATTCCCGAAGTAACGATCCACGCAATGAACTTCCAAGGCTCTACATCCAAATCGTTCGAGCTCTGATGGACTACTACACAGTTGATTTTGTTGTGTTTGAGAACGTTCTCGGCATGAAGGACAAAAAACATTTACCGTGCTTTCACGGACTTTTAACCGCTCTCAAAGACCTCCAATTCAATGTAATTGAGAACGAATTGTGTTCCTTGCAGTTCGGTGTGCCTCAGAATCGGAGGCGAATTATTCTAACGGCGATGCGGAATGGTCTGAACAGTAAGCTGCCACCACCCAAAAAACGGAAGGGTCCGGCCACCGTGAAGGATGCCATCGCAAGCCTACCAGATCCCGTCTTTTTTGCCCGAGGATTGTCACCTACTGATTTTCCAGTGCATCCGAATCACTGGACCATGAAACCAAAGTCGAAGCGGTTCACAAGTCCGGTGACGGCTGTTAAAGGCCGAAGTTTCAGAAGGCTCTCTTGGGATAAGCCGAGTCCTACAATCGCGTTCGGCCACCGTGAAATTCATGTCCATCCTGAGGGTCGGCGGCGGCTGAGTATTTACGAGGCGATGATTCTACAAGGCTTTCCAAAGAGTTTTGTTCTCGAGGGCAATCTCTCCGAACAAGTCACACAAATCTCAAATGCCGTTCCACCACCGATGGCAAGCAGCATTGCCGAAGCCGTAAAGTCGACTCTGACGAAAGTAACCGTATGAAAACATCGGTGCCGACCACGGCAGACGATTTAGCCGAAAAAGAACTTGTTACACAGATTCACAAGAGTGAGAACAATAGCGAACCTGTTGCGACCACCTTGCGGACCGATGAAAGAGTAATCGCACGAGTTACCGATGGCATTTATCGGCGCCCAGGTTCAGCCCTCCGTGAATTGATATCGAACGCCTACGATGCGGATGCAAGCAGGGTCGTAATCAAAACTGATGCACCAAGGTTTGAGCGCATAACCGTAGAGGACAACGGTCATGGAATGAGCCCTGAAGTGTTGGCTCACATGCTGTTTCACATTGGCGGAAGCGCTAAGAGGAGCAAGGAGGGTGGACATCTTGGAGTCACTGCTCCCAATAGTCCGTATCACAGTCCGGGCGGACGGCGATTGATTGGAAAAATTGGGATTGGTTTGTTTTCCGTATTGAGCTTGCCCCCAATATCAGACCACTTATTAGGCAAAATAAGTTATGGTCTCGAGCGGGGATGAGGTTTGATTGTTATGGTTATGCTCGTTGGGAAGGAAGACTGGGGTAGAGACCTTTGAGCCTTCCCTCCCGGTTTTTGGAGCGGTCATTTTTTAGCGCCATCGGCGCTCTAACTTCAAGCCCAAGTTGCGGGTTTTGCGCCATGGGATTCTGGAGCGTGATAGACCTCCTCTGGGGTGGCATATCCAAGCGCCTGGTGAGGCCGATGTTGGTTGTACTTAACGAACCAGTGTCGCAGTCCCAGACGTAGTTTGCGCCCATCCTCGTACGACCGCAAATAGACATCCTCATACTTCAAACTGCGCCAGAGGCGCTCGATGAACCGGTTGTCCATCCACCGGCCCCGTCCGTCCATGCTGATCTGGACTCCGGAATCTTCCACGGCATCGAGGTATTCCCTGGAGGTAAATTGAGCTCCCTGGTCTGTGTTTGAAATCAGTGGGGTGCTTCGTCCTCGGAGCAACGCCTGCTTCCAAGCTGCAACGCAAAAGCGGGCCTCCAGTGTGTTACTCAGTTCCCAAGACAGCACAAAGCGACTCCACCAATCCATCACAGCCACCAGGTACATGAATCCGTAACGCATGGGGATGTAGGTGATGTCGGCACACCACACCTGGTCAGGTCCCGTAATGGGCTTTTTGCGCAGCAAATAGGGGTAAATCTCGTTCATCGGCTCAGGCTGACTCGTCCTTTGCCTGGGGTAGATTGCCTCCATCCCCATGACGGACATCAGTCGGTGAATCCGCTTTTGATTGACCGGCCAACCTTCGCGCCGGAGCAGAGCGGTCAACCGAGGGCGTCCATACTCCGGGTTTTCGAGGTTCAATTCGTCCAACCGCCGCATCAATCGGAGATTCTCCGGACTTTCCTCTTTTGGGAGGTAATACCAACCACTGCGACTGGTTCCCAACAACTCGCACTGCCGCCGCACGCTCAAGGCCTGGTCGTCCTGCACCAGTTGGTGCCGGGCAGCTACAAGCCCAGTTGACTGGACTTTTTTTTAAGCCAGTCCAGCTCCATGGTCAGTTGTCCGATTTTCTGTTCCAGTCGGGCCACTTCCCGCTCGGCCGTTTCAACTGGCGAACGACTCCCAGTCTCAAATAGCTCGGGGAGTCGGTCGATTATTGCTCGTTTCCATTGGCTGACTTGGACGGGATGGATTTGATACTCCCGGGCAATCTCCGCGACCGTCTTTTCTCCGGTCAGTGCCTCCAGTCCCACCTGCGCCTTGAACGAGGCCTGATGTCGCTTTCTCTTGGCTTTCATCCTTACACTTCTCTCTTTTTACCCCCGCCAAGACCTCGACTCAATTAACTTAACCACTGGTCCGAATTTTGGGGGCAAGCTATGTCGGAGCCGAGGCGGTTGCTTTCACCGGAACTGTTGAGGACCTGGACTCAGCCACGGGGAAGAGAAGGCTTTCGCGAACAATTGGATACATTGGGTGTCGATTTCCGTTGGCGGATCGAAATCAGTAGGCGGAGTTTCCGAAATCACTCTTTTCCCGAACATCTTGCGTCGCATGGAGCAGGACGTGCCCCAGCTCAATTTCAAGCACGGCGGCGATTCTGACCAAGGTGTCCAGCGTGGGTTTACGCTTGCCCCGGTCCAGGAGGCTAATGGCCGATTGATTGAGTCCGCTGCGCTCGGCGATCTGATTCCGTTGGCCAAAGGGCCACCGGGCCAAGAGGAGGTTGGGGACGGATTTTGCCCGTTGGCCAATGGGCCAAGCGGCTCTGATTGATTGTTCGCCATCCTTGGAATGGCATTAAAACACCCTCTGGTGGGGATTTTCAGAAAGTGGGATAACCGAAATGGCCCGTTGGCCCGACGGCAATTCGGCCGCCGGTTGGCCAACTGGCCCAATGACCACGTTTTACCAGGAGGAAGATGACTGAAAAAATCCGAAACACCGTTGTGATCGCCGTCGGCAACCAAAAGGGAGGAGTCGGCAAAACCACCAATACCATTCAACTGGCCGGAGCACTGGCCGAGAGGGGACGAAAATCCCTGATTATCGATCTCGACATGACCTCGGGCGCGACCAAGGCACTGCGCGCTCCGACCGATGGATGGAACAGTTCTTTTGAATTGCTGACCGGAGCGGAGAGCGCCGAGGACACCATCATCACGAATGACGAATCCGAGGTGGCCTTGCCACCCAATATCCATTTGGTACCGAGTTCACGGAAGCTGGCCGAGCTCGATACTTTCCTAGCCCAAAACCCGTGGCTGATTCACCAGAACTTGCTGCTTGAACCGATCAACCGTCTACGCGGGAAATATGACTACGTCTTTTTGGATACCCCACCGCAAAAGACCAAGACCACCATCCCGGCTCTAAAGGCGGCGGACTACGCGGTTCTGAGTGCGATGCCGGATCACCTGGCGGTGAGCGCACT
>CAITXU010000296.1 GCA_903896505.1 uncultured Verrucomicrobiota bacterium | reverse complement strand
GACAGTCAAAAGTTTGCATCAATAATCCACCGGGCATGGTAGGGCGAACCTCCTGGTGAGCCGCGGCGGTTCGGACCGCCCTGCGGACGAGACGTCCGCGTTCCCAGGGTGGGCGTCTACGGCCTGTAAGCGATGGCACCCAAAGCCCTCAGTAGAGTTTCCGCAGGTGGCTCGGCAGGATGTTGGACTCTGAGCGGTATTTGGCGACGGTTCGTCGGGCGATCACGATTCCCCGGCTTTTCAAGCTGGCCACCAGGTCTTCGTCCGACAGGGGATGGCTTTTGTCTTCGCCGGCGATCAATTCGTTGAGGATGGTCTTGACGCTGGTATTGGACATCGAATCACCCGACGAGGTGTTCACGCCGGAGGTGAAGAAATACTTCATCTCGACGATACCCTGGGGTGTCTGCATGTACTTGCCCGAAACCGCCCGGCTGACGGTGGTCTCGTGCACCCCCACGACCTCGGCCACCTGGACCATGGTCATGGGTTTGAGGTGGGCAACGCCCTGCTCCAGGAATTCCCTCTGCCGGGCGACAATCTCCCGGGCAATGTTGAGAATGGTGCTTTGACGTTGGTGGATGCTCTTGATCAGGAACTTGCCGGCTTTGATCTTTTCGCGGATGTACTCGCGCACTTCCTGAGAGGTCTCGGCCTGGCTGAGAAGGTCCTTGTATTGGTTGCTGATGCGCAGGCGTGGCAGGTTGTCGTCATTGACCAGAACTGTGAACTCGCCGTCTTTTTCACGGACCACGGAGACTTCCGCAGCCACGTACTGGCTGTCGTCGGAGGCATAGACCTGACCTGGACGCGGTTCCAATTGAGCGATTCGCTCGGCCAGTTCCTGGGCTTCGTTGGCGGTGATCCCAAGGTGTCGGGCAATTTCCGGGAAACGCCGTTTTCCCAGGGCCTCCATATGGTCCCGAATAATCAGGTATTCGGAAGACTCCTGTCGACCGGCGCGCTCGAGCTGCAGGAGCAGACACTCGCGAAGATCACGCGCTCCCACACCGGGCGGATGGAAGGACTGAACCAACTTGAGTGCCGCCTGAAGTTCCTCCAGCGAGATGCCAGTGGAGAAGGTCAACTCCTCCAGCTTGGGTTGGAGATACCCGCGATCGTCGATATTGCCGACGAGGAGTTCCGCCACCTGTCGTGAGCGATCGTCGAGATCGGCCATTCGGACTTGCTCGAGCAATTCGGTCTGCAACGACGTCTCTGCCGTCAGCGTGTCGAACATGAACTGGCGGCGTTCCTCGTCTTCGGCGGAATAGCGCTGGGAAGAATTGGCAGCGGAAAAGTGATCGCGCCATTCCTGGTCCATCTGAATCAGCCGTTGAATTTCCGCGTCAAATTGATCGACTGGACCCTCGGGTGCAGCCTCGGTGGCCGGATCGTAGCGCGTGTCGGCGGGGGGTTCGGCGGGGTCCAGCTGGGTATTGGCCTGTTCCGCCACCCGTTCGCGGTCTTCGGCAGTCACTTCCCCGGTATCGTCGGCTTCCAGGATGGGATTCTGATGCAGTTCCTGCTGAATCAGGGCCTGCAATTCCTGGACAGGAGCCTGCAGCAGCGCCAGCGATTGCTGGAGCTGGGGCGACAGCACCATTTGCTGCGAGAGCCGCTGCGAAAGATGTAGTCCCTGTGACATTGCATCCAAGGGTACCTTGGCTCGGGAGGAAAACAAGACTTGGCGCGAAGCGTGCTTGCCGGGCGGAATCCAATACGTAACGTCGGTCTGTGTCGGTTCGGTTTACGATTCTTGGGAGCGGTAGCAGTGGCAACTGCGCCTATCTGGAAGCGGGGGAAACGCGTCTACTGATCGACGCCGGCTTCAGCGGACGTCAAATTCGCGAACGTCTGGCCACATTGGGCAGGGTGGCTGAAGGACTCAGCGGCGTTTTGATCACCCACGAACATGGGGACCATATCTGCGGCTTGGGTCCGCTCTGTGGCAAGACCGGCATTCCGGTGTATACCAACCGGCTCACACAGGAGGCCATTCAGCGCCAATTCCCGGAAACACGTTTCAATTTTCGCCGGTTCGAGACGGGCAATCATTTCGACCTGGGCACCGTGGGCGTGCAAACCTTTGCCATTCCGCATGATGCGGTGGACCCGGTGGGATTCCTTCTTCAAACCAGCGGTGGCAATATCGGATTCCTGACCGATCTCGGACACGTGACCAAATTGATCTTCGAACGGGTGCGCGTGGCAAATCTCCTCGTTCTGGAGGCAAACCATGACCTTGGACTATTGCAGGCCGATACCCGTCGGCCATGGAGCACGAAGCAACGAATCCTTTCCCGGCACGGTCACCTGTCAAATGTTGCGGCCGCCGAGGCGGCGGCTCAACTGGCTCACGCCCTGCTCCATCGGGTGTATTTGGGACACCTGAGCCGGGATTGCAACCGACCGGAACTGGCTCATCGGGAAGTCTCGCGCAAGCTGGCGGGTGTGGGAGCCGGGCACATCCGGGTGGAAAACACCGACCAGGACCGGCCGTGTCCCACGGTAGAACTCACCGCGCCACCGACCAACCTCGCCCCAGCGCCTTCTGCCGAAGGCCCCTTGGTACTCGTCTGATCGGAGAACGGAAGTGACAGCCCGGCACTGGGCATCGGCGTTCCGTTTCCCCCCTGCCCTGCATCGCTGACACGCCGTGGCAGGGTGCCCCCAGCATCCGGGTCAAAAATCGACTGCCCCATTCCCCCCGAACCGCTATTCTCACCGCGCAATGGATTGGTTGGCCGCCCTTGACCTTGCCGGATTCCGCGCTGTCAACCAGACGTGGTCGAATCCGGTTTTCGACCGTGTGCTGCCGTTCTTTAGCGGCAACTCACTGTTCGGGCCTGCAGTCGTTCTGCTGGTGGCCTGGCTATGCTGCTGCGGCGGATTCAAGGGACGGATTTATCTACTGGTATTGGTGGTGGCGTTGCTGGTGGGTGATCAGGCGGTCGTGGGACCGCTAAAGCATTCGGTGGGCCGGGCGCGACCTTACATTACCGTTATAGAAACTGAACTCAGGACGGGACGCGGCAGCGACTATGCCTCCTTTCCCAGTTCCCACTCGGCGAATGCGGCCTGCGTCGCGACGGTCACCCTTTTATTCTTCCGACGAAGCAAGACCCCTGCATTGGCGATCGCCGGATTGGTGGGACTGTCACGGGTGTACCTGGGGGCTCATTATCCACTCGATGTTCTGGGGGGATGGGCGATCGGAGCCACCATCGGTCTGGCCACGGTCTTCGGGTTGGAGGCGGTCTGGCAAAGCGGCGGTCGCAAGGTTTTTCCTCTCTGGTGGCGTCGCCATCCGTCGCTGCTGGGATACGCCTCCGCGTCTCCCCAACCCTTCGAACCGACGGTCACAGAGGACGCCCATTGGGTCCGGGCGGGTGGAGTGCTTCTGGTGGCACTTCTCGCGTTTCGATGGATATACCTCGGACTGGGCACCATCGAATTGAGCGAGGATGAAGCCTACCAATGGCTCTGGTCGAAGCATCTGGATTGGTCGTACTACAGCAAGCCGCCGGGGATCGCCCTGGCGCAATGGATCGGCACCCACCTGGCGGGCGACACCGAACTCGGAGTGCGTTTGCTGTCGCCACTTTTGGCATCCGGCGTGGGCTTCCTTTTGCTCAGGTTCCTGGCACAGCTCACCAGTGGGCGGACCGCATTTTGTTTTTTGCTGGCGGTGCTCGCAACCCCGCTCCTGGCCGTCGGTTCCATCCTCATCACCATCGATCCCCTCCTGGTCGCCTGCTGGATGGTGGCCCTCTTGACTGGCTGGAGAGCATGGCAGACTCAATCACTGCGCTGGTGGGCTCTGACTGGGATTGCGTGGGGTGGAGCGTTCCTTTGCAAGTTCGCCTCCCCGTTCCTTTGGGCCTCCTGGTTAATCTTCGCCATGGTCCATCCCCCGGCACGGCCCGTGTTTCGGCGTCCGGGATTTTGGCTGGCTCTGGCAATCAATCTGGTCTGCACCGTGCCCGTGATCGGATGGAACATGGCTCACGATTGGCCGACGATTCATCATCTAGCCGACCGGTCCGGCTTGTCTGAACCGTGGCACTTCAAACCGGACTTCCTGTTTGATTTCCTGCTGGTGGTCCCGTTGCTACTCAACCCGTTCTTCTTTGCTGCCATCGTCCATGCTTCGATCCTCGGCTTTCGGCGATGGTGGGGACAGCGACGAACTGCCAGTGAACCGTGCGCACGTCCGGTGCTGCTGTATTTTTGGTGCTTTGGCGGACCCCTGTTTCTCTTTTATCTGCTGTACACGCTCCGTGCTCGCGTTCAGCCCAACTGGATTGCGGCCTCGATCTTGCCCTTGATGTTGTTTGCCGCCGTGTTCTGGCACCGATGGGCTCAGGGCGGCGATCTCACGGGAAAACGATATCTCACCGCCGGGTTGGCTTTCGGACTGCCCATTTTGGTTTTTCTCCATGAGACAAATCTGGCGCAACGAGTTCTGGGGCATCCGCTTCCAGCGAAATTGGAGCCCCTCAAACGGGTGCGCGGCTACCGGGACCTTGCCCGCCAAGTGGGTGAACAACGAACTCGATTCGAGCAGGAAACCGGAAAACCGACCTTCATCATCGCCGATCACTACGGAAGAACAGGCCTCCTGAGCTTCTACCTTCCGGAAGCCAAGGCTACCGTGGGGACGGACCAACCGTTGGTTGTGGTCCGGTCGAGTGACACCCCTGAAAATCAGTTCTGGTTTTGGCCGGAGTACCGCTATGCGTCCCGTCACGGAGCCAACGCGATTTACGTCATGGAAGCGGACCGGGAACAGGCTGTCCCCGAGCGACTTGCCCGAGAATTCAGTACGGTGACCAGTCTTGGCCTGTTCGATGTGGTGGTTCGTGGACGACGGTTTCACCGGGTGCAGCTTTTCGCGTGCCGTGACCTCCATTGAGCCCCGGGTCGAGGTTGTTTCTCCATCCCGGGCACGATTCAACGTCCGGGCCTTCGACCTCCACACCACGCTCTCGAGTGGCCAGACGTTTCGATGGCGGTTAACGTCCTGCGGATGGACCGGGGTCGTCGCCGGAAGACCGGTCATCCTCCTCCGCGTGGAAAATGGGTTTGAGGCGCAAACCACCGTCCCTGTTGCCGACTGGAGTTGGCTGTCCCGCTACCTTCGGCTGGACGACGATTTTGAAGCGGTGGTGCGCAGCTTTCCCGACGATGAACCCATGCGGGCGGCATTGGCAGCCTGCAACGGCCTCCGTTTGATTCGCCAGCCGGCCTGGGAATGCCTGGTCAGCTTCATTTGCTCGTCCACCAAGCAGATCGTGCAGATCGAACAATGCATCGAACTGCTATCGCAGCGGTTCGGTTCGCCTTTGGTTCCATTTTCGGGAGAGGAACCGGTTTGGGACTTTCCGACACCGGAACAACTGATGATGGCCGGTGAGGCGAGCCTACGCGCCTGCAAACTCGGCTTTCGGGCACCCTACGTCCTCGCGGCCGCACGGTCGGTCCAAGATGGCCGGTTGAATCTTTCCGAACTGGAATCCATGACAACCTCTGAAGCCAGAACGGCATTGACCGCGCTGCCTGGAGTGGGTCCGAAGATAGCCGATTGCGTGTTGCTGTTCGCCTATGGTCGTCAGGACGCCTTCCCGTTGGATGTCTGGATGCTGCGGGGACTGGCCGCCCTCTACTTTCCCCGCCGACGCCCCTCCCCGAAGCGTCTCCGAGACTTTGCCGACACCCATTTCGGCCCGTGGGCCGGGTACGCGCAACAATACCTCTTCCACTACGCCCGGCGGCATCGTCCGGACCTGCGCACACGAAAGGCCAAGGCCTCCTAGGGAACAGTTTGGACGTTTTGGGTCAATCTTAAGGGACAGGTCATTAGTAGTCGACCGACCCGCAGCACCGTAGTCGCCAAACGTAAGTTGGCGCAAAATCTACTCGACTGGAGCCCGGAGTCAGACCGATCTGCGGGTCATCTGGCGTCGGAGGTTTACGACCAAGGGACAGGTCATTAGTAGTAGTCCAATTGGGTCACACCTACCAAGGTGCCTTTAGACCGGGAATGGCGATGATCCCCGCAATAATTGAGGACTTGCAGGAGCGCGTCCGAACGCAAGTCCCTCCGAAGGAGGGACATCCAAAGGAGGGACGCGCTCCTGCAAGTCCCTAATCCGATTTCGACCACTGTCGCCAGCAGACTACCTCACCCGTTCGTCCGGAGGTGGAGAAACGCTGTTTTTGGAAGCCTCGCACCCGTAGTGCTCGGAACGACTCAGGGACCGGTTTCCAAACCTGCCAGGCCAGCCGGTCAACCCGCGCGCCTTGGGTCGGGGCCCAGCCCTGCCGACAGGAATGTCGGCGAAACGGCAGACAAGACTGTATGCGCTACGTTTGATCGACAGATGACCTGTCCCTTAGTCGAGGACCTTGAATTCGGGCGTTGGCAATTTATCCCAAACGCGGTTTCTTCCGGCGTGCGAAGCATCGATGTCCTCCTGGTTCCGGCAGAGTTTCAACGGCTCCCGGAGCGCGACTTGAGCCGGACGGTCTGCGTGGTGTTCGATATCCTGCGGGCCACCTCCACCATGCTGGAGGCCTTTGCCAACGGTGCGGCAGCCATCCGACCTGCGGTCGATATTCCGGAGGCCCTGGCCTGGCATCACGAATGGCCGGATGCATTGCTGGCGGGCGAACGGGAGGGATTGCGCATCGGGCCCGAGTTGACCGGCGGCATCGCGTTTGATCTCGGAAACTCGCCTCGCGAGTTCACGGCGGAACGGGTCCGGAACCGGCGAATTCTCATGACCACCTCGAATGGCACCCGCGCGCTACGAGCCTGCCAAGGAGCGTCGGCCATCTGGATTGCTTCGTTTGGGAACCTGGCGGCGGTGGCGGACCGAATTCTGTGGTGCCAACCTGAGGAATTAATTCTGGTCTGTTCGGGCACCTTGGAATCGCTGGCCTATGAAGACGTGCTCGGGGCCGGTGCCCTCATCGACCGGCTGGGTTCGGAGTTGGATGGCGTCCGGGTCAATGATTCGGCGCATCTGGTTCGCCACGCCTTCGAGTCGGCCAAATCCAACCTTTTGGGTGCCTTGACTGCCAGTCGCAATGGACGCCGCCTCTTAAGCCTGCCCGAGTTGGCGGCAGACGTTCCGATTTGCCTGACTCCCGACCGGTTTGATTTTGTTCCGGAGATGGACTCGTTGGGAGTCATTCGACGCCAATGATTGCCAGCAGTAACTCGTGCATGACCGGGGCTATTGGTGGACGCGCTTGCCTACAACCTATTCATTCCCATGAGTTTACGCCAAGTGGATTGGGATATCTGGGATCTGGAAACCGTTTTAAAATGCGCACTTTTGTTCTGTAAGGGCCATACATTGTATCCGTCAGTCACGTGGGTTTGATCCATGCGCACCCAACGTTTCTCTTGTTCGATTTAAGGTTCGGTTACACCTACCAAGGTGCATTTAGATCGGGAGTGGTGATGATCCCTGCAGTAATTAGGGACTTGCAGGAGCGCGTCCCTCCGTTGGATGTCCCTCCTTCGGAGGGACTTGCGTCCGGCGTTGACGCATTATCCATGCCGATAGAAACCAGAGGACACCGGCGGCGGAACCCCAGCCGAGGGCCAGGCGAAGCCAGCCCGGATGCTGTTCATTCCTGACTCGGAATGAAACGGTCATCGGTTCGCCCGGACGGGTTTGCAACACCTGACTAAAATTGAACCGAAGGCCGCGGGTGGGAAGATTTACCCGCAGAGGCGAGACGCGGGTGGTGATCACGGCTTGTGCCCGATTGAGCTGGGCCACCTGAAGCTTGGCGACCTTGGCGTCATAGCTCTGACCAAGCGAACGCTTATCCCGATTGGGTTGCAGGTTGTTGTCCAATTCATAACCCAATTGGGCCTGAATCAAGTTGCTGCTCTGCACCTCATCCACCGCGTCCTTCAGTTCCCGGTAAGCCCGTCCGTCGCGTGCACCCGAACTTGCCGCCGAAAGCCGATTGAAGCGCTCCAGTTTTACCGAACCTTGGAGGCTGTTTTTTGCCAGTTCTTCCCGCGTCTCAGACAACAGCTCGGCCTCGGCGGTCTTCCAGGCGACATTCTGCTCCAGTTGCTGCTGCTGATAACTGGATAGGGTGTAATCGCTCACCTGACCTTTACCCTCATCCTCCCGCAAATTCATGGAGCCGCCAAAATCGGCATAGTCGTAGTCGGGGGGCAGGAACAATTCCCATTGCGCATCCTTTAACGGGATATCCAGACGGGGAGTGGCCAGGGCGACGGTGCCCCGGGTTTTGGGAAAGGTTCCCCGGACCACATAGGTCAACTCGACCGCCACCACGGCCCCAGCATCATCGGTCCCCTCGAGTGGAATGAGGACCTGGCCGCCCGCCCGGGCGGGACGGATCGGGTCCCGGTTGACGAACGCCGACCACACCTCGGCATCCGATGGGAGGGTCAGCGCCAGACTTTGACGTCCATTATTACGAATTCGGAGCTCGATTTGGGTCATCATTTGACCGTCAGCCGCGATCACGGTTCGCAGGCGCGCCCGTTCAACCAACGCCTGGAGTAAGGCGGCGTCCTGGTACTGGCGAACACCCAACGCCAACTGCCACCCAGTCCGGAGGTACCGGAAGCTCAGCCGGGCCGGATCGCGTCCCGGAACTGGTGCCCACTCCGGCAATTCCCGGGCTTCCACGCGCAGGAGGCTGTTCGTTCCGGCGGGCGGAATCAATTGAACCTGGCCTCGCGTGAAGAAGGCGACGGTGCCGGTTTCCCGTTCCGCCCCGATGGTCTCCAGACCGGTGGCAAGAAACTCGTTGGTGCCCTCCCGGGCCTGCTCCCACTTTACCTGCAGGCGGTAATCGCCACGGGTCTTGTTTTGCAATTCGATGCGCCACTCGACTCCTTCGATTCGATTGGTCTGATCGCGCCGCCGGATGCCCGGTCCGGTGATTTCCACGTTCCGCCACCCAGTCGGAACCCGCAGCGCAAACTCCTGCATTGGAGCGTTTTGAATGTCATAGCGCACCACCGCCCGTCCGGAGGCAAACGATTCTCCAATGGTGATCGAGCTGGCCGTCTCTGCCCGCACCCACGAATCGACCACCTCGGTCAGAAGCTTCAGAGACCAACCCGGCGAGCCGGTGTCGGTGGAGAGGCGCTTGAACGCCAGCCAACCGGACATGCCCGGGTTGCCGTTGGGCAGCGAAGCCGCCGGAATCTCAGCCAGGCCAGTAAAAGAGATCGTCTTGAGACTGATGCCCGGCTCGGACGTAGCGGAAACAAATCCGGAAACCCGGTAGGCATCCAGTGGACTGACTCCGGTCAATGTCAGTTGCGGGGGTAGATTGGTCAGCGGACGGCTCAACGCCAGATCAATGGAAAACGGGCCAAGGGTCCGCTGCTTCAGGGTCACGGTCCATTCGCGCCCGGTCGCCGTGCGACGTTCTGCAAACGACGCCATGGCCGGACTTTCCACGCGATCCAAACGGATGTCGTCAGGGAGGGCAAAGCGAAGGTTGAAAATGCCCGCCCGGGTCACGGTGAC
The DNA here is from genome assembly GCA_903896505.1 of uncultured Verrucomicrobiota bacterium. Classification (GTDB taxonomy): domain Bacteria; phylum Verrucomicrobiota; class Verrucomicrobiia; order Limisphaerales; family UBA9464; genus CAILNN01. The sequence continues at coordinate 9,166 of CAITXU010000296.1, read as the reverse complement.
GTCCGCATGCACCGCAGCGGTCATCTGGTCAAATCCAACGGTCCAATGATGATGAAGCGCCACCTCGATTCGCGGAGTGAGCAGCTCCACCTTGAGCCCCAGATCGAATCGCGGGTCGAGAAAGCGCCAGGCACTCTGAACGACGCCCATCTCCTTGCCGAGCAATGGGGTCAGGGCCGAGTCCTCGACCCGTTCGAGTCCCTGGGTACGGTCCACGGTAAATCCCAGTTCCTCGCCTGTGCGAAGGGCCACCCAACCGGTGTTTCGTTGCACCCCGAGGGCGGTCGGGACGGCCAGAGCGAGGGATGCAGGCAACGACTCCAGATTTTGTTCGGTCTCGATGACCACCCGGTTGGTTGCCGCCGGTTTGGTCAACTCCACCGTCAATTGATTGCGATTGGTGGTGGAAATGTTCCAGGTGCGAACGGTATCGCCGACCACCCGCACGAGGCGTTGGGACGTCGGATAGGCCAATTGAACCGACCGGACCTCCCCCTGCGGTGCGGTGAATTCCAGGGTGGTCCGGATCGCGACAACACCATTGGCGAGCGTGATGAGCGAGGCCTGTTGAGCGAACAAGGCGGTTGGCGATTCCGTACTGCGGCTTTGGCGGGGACTCCAACTCAGCTTGAACCGGTTGGAGGAACCCAGGACCGCATGGATTTGAGTCTGATGGTTCTCGACGCCGCGGCTGAAGGAAAGAGCGGTCGGGAACTCGACGGCCACATCCGGATCGGCAATCGACAGCGTCAGCCGGGTCCCGGGAGTCAATGGCAAAGAAGAATCCAAGGTTCGATGCGTGGAATCGCCACCCACATTGACCAGCCATTGAACCCGGACCGTGGCGTGCCCGGGAAGAGGGAGCAATGCACTGATGCCACCGCCTTGGCGCTGCAGACTTGCCTCGCCATCGGTCACGGTGAACTGCTGGACGGCCGCTTCCGGCCCGAACAGTTCCACCACCTGATTCGTTCCGGTTGAGACGAGATCGATGGTGGCCTCGAATTGGGCCGATTGCTCCCCGGCCTGACCGTTCACACTCATTCGAACCGCACCAGCCAGCGGAAGGGGATCGGCGAAGGCCGGGAAAGCGGCCGTCCCCAAGATTCCCAGTGTGATCAGGACGACAACGGAGGCGGCACTGGTGGATGCGCCCGGGAACTGGGGAGGCTCCATCGTCGGTGCCGGTGGTGTGGAAGCATTCGCGTCGGATGGTGGGAGCGACGACTTCCGGCTGCGCCATTCCCGGACCAGAGCGACCAGCAGGATCAGCGGAGGGAGGGCGATGAAAGCCACGTGCAGCCACTTCAGCGAGACCAACAAACTCCCCAGCCCGGTGAGGGTCAAACCAACGGCAGCGGCCAGCCGTCCGCTTCGCCCCGATCCGGACCTCCATTCGCTTCGCACCCACCACAATCCAATCCCGAAGGTGAGCAGTTGAAACAGAGACCGGCGGACGGCATGAACCTGGGCCGAAAGAATCGAAAACTCCAACCGGGCAGGTTCCCCGTTGAGGTTCAGGACCCGGGTGAAATGGACGGCGGATCCCGACTTGGGAATCTCAATCTTGAGAGATTTAAGTCCGGCCACGGTGGGTAAAGGAACCGCAGGTGTTCCCACCACTCCATTGGCCCCCATGGCACCCCCGCCAAATCCGGCCCCCGATTTTGTAGCAAGGCCAGGCTTTTCCCCTGGCTTTGCATACGAGAAGGAGGTGGTCCCTGCGGGTAATTCGGACTTGGACCTTTCCTTGGTGGCACCCACCGAATCCTGGAGGACAACGCCGTCTGCCGCAGGAGCGCGGCTGATGCCCAAGGCCAACGAAGATCCATATCGACCGACGGCTTCCGGGACCAGCCCACCAAATTGTTCCGCTGTCACCTGTCGAACCGATCCGTCGCCCATCAATACTTCGCGCCGACCGACATCGTCGGGGCCAAAAGCCAGGACGATGTTGGCCTCGACATTGGTGCTCAAGGAGCCAAGCCAGGTGTATTTCTCACCGGTCGCCGGATGATACAGGATCTTCTCGCTCCCCAATTCCGTCAGCATCTCCTCCAGCGTCGAGGGAAGACGACCGTGGTCCGTTTCAAAAATCCGGGCGGCAATTCCAATCTGTTTCAGGTGGTTAACGGAGGCTATCCGCAGGGATTTGGCTTTGGCGTTGGAGGATGCCGGGAGCAGCATTCCCGCCAGGATGGCCAGCACGCCGACCATGACCAGGACTTCGATCAGCGTGAACCGGAAAAACTTTTTCCGCCGACATGAGGCAATGAACCATCCGGCCAGCAGACCCAGGATGACCAGGCCCCACCAAAAATTGGCGATCAACACCCGGTAGGATCGAAGGAATTCGCTCCAGGCGTTTCCGATTCCATAGTTGACCCCGGGTGGCTGACTCATGTTTCCGGCGAAGGCACCGACGTGGCGGTCGGATGGAGTAAAAAGTTCCCATTGTGCGTAGGTCCCGGGGACATCCGTCTGAGGTGCGGTCAGGGTCAGCGGACGGGCCAATAAACCACCCGCGCGGCTTAATGCGCCGAATTGCTGGGCATAGTTCAGGTCCACGGTAAAGACCTGGTCCCGGTCGGCTGCGGTGGGAAGATTGACCAGCACCCAATCGCCGTCCCGGTCGGCCTTTGCCGGCTCGCCATTGACGGCCACTCCCCAGAGGGCGGCGTCGGGGGAAAGCCGAAAGCGTTGGTATTGGCGCTCATTGTTTTTCACGAGAAAGGTGGCCTGGGTGAGCATTTCTCCCTGCTCGGTGAGGACGCTGGTGAGTTGGGTCCGGTCGGCCACCGCATCGAGCACCGCCATTTGTTCATGGCGACTGACCTGAAGGCCGAGGGCAAAATTGGTCCCTTCATACCGGTAGGCCAGCAGGGTGGGGCGGGCGATGAGGGCCCGGTCGGTGGCGGGGAGTTCCGTGGGGTCCAATGAACGCAACGGCGCGGTCACCTCCCCCGCCTTGACCTCCACGCCCGGTGCCGCCGTCACCGCCACGGTCCCGGTTTCACGTTCGACCTCCAGCGGATGGGCACCGGACGCGTCCAGGGCGGCACTTTGCGGGTCAAAGGCGTAATCATAAGTCAACACGAGGGTGTAGGCTCCCCAGGCCTTGTCCTGAAGCGCCACCGTCCAAAGGTCATCCTGATGATCGGTCCGGCGAATGTTTGCCCCGGTGAATTCCACATTGCGCCAGTGGTGTGGCAGGCGAACACGAAAGGCCTGCACGCCCTGATTCACAATGGCGTAGCGGACTGTGGCGCTGCCGCCCACGAGCCCGTCTCCCACCGTCACCAGATTAAACACCTCGGCCACCAGACGGGAATTCAGCCGTTCGGGACTCAAGGTGATTTTCCAGGAGCCTTCATCCGCCCGAAATGCCAGCTGAGCCTCCTGGGTAGAGATGTTTTGGGTGGCGGGATCAGTGCCGACCGACTTTTCCCGAACCCCGTCCAGCGTGACCGTTCGAAGATTGACGCCCGGAACCGCAGACGCAGTGATATCGGCGGACTCGGATGCCGCCGTTTTCACCCGAACCGAGGCAAGAACGACCTCGCGGACCGAGGCCGCCAGGGCCTGTTCCAATTGGATTGTGACCTTCCTATCGCCCAGCAGCCGTTGACTGAAGTGGATGTGGAGTTGAGTGCCTTGCGCCTGCCAGTCCCCGATGGCCTCGCCGGTCACCGACGCCACCGACCAACCCGTTGGAAGTTCCGCCTCCAATTGGTAGATGCCGGACTGGCTGACGTTCACCGAAAGCTCGTGGCGATACATCACCCGGGCTTCTTCCAGAAGGACGGACACATGGTCGGCGACGGCGATGCGGGGCTCGACGGGTCGAAGCTCGACCTTCAATTCGGCGGGCTCCGCGGTGAATCGATAGGCGGCCCATTCTCCTTCGCCCGCATTGATCTGGCGCAACCCAACCGTCTCCGTGATTTGTCCGTCGACCTCTTCACGTACCACGCTCCACAGCCCCGATTCCCGTTGAATTCCCAAAGGTCGGGGTAAGGACCAGGCCATCCGCGTGGGCAATGGAGAAACGGCCTGTTCGGTGACCAGGACGAGCTTGGCGTGCCCGAACAGCGGCCGAAGAAAATCGACCTTGGCCACGGGATAACCGGCTTCGTCGACCTTCCGCCAATCCCGGACTCCCTCCCCCGTCAGGCGGGTCAGGGTCGCGCCTTCGGGCAAACGAACTGTGATGGAGGAAACCTCGCCCTGCACGACATCGTAGTTGACGCTGCTGGTGGTACGCACCACCGAGGGAGAGGCGATGGTCCGTGAGGTCATGTCGACCGTGATCACCGCTTCCCGGGCGATTTCAGCCGCCTTGCTTTGCCATCGCAACGCGACCTGGGCATCACCCGCCAAAACACCGTGAAGGCGGGCTCCGTTGGCACTGGAGGTCGAACCGGGAACCTCCAGCGAGGTGCCCGACAGCAGTTGAATCGCCGTCTCACGGTCCCGGGCATCGAGATCGACCTGGGCCACGGCTGCGGGTGGACCCACAAACTTCACGAAATCCCAGGGCTCCTCCCGGGTGATCCGTGCGATCAGTTCGAACGTCAACGTATTGGTCCCCGCCGAGCTGGCATTCAGGAAAAATTGTCCGCCCTGAACCATCCAACGCCAGTCGGAAGGCATCGGACCGGAAATCAACGCCAGGTCCCCTTCGAAAATCTTCAGGGGCCGGGTATTGGTCGAGGGGGACTCCACCACGAGTTGCACCTGGAAACGGGCGGAACCCGGTTCGAGAGACCCGACATAGTGAATCGACTGGACAACGAGGTTGGTGGCCTCACTGCCCAGATGTCCCACCGTCGGAACATCCGATCGGGGCGGGCTGGAACCGCGGGAGAGAATTTGCAGTCCATTGAGGACCGCAACCCCACCAGCTCCCGGTGCGGCCTCGATGCGGACCGCTTCACCCTCACCCACGGCAACGTCCCGGAAGATCACATACTGCTGTCCATCCTGCCACGGCTGTCCCGCCTTCCATCCCCCCAGGCCCGCCGATGTCAGCGGGCCGAGGACACGTGTCGAAGTCCCCGTTCGCAGTGAAAAGACGGTGTTTTGTTCCGGTGCACTGTCGGCGTCCGCATGGCCGTAGAGCACGAAATGGTACCGTCCGGCGGGAAGTCCGGTCACCGTGGCCGTCAGATTGGAGCCGTTGGGAGCAAAGATATAGCTGTCGAAAAAGGGACTTCCGCTGGCATTGCCCCACACACCCGGAGCATTGGTCACGCCGATGGCCACCGGGCTGGCCGTGCCATCGGAAAATCGGAGACCCTCCAGCCGACCGTTCGTCTGAGGGGAGGCACCCGGAACAAAGCGCGGAGAATAATGGCTGTAGGCATTCCAGAAGTCGTTGGTGCCAAGCCCGACGGCAGCCGGACCGACCTGGATCGAGTTGGACGTGCCACCAAAGTCGACGTTGATGAGCGTTTGGGCGCGGACGCCGGTCCAGACCAGCATCAATGAAACCCAGAGACGGAAGAATGGAAACTTCATGGGAAACCGGTAGGCGAACGATCCTGCATCCCCCATCGCCCCACGGGCAGGAAAGCGACGAGCCCAGGGGAACGGGGTATGACAGGCAATGAGCATGACCTTTGCCAATACCAACGCAACCAACCTGATTCCCTTAGGGAAAATCTTTTGCCGATGGAAAAAAGTTGGCAATTTCTCTTGCGAGCTACATTTTCGGCTCCATCTCGCCACTAGGCCGATTGTGAACCATTTCGAATGGCTCTATTCGACCTGTTCAATCGTTGTGTATTTGAAGGTGTCGATCTTGCGCCGGAAGGGGAGGGTCTTGCCTCAAGGAGTTAGAAAGGTGCGAATGCCATCTTATGAAGACGTTTTTCAAGAGCTGTTCGATATATCGGAAGTCGAAAGGGTTTTACCTTTTTGGTTATCTACGCACGCCGTATGGAGGTATAGGACGACCGCCGCTGACAAATCTTCCTCTGACAGCGGATGCGGCTGATATTGGCAATGTGGTTTTGCAGATTTTCGGCGAACTCTCTGGCGAAATAACCGACGTTGACCTGGCATCCGTGTCTGCAACCTTCAGACAGCATCTTAAGGATGTCGGTTTTAAAAATGTCGGCGCGCTGGAGAAAAATGCGTCTGTCGTAGGGCTGGAGTTCGACGGCAACTGTTATTCCGTTATTGCGACGCGAAAAGACGAGCATGGAGCCAACGTTGACACCAGCTCCAAAAATCTTCCCAGAACATCAACGGCAGAGGAAATTGGGAATGCGGTTCTCGCCACTCTGGATGACAATCATTAACTGCCTCCTTTATGGCGACTTTTACCACGATCCACCTTCAAACCGAAAAAGCCGAAGAAACACTCAGGCTTTTGGAGGCTCATCTGCGCTGTAGACTGAAAACAGGGGCAGTCGTTCGCCGACGCGCTGACGGATTCGAAGAAATCTACGGCAATGATTTCATCAACTCGGACGAACCGCCGACTCTATTCGCATTGGGCTCGGGGGAACCTGGATGGGTGACGGTTCATTACAACTCCTTTTCCGATTGCCGCGATTTGTTGGAAAGGTTGTCCCAAGGGTTGAACTGCCTTGCTGTGCTCGTCATGGCGCAGAGCGTGAGCAGCGCCTACCACATCACTCTTTACCGCAACGGCACCCATCTCAGGACATTGGAGTTTGCCGATGGGGAATGGGTGAAAGAGTTCGGCAAGCCACTCCCGTTCGAGAAGGAGCCATTGGGTCACAACATCGGCACAGCCAAAGAACCATTCTATGTTTTTGAGGACGAAGACATGACTGAGTATTGCAAGCACCTGGGTCTGAATCCATGGATCGATGTTGCCGAGGAATGGACCATCCTTTCTGTCCCGTAGCCGAGGTAATACAGATAGCTGAACCGTTCATGAGGATGGACTTCGGCGCCATAGTGAACGGCTTGGAAAGGGGCCGGAGGGCATCCAGCCCGATGAACATATCGTGAACGAATCCCGCCCCTTCAGGGCTGGCGAAATTCTTTGCGGGTGGACCCGGGGCTGGCACCCCGGGCTATAGCACTCAGCCCCCTTGGGGCTGCTTCGTCTGTTTGGCTGTCAGCGGTGACCATCGCAGGTAGTATCTAACTTGAGCCGAATTGCGTGGTGGGCGTGATTTGGAACGCCTGCAGCTGAAGTGGAGCCGCGCTTGGAAGGTGCCTTTAGATTGGGAGTCTTGATGATCCCTGCATTAATTTGGGACTTGTCCCGCAACGGCGGGACGCACCTCCGTTGGATGTCCCTCCTTCGGAGGGACTTGCGTCCGGAGGGACGCGCTCCTGCAAGTCCCAATATCGATTTCTACCACCATCGCCCTCGTACCACCTCGCCCGTTCGTCCGGAGGTGGATAAATGCTGCTAATTGGAAGGTTTGGAAACCTGCGGTATAAAGGATATCAGCGGGATGAAGGTGTCGTGAACGAATTCGGCCCCTTCAGGGCTGGTAAAATCCTTCGCGGGCGGACCCGGGGCTCGCGCCCCGGGCTATCGCATTCAGCCCCCTTGGGGCTGCTTCGTCTGTTGGGCTGTCGGCGGTGACCATCGCAAGTAGTGGCCTACCGCCTCGATACGGATTCAACTGGCCGTTTGCAGACCATGAATGGAACTGCGATGCTCTACCACCCTTTGGCTGCAACTTGAATATTTTATGGATCCCCAGATTCGTCAGTTTTTTTATCCCAACGGACGACTTCAATCGGAAATGACCGTTGTGAATGGAAAGGCTCACGGCTTAACAAGAGACTACCATCCAAACGGGCAGCTTTCGGCCGAAATGCCGGTGGAAAATGGACTTCAGCATGGGACCATCAGACATTGGGCAACTGACGGACGCTTTCTCGGCGAATACCAGATGGAGCATGGAACTGGCGTTGCTAAACTGTGGTATGACAACGGAGCACTCCATGCAGAAGTACCTATGTCGAATAGACTCTTAACCGGACGACAAAAATCATGGGATGAGAAAGGCGAGGCTGCGATAACGTTCTATTGGATTCGGGGCAAAAAGGTGTCGAGAAAGCGATATTTAGAGGCGTGTGCAAACGACCGTGAATTGCCGCAATATCCCGATGAAAAACCTCATTCTGCAAAAAGCGCGTCGAGGTCGCGAGCGCCGTGTAGAACCCGGACAATTTCGACGCCGGAGCCGTTGGTCAACTCACGGTAGAAAATGAGGTAGTTGGTAAATTCCGTGACCACCCAGGAGCGGATGTTTTGATGACGACGGAACTGCCGCCTTCGGCCGAGGGCAGGATTGCGGGCCAGAAGTTCGAAGCTGTCGAAAATCGCCTCTTCAACGCGATCCGCTGCCTCGGGGTTATCGACGGTAATGTGGGCATGGACCATGTCCACATCCGTCACAGCCTGTTCGGAAAGGATGAATTTAGCCACGGGCGCGACGGCGGGCAGCGGCGCGTTGGCGTAGCTCTTTCATGGCGACGTCGCCGGGGATGCCCTTGCCGGCATCGAGTTCCTTGATGCCGACTTCGAGCATCTCCTCCAACTCTTCCTTGGTCTCAGGAGACATACTCCGCAACGCTTTTTCGCGCTGTTCAAGTAAGCGGAGGCCGTCGCGGAGCACCTCGCTGGCTGTCAGGTAGCGACCGCTTTCGACCTTCTCGTTGACGAACTGTTCCCACTGGACTCCAAGCGATACGTTCATGCGTCACCTCGAAATTAACTGTTATTGGACAGGCTACAGCAACGGACATCCCGTGCGCAATTTTTGTCATCCATGGAGCAGCGGCGCAAGGGGTAGGGCTGGTAAAATCCTTTGCGGGTGGACCCGGGACTCACGCCCCGGGTTGTCGCATCTAGCCCCATTGGGGCTGATTCGTCTGTTTGGCTGTCAGCGATGAGGAAGATGAAGTTCTCGTCCATGGGATCATCGGAAATCGTCCCGCCAAACGGCATCTGGACTGCTCATCCCTTCTGGAACTGGCTTTTTGCGACGCTTGAGCCGCACGGAAATTGCCATGAAATGGGGCGGCTGAGATGGTCCCCGAAAACTGGACCAGTTGTTAAGTTATGGTTTTGCGGGTTTGATCTGGAAGGAAAGGATCAGACCAATGAATGCAAAAGCGAAGCGAAAAAAGCACAGTGCAGCCTTCAAAGCGAAGGTAGGAATGG
>CAITXU010000295.1 GCA_903896505.1 uncultured Verrucomicrobiota bacterium | reverse complement strand
GATTCTACGACGCACTTAAGCGAGCCCTTACGACCGCACAAATTTACTCTCGCGAGAACCCCCACCAGTACGTGCAGGTCCAAGCCTTCACTGATGGGCTAGATTCGTCCGGTGTTCCTGCTGAACGCGCAATTCCGGAACTCTTACGCGATTTCCCGGAGGTGGACGGCTCACGCATTCGTCCAAACTTGGTCCTTGCCGGGGACTGGAGTTCCGCACTCATCTCGCGATTGGAGCAGAAACTGCGCCCTTTGGGGGTCGATGTCACTGATGCCAGCGACCTCGGCCAGCCGATCCTTCCGCCTATAATCGTGCAAGCTCCCGATCCGGCGGAGGTTGGGCGGGACATCCTTTTTGCGGACAATTCACCAACGGCATTTGGCGGCTATCAATGGCTGATTGATGGCCTCTCCGTCGGCAGCGGCAAGTCGCTCCGCCACCGCTTCAATCAGGTCGGGTCCAATCGCCTGATGTTAGTTGGCATCACAGCCAGCGGTCGCAAACTTAAGGCGGAGAAACTGATCGAGGTGCTTCCGCACGAATTGGCGGTCAGCTTTACCTTCGCTCCTAACGTGCCCGAGCCAGGCGAAGACGTTCGCTTCTTCGGCCGCGCAGTCGGAAAGCCCGTGAGTTGGGAGTGGACGGTCAATGGCCAGCACTATGGTCAGGACCGCGATCTGAAGGCGGTGTTTCCCAACGCGGGCAACTACGAAGTCATCGTCTCGGTAGCCGATGAGGTGGGAGTGAGCGCCAAGAGCACGAACCAGGTTTCAGTCGTCGCTGGCAAAATCGCAGTGCAAATCAAAGCTCCGGCGCAGGGCAAAGCGAACCGCACAAACCAAGAATCCAAGTCCCAGTAAAATCGCCCCTGCGAGGTAGAATGCACCGTTCATTTTCAAGGCAAACGGAAAGAGGCTCACCACCAAAAGGGCCAATGTGTTGCGGACTGCCGAAGCCCCGGTTTGACGTCCATCGGTGTCAACCCCGGACAGCATCCGAAAGCCTGCATGGGCATAATCACGACGATAAATCCAGGATATGGCCATGAAGTGAGGAAGCTGCCAGAAGAAGAGTATGTAGAACAATGCCCAACCGCCCGCCCCCCAACCACCCGTTGCCGCGCACCACCCCAATAACGGTGGCAGAGCCCCCGGGATGGCCCCAACGATCGTGTTCAACGTGGTGACTCTCTTGAGCGGGGTGTAGAGAAAAACATAGGTCGATAACGTCACGGCACCCAGGCACGCGGCCAATGGATTCACGCCAAACAACAACCAGGCCATGCCACCCAGAGAGGCGGAAACGCCCATCAACAGAGCAACTCCTGACGTGATCTGACCAGCAGGCAGAGGTCGTCCGGCCGTTCGGCGCATTTGGCCATCAAAATCCCGTTCAAGGACCTGGTTGAGGATGGCAGCTCCGGCTGCCAACATTCCCGTCCCGCCGACGGTGTGGATCATTCGCACCACGTCCAGAAAAGGACCAGAACCCAGGTAGTAGCCCACCCAGGTGGTCAAAACCACAAGAAGGGTCAATCGGGCCTTGATCAATTCGGAAAAGATACCCACCCAGCCTCTACTGGAAGTCAGGGAGGGTTCGTCCAAGGTTGTAATGGCAGCTCTCAAAATAACGGATTGTCTCGTCAAACAGGATTCATCGATACCTGCCAGACCGTTGACTCGGAGGGACGAACGGCGGCAGGCCGCAATACCCGGCGCGTGCTCAACGTGAGCAGCATACCCCAAGCCAGCGAAATCGCACCTATCGCCACATGGCCTGTGGCCACATCCGCCGGTTTGTCATACATCACTGTGGCTATCCCAAGACTAGCTTGGATGACCAGCACAAAAATCCAGAGAACCGAAGCGTTCCGAAGCCACATAACGCTGCCGAGGGACCTCCACCCCAACCAACCGCAAGTCGCAACGGCCAGAAGTGTGGCGACCGCCCCCAGGCGATGGACCATCTGGAGAATGATTTGAAAAGCGGTGACCAGGCTTTCATCTGGCCGGACCTGATTGTAGCGAAAAATCGATTCAGCATCCGTTGCCGGCCACCATTGTCCGTAGGCCAGCGGGAAATCATGAATGGCCAGACCTGCATGCTGGTGGCGCATGGCGGCACCGAGGAACAATTGAGAAAAGACAAGACCGGTAGCCACCGGAAGTATCCACCGTAGACTCCGACCGGAATGAACGTTTGGAACAAAGGCCAATCCGTCCCATGAACGGGACAGCCGGAGGGAAATACACGCCATCAGGACAAAAAACGACTGGCCAGTGCAGGCGTGGGCCAACCCGAACAACGTGCCCAAGGTGGTTCCAGAGACCGCATAGTGGTCCAGGACCACCCGCAATCCGCCAAGAACTCCCTGGAAAATCACCAAGCCGAAAGAGCACCAACCGATATGGCGAACCACTCGATCTGTACTCCTCCATTGAAGTGCTACAGCCAAAGCCAGGGTCACCAACCCGACCCCACTCGCCAACAAGCGGTGAACATGCTCATGGAAGATTCCGCCCACCCATTGAGAGGGCGGAAATAGGAACATATTGTATCCGTAGCTGGTCGGCCAATCTGGAACCGACATCCCAACCCCTTTGCTCGTCACCAAGCCGCCAACGCTGATCAAGGCGAGGGTCAAAGCTGCATTCACCGCTGCGAACCAAAACAGCCATCGAGGCTGGGATGCACGGGGCAACGGAGGAGATACCTGTTCGGCTGAAGCCACAATTGAAGAGTTTTTCCCCGACCTGAAGCGGAAGGATCTTCTGCCAGATCGGGATCGAGTTCCGATAAAGTTACTGCTTCACTTCCAATGTGAAACTAGCGGATGCCCTACCGCCTTTGACCTCAATCTCCTGGCTGGTGGCACCTGCCTTTTGATGGAACGCCTCAAAAGTGTACTTGCCATCCGGAAGGTCTCCCTTGATGACAAAGTTTCCGTCCTTATCACTGACTGCGAAAAACGGATTATCAAGAATGGAAACGTAGGAAACCATCCAGCTATGGACATTGCAGATCAGTTTGATACCCAATTCCGGGTTTTCAAATGTCCGCGGATTCACCTGGCCGGCAGTGACCTGGCTGAAGTTGAAACCCTTGTTGTTCTTCGGAGTCCCTGCATTGACGTTGTGCATCAAGGCGTCAGAATTCCGGATATTGATCTTCTGTCCGACCATGGCAGCAGAAACATACGGCTCGTACATACAGCCCTTTTGGTCGATCAGAATCGGCTCTTCGGGTGCGGTGAACGTCTTGCCGCTGAGACCCGACTTCAAATACACCACCACATTTGCCAGTCCGCCGTCCTTGCTCACCACGTAGGTGCGGGTCAGCGCTGGTTCCGTCCTCAATTTTCCGCAGTTCGGATCTGCACTGGCAGCGGTGATTTCCTTCTGAGGCGGCGGAGTTCCCGTTAGAGTGATTTTTCCCGTGATTTCAGCCGCATTAAGCGTGCCCACAAGCCCGAGGCTCGTGGAAACCAAAACAAGATACTTTTTCATAGACCGAATTCGAACGATTCCGTGTTTACGTGAAGACGCTATCACCCGACCCCGCAGGGTCAAGTCCACTCGTGAAATTTTTCACAAGCCTGCCGTTTTGACGATGGCATCCTCAATTCTATTCAAGCTCGACACCAAACAGTTGAATCATAAACCACTGATCAAAAGGATGTTACATGGATGCGATGCCTGAACATTGCGTTCCCGGCAATTCATCGCTTCTCCTCGGACGTCTGTCATCTGTAGCCTATACGGGTCGTGCCCAACCTCCTCCACGATTTAGCCCTTAGCATTGGAATAGCTTGGCTCCTGGGAATTGTCGCCCAGGCGTTGCGTCAACCCCCATTGCTGGCCTACCTCCTCGGCGGATTCATCATCGGTCCGTCCGCGCTCGGCTGGTTGAAAGAGGTGGAATCCGTGGAAGCCATCTCCGAATTGGGCCTCCTGTTCCTACTTTTCATGGTGGGACTGGAGATCGACCTCAAGAAGATTGCCTCGGCAGGTCCCTCCATCACGGTGACGGCGATAAGTCAGATTTTGGGAGGATTTCTCCTGGGGCTTGGGCTGTTCAGTCTGGCGGGCTTCCCTCTTGGCACAAATCACCGCTGGGATGCGCTCTACCTGGCTGTTGCCTGCGCCATGAGCAGCACGGTGATCATCGTCAAAGTGCTCTACGATCGACGCGAATTGGACACCCTCGCGGGGCGACTGACCCTGGGCGTCCTGGTCATTCAGGACTTGTTTGCCATCCTATTCCTCGCGGTTCAACCCAGTCTGGAACACCTTCGCCCTCAAATCCTATTGGCCTCCCTCCTGAGGGTGATCGTTTTGATTGCAGTGGCTCTCGCTATCAGCCGCTACCTCCTTCCTCGAATTTTCCATCGCGTCGCCCGGTTGCCCGAATTGGTTTTGGTTGGAGCCATCGCCTGGTGCTTCGGAGTCGGCGAACTGGCCGACCAATTATCCCTGTCACGGGAAATGGGAGCCCTGATTGCCGGTGTCGCCATCTCCACCTTTCCCTACGCCCTGGACGTGACCGCCAAAGTCACGAGCCTGCGGGATTTCTTTGTCACCCTGTTTTTTGTCGGTCTGGGATTGCAGATGAAGGTGCCTACCGGGAACACAGTGTTGTTGGGACTGGGGATCACGGTATTCACGGTTCTCAGCCGATTCGTTGCCACCTTCACTCCCCTATTCCGGATGAAGTTCGGGTTACGAACCAGCCTGTTGCCTTCCATTTACCTGGGCCAAATCAGTGAATTTTCGCTGGTGGTCGTGGCGCTTGGGGCAGCACGGGGGCACCTATCGGACACCACCCAAGGTGCTGTGGCATTGGCCTTCGTATTCCTCGCGCTCGCGTCCACCCTGGCCATGACCTACTCCGACTCTTTGGTCCGACGCATGATCGTCATTTTTCAGCGGGTTGGAATTAAAGACCTTGATTCACCGAGCCTCCAGGGACATGACCCTGGAAAACACGGTGATGCCCCCAGTATTCTCCTGCTCGGATTTTATCGAACAGCCAGTTCGCTGTTGGCGGCAGTGACGACCGATGCCTCGGACATACTTCCCCAGCTTGCCGTTATAGACTTCAATCCTCTGGTTCACACGCGCCTGCGTCAGCGTGGAATTCGAGCGATCTATGGCGATATCAGTCAACGGGAAACCTTGATTCACGCCGGCATTCAATCGGCGAGGATTATCATTTGCACGGTGCCGGACAGCTTGTTGAAGGGGACAACCAACCTGCGATTGGTCCGCCAACTCAGGGCGCTCAACCCCGAGGCGGCCATTTTTGCCCCGGCTGAGACTCTCGGTGCAGTCAAGGAGCTCGAGGAAGCCGGAGCCAGCTTTGTCAGCCTGGGCCGGGTGGATGAGGCGGAGACCTTGTTTCGGGCGGTCCGAGCCACGCAGGCGGGTTTCCTCAAAGAGTTCCGGGATATTGTGACTCATCGGCACGATGTCAGCGCTGAAGTGGTCGAATGATACACCGGCGCACTTCGAAGGATACACGGTTGTCACCGGGAAATCTTTTGACCGAGGGGCTTCTGGCTGAAACGTTGCAGTGAAAACATGACGCCAAATCGAATCCTTCCCGATCTTCAATGTTCCCTGCTGTGCGATGATATCCGTCAGGAGGCCAGCGGCAACCTCATCTTTCTCGGAGTTATCGGCCTGATCCGGGTACCCGGTATTCCCATCGTGGCCCCGAAGCTTTGCGTCGTCAACCGATGGACGGCCGGCAAGGGCAACTTCACCGAACAGGTCCGCCTCATCGGCACTGACGGTACGACCGTCATTCGTAAGAGCAGCGCCAAACTGGCCCTTCCCGATCCCATCCAGAACGTCACGAACGTCAGCTTGTTTGGTCAGGTCGAATTTGCCACCGCTGGCGTCTATTACATCGAGGTATTGGTGGATGACGTCATGAAATTGCGCTACGCCATTCCTCTGGTGGTTGTCCCTCAGCCCGGTGCCGAAGGCGCTGCGGAACAAGCCTAAGGCGTCCCGTCTGTTAGCGAACACTTTTCAACACAACGGCCGGTCGGGTTCCATCCCCGTCCGGTCGTTTGACTTTTGGGTAGGCATTTCCCGTGGCTGAAGAACGCCCCGCATCTCCTCCCTCCACGGCATGGAAGGATCGATTCGCCGCCGCCATCGGAGCCTGGCAACCGATCACCGGTCGGGGTGTGGCGGCGTTCGCCGATGCTTCGTTGGCGCGCGCCCTCGTTTTTCACCTTGTCGCCGTTGTTCTCTCCAGTGGAATGGCCGGATGGACGCTGTATCGGACCTGGGTTCCGGCAATTGACCGAGCGGTTGAACATCTGCCCGAGTCCGGTGGCCAAATCCGGTTCGGGCGGTTCTCCTGGCCCGGCACGGACAGTCAGATTCTCGGAGAAACACCTCAATTTGGTGTCGCGGTGAATCCGAGCGGACGATCCGCGCCAGGACAGGTGGCCGACCTTCAGCTGGAATTGCTGCCCGACGAACTGCACGTCGCCGGTCTCGCGGGTCACATCGCCCTTCCCTATCCCGATTCGCTGCAAATCGCTTTGGACCGGGTGGGCGGGAGGGCGGGCTGGCAGGCCTGGAATTGGGTCATCGTTTTGGCGGTTGTCGTCTCCCTCCTCCTCGCTTTCTTGTTGATGGGTTGGATTTTGGCCATGCTCTTGACGGTTCCTGTCTGGATTATCTCCCACCTCGCCAATCGCCACCTCTCAGTGGCCGGGGCCGGGCAAATCTGTTTGGTGGCATGGATTCCAGGCGCCCTGTTTTTGAATCTGGGAATGTGGGGTTATTCCTGGAATTGGCTCCGGATCACGGGTTTCGTCGGTTGTTTTATCGGACTGCACCTGATTTGGCTGACCTGGATCGCCTGGGCGGTCGCCGCACGCCCAGCTCAGGCCCGTGCCGAACCACGGAACCCGTTTCGTCCATGAATCAGTATCCCGGGAAGTCCACTTGCGACCAACCGGGACTTACCCGACGATGACCGCTTATGAGTAAGATTGTCGGCATCGATCTCGGCACCACCAATTCCCTGGTGGCGATCGTTGACAGCGGTATCCCGTACGTCCTAGCCGATGTCGATGGTCAACGGTTGACACCATCGGTGGTCTATTTTCCCTCAGCCACAGACCGTCCAATGGTGGGAAGGACGGCCAACCGGGTGCGCGTCCTTCATCCACGGGAAACCGTTTATTCCATCAAGCGGTTCATGGGACGACGTGGGGTCGATATCGCGTCCGAAGAAACCCGCATGCCCTACCCCGTTGTCGGCAGCGGCAACGGTCCCGTCACTGTGGAACTCCACGGGCGGCAATGGACACCCGAGGAAATTTCCGCCGAAATCCTCAAGAAACTGAAGGCGGATGCTGAGTTCTCCCTGGGTGAACCAATCAACCGGGCCGTCATCACCGTCCCAGCCTATTTCAATGATGCTCAACGTAACGCCACCATCCGGGCCGGCGAACTGGCCGGCTTCAAGGTCGAACGGATTGTCAACGAGCCCACGGCTGCGGCGCTCGCCTATGGCCTGGACCGCCTTCAGGAACAATCCAAAATCGCTGTTTACGACCTCGGCGGAGGCACCTTCGATCTCTCCATCCTGGAATTGAGCCAGGGAACCTTCCAGGTGCTGTCCACCAACGGCAACACCCGCCTCGGAGGGGATGACATCGACCGGTCCCTCGCCGATTTTCTTTTGAGAGAAATAGGACGGGCGGGTGGACCCAAGTTGGAATCGGACAAACCCGCTCAAACGATCGAAGACCTATCCATCCTGGCCCGTGTCCGGGAGGCCGCAGAATCAGCAAAAATTCAATTGAGCACGGAGACGACCGTCGACGTTTCCCTGCCCTTCCTGACACCGGGCTTTAGTTTCAGCCTCCGAGTCACTCGCGAAGTGCTGGAGGAGCTGGCCCTCCCCATTCTCGAGCGCACCCGCGCCCACTGCCTTCGCTCGCTCGCAGACGCCAAGCTTTCTGCCGCCGACCTCCAGCAGGTCATCCTGGTCGGCGGACAGACCCGGATGCCACTGGTGCGACGCCTCGTGAGTCAGTGGTTTGGCTGCGTCGAGTTTGCCGAACAGCGGGGAGACCTGCGACTGGGTGAGGAGTACCATCAGACACCCGGCCCCCAACTCAATACCGGCGTCCACCCCGATGAGGCGGTGGCCTTGGGAGCCGCCATCCAAGCGGAGATTCTGGCCGGTGGTTTTCGCCATTTGCTTCTATTGGATGTCACTCCCTTGTCCCTCGGCATCGAGACTTTCGGTGGCCTGATGAATCCCATCATTCCCAGAAACACCACCATCCCAGTCAAGGCCGGCGAACTGTTCACCACTGCGGTGGACCATCAGCGTTCAATGCTCATCCACGTTCTTCAAGGAGAACGGGAACGTGCCCGCGATAATTGGAGCCTCGGTCGCTTCGAAATCGAATTTGAATCGGCACCCAAAGGAGTCCCCCGTGTGGGCGTCCAATTTGAAATCGACGCCAACGGTGTCCTTCATGTTCTCGCACGAGACGTCAAGACGGGGCATCAAAAGGTCGTCACCATGAAGTCGGCCGCGGACGCCGACGGCAAGCCGGCCTTCTCTGCCGATGAACGGCGCCTGCATCCGCTGCAGCGCGCCTATGATGCGGTCGGCATTCTCAACGGGCTGCGCCGCGATCTCGTCGACGACAATGTGACCCGAT
>CAITXU010000294.1 GCA_903896505.1 uncultured Verrucomicrobiota bacterium | reverse complement strand
CCCTCCGAAGGAGGGACATCCAACGGAGGGACGCGCTCCTGCAAGTCCCCATATCGATTCCAACCACCGTCGCCGACGTACTACCTCGCCCATTCGTGCGGCAGTCTGACTTCGAAACGAGACATCCGTCTTGATACCGGTCGTTTCCCTCAATTGCGCGCCCAGATTTTGGAGGTGTTCTCTACCCCCTATCCTGCGAGAGGACCAATACGGTATAAGGCCCGATTCCCACATTGGCAGAAAACGGCATTCCGTCCCGCCCCGGACCATCCGCGACGGTATCGTATCCCGCCTGATTGTTAAAATCGGCGCTGTAGCCCTGCCAGTCGCTGTTCAATCGGACGCGCCACAGGCCCGGGCGGGGAAAGCCAAGGTTATAGCTGTCATAACTGCGATTGGCGAAGTTGAGAACGACGATGACATCGTCGCCAGGACCGCCCAGTTCCCACCGATGCCACGCGATCAGGGCATCGG
Source organism: uncultured Verrucomicrobiota bacterium (assembly GCA_903896505.1). GTDB lineage: Bacteria > Verrucomicrobiota > Verrucomicrobiia > Limisphaerales > UBA9464 > CAILNN01. Next base: position 17,068 of record CAITXU010000294.1, on the reverse strand, counting down.
TCGGATTTAAATGATGAACGTGGAGGCCCTGCCCGCGAAGTCCGACCGTCTGATTGGACCAGTTGCGGCGCAGCCGAATCCAGTCGCGATACAGGGCATGAATCCCGGAAAATTTCTCCAGCTTGGACCAGTCCAGCGGGCGGGTGTCCTTGAAGTAGCCATCTTCGAGGAACTCCTGACCTTGAAAAATCATGGGGATGCCGGGTGAGCAAAACACAACGGCGGCACCCAGAGTGGACCGTTTACGGGAAAACCAACTCCCCGCATTGCTCGGCCAGATTTCCTCCGGCAGCCGTTGATGCCCGTTGGCATCTTCGTCATGCGATTCCGTATAAATGACGCGCTGGGTCAGATCGCCATTGAATGAGTGGCTCACCACGTCCCGGATGGCGTAGAGATCTTGGTCCTGATCACGCTGGGCCAGCAGAACGTCCCGAACCGTGTGAACGAAAGATGCCTCCCACTGGGAACCAAACCCTGCGCCGCCAGCACCCGTGCCCCGGGTGATCCAGGCGTTCCCCTGCATGTCTTCAGCGATGGTGATTTTCCACGGTTGGGTTCGACGCACTTCGTCATTCATCCACTGGAGGAGGCTCCATCCGTCCGGCAAATCTCCCGAAGGGTCCTGGTTTCCGTAGCGATTCCGTATGTTGACGACGGAATCCAATCGCAGGCCATCGATGTGATACTTATCGAGCCAGAAGAGGACATTGTCGCGGAGGTACTGCCGGACCTCGGGACGGCCATAATCCGGGCGGGTATCGGCAAAGGCCGTGTGCGAACGCGCCTTGTCGTAAATATAGATTCCGCCGTCATGCTGATCGTCGCTCCAGCCGTCGAAGCGCCAGAGGTCGAGGTCGCCGGGGCCCAGGTGGTTGTAGACCACATCCAGGATCACTCCGATGCCATGTGAGTGTGCGGCCTTGACGAAACGGTAAAGCCCCTGTGGCCCACCGACGGCCGATTCGACGGCAAACGGTTGCGATGGGTTGTATCCCCAGGAGTAGTCACCGGCAAATTCTGCGACGGGCAGAATCTGGATGGCGTTGATGCCCAGGTCGGTCAGATAAGCCAGCTGCGGAATGACCTCATCGAACGTCCCCGGTCCACTGCCCGTGGCGTTGTTGAAGGTCCCCACGTGCATTTCATAAATGACCAATTCATTCCACGGCGGCAGCACAAAGTCGTCACCCGTCCAGTCAAAGGTCGGATCGTGGACCTTGGCATTGCCTGATGAATTCACCACCTGGCTGGCATAGGGATTCTTGTGCCAGATCAACGGTTGGTCTCCATTTTGCATGACAAACTGATATTCGTCCCCGATTTGAACCCCGGGAATATCGGCCGACCAATAGCCATTCTGCTCGGACGCGAGTGGATGGGCGGTGGAACTCCACTGATTGAAGGTGCCCGCCACAGCGACACTGTCGGCGAACGGTGCCCAGACACGGAAGGCGGCCCCGTCGTCAAACAGAATGGTGCCCATCCCCGGTCGATTGGTGGGCTGCGGAAACACCGGAGGCTGAACCGGGGCGGAAGGAGGTTGAGGGGGCATTTCTGAACTCATAGGCGGACAATAAGCGTCTTTTCAAGATAGGTTGACGACGAAAAGGCGCAATCCCTGGCATCAAGAATCACGACGGACGGTCCGCGTTCCATGTTCTGGGCCGGAATTGCACCCGGCCCATTCGGATGGCAGTCGGTGACTCCGGTGTCAGCCCGTTCGCCCCCTCCAGGGCGTACAAGGCCAGTTTCGCGGCATCGAAGGTGTCACCATGTTCGCCGCCGGGTCCGGTTTCGGAGATAAAACTGCCACGATCGCGTCGGACCCGTCGAAAATCCGCCCGGACATAAGGCTCCGGTGGCAGGGTGAGTTGGTTCTCGTGGAGGATGCGGAGGAGCCGATGTCCCAGATAGACCTTGGCCGGAATCGGCTTATCTCCCGGTGGCTGAACGGTTTCACCACCTGCCACCAACTCCACCGGTAACAGGGCGCTCAATTCCCGGCGGGCATCCGCAGCGAAATAGCGCTCGTTGGACGCGTCGATGCAGAGTCGGCGGGGACGGAGGCCCCGGCGTCCGATTTGCTCAATCAACGATCGAACGCGGGCTCGGGCCAGAACGGGATCGCAAAGTTTCCATACCGTCAGGGTTCGCAGTATCCATTCGCCGGGGAGTTGTTCGAGGACCGCCAGTGCGCTGGGATTGCTGCGTTCCCGTTCGGTCGTGGCCAGGTCCCATCCCAATCCGACTTCTCCCTGCCTCAGGGTACTGGCCGTCCAGTCGAGCGCCTGATGCCAGTCCTCATCGGTTTCCACGTGAAAGAAACGGGCCGAATCGTGTCCCCGGGCCTGGGCGGATTCGATGGCCTGAAGATCGGCGGCCGCAGTACCTCCGCGCAGATGGACGATGCCGTAGTTCCGACGCCAGGCGTCCGCGTCCATCGCCTGAGCCCGGTGTTCCTGGGGGGTGAGTTCCCGACCGGTATCCAAATCATACAACCGAACACCCGCCTCGGCGGCATCAAAGACATCAACCCGATGAACCAGTTTTCCCGAGGTGGATCGGTACCAGTTCCCCGAGGCCGACACGGGAAACTCGGTTCCGGGTGGCGGCTCGGTCAGGGTGTAGCTGAAATGGGCATCATCGACCGGAGGGGTGGTGGCACCGAGCAGGCGAAAGCTGCGGTCGGTCGAGACAATCGGTTCAACCGCTTCCCAAAGTTCCTGCAAACCACGGATAAAACCAAATTCGTCGAGGAGGACCGTACCGGTCCATCCGCGAGCGGTGGCGGGATTGGGGGCGATGACCTGGGTCCGGGCGCAATGATGCCGATCATGCCAGAGCCGGAATTCGAGGCGTTGGGCCTGAAACAGCGAAGTGAAATCCTCCGACGAGAGCTTGGCGGGCAGTGGGCGACCCGTCCTGGAATCGGTAGTCTCCAACCGGACCTTTGCCGTGTCGGATGCGGCTTGAAGGCGCGGCAGTGCTGCCTGGAGTACAGCCGCCTCCTTATAAATGAGTTCGCGTCCGAGCAGCAGCGAGGCGCTGGCATAGGTCACGAGGCGTCGCCGCCCCCGGAGCATCTCCAATATGGAGACTTCGGCCAGGGTGGAGGATTTTCCACCCTGGCGCCGCCAAACGAGGAACCAGCAACGGGGTGTTTCTCCGGTGCCAAGCGCCGGTTCGCCATTCAACAGTCGTGGGACCGTTCGGCCGGCGAAGACCTCCAGGCATTGGCGTTGATAGGCGCGCCAACGCCAGGGCGTCGGAGGTGTATTTGATTCAGGCATGGCAACGGGGTGCCGCGAGAAAAGTCCCGCAGCCCCCGGGGACTAAACGGAGGAGGGGAAGGGTATCTCCGCTGTGGACTGAAGCCGTCCGATTTGGTCGTCCGGCCAGGGTGGTTGCTTTCGCAGGGTCAGGATGAACTGAACCAGGCAAAGCCAGTCGAAGGGAGACCATTCGGAACGGTGGAGCGTCCGGCCATCGGCTTCGGCGGCATTGGCGAGGTCCTGAAGCTCGCCCAGGGTCCGGCTGGCGAGCGGATGACGGGTTTGTCGTTGGGTGCGGACCGGGTCCGTGGATGTTGTCGGGGATGGAAGGAGGTTCATGGTCCAGGGGGATGGGGAATAGCTTGGTCAGTGGTCGGATTGTCGGAGAGGGCGCGGAGGATTTCCTGCATCCGCGCGGGGGGAACCAGATAGAGGTTCGGATGATTGGTGAGTGGTCGATCCGCTGGGAGGTACTGGATTTCCCGGTCCGCCGGAATCACCAGCACCGATGAGGGATGCCCGGCGCAGCCGCAAAGCAATGCTGCGCTCCACCAGGCGGTTAATTGTTTCCGTGCCCGATTGGCCGGACGCGATGGCCTGATCAATGGTTTCGCGCTGTTGTTCATAGCGATTTTCCGGGGATTCCTTGCGTTCTGCCCGTTGTCGAATCCACCAGGCGACGAGGGAGGCCAAAGTGGCGGCAAGGGCGAGGGCGGCGGAGATCATGCAGCGTGGGAGCTTCCGCCCGGATTCGTGCTTCCCGCCGTTGGAGGAGGGGTGATCAGGTGCAGTTTGATCGACGTGGCGAGGTCCAGAACAAAGGCCAGCGCCCGGAAGGCCATCGACCGCTCGAATTGATTCAGGCGCGCGGCCTGGGTGGGATGATCGGCCAGGGCGGATTCGAGGGCGGCCATGACCGGCTTGAAAATCGTTCGTAGCAAGGCCATCGCGGTGAGGCCTTGAAGGATTCCTCCAAATTTGCCCACCAGGGCGGAGACGACCGGGCCAAGGACAGCACCGAGTCCGTCGGCGTCAAATCCTCCCGGCAACGACAACGAAGAGGAGGCGCCCGGACTGGATGCGGCTGCGTGCAACACCCCGGTCATCACCAGTGGCGACAAGGCCATCGGGATCAGGAGCCACCGGAAGCGCGGAAACCGTGGCGGGCCGTTCAAGAACTGGGGAGAATCGACGACCGCGCCAGGGAGTCGGAGTGTGAGGGAGGGGGACCCGGCGCCGCCGGATTCCGTGTGACGATGAGAGGATTTCATGGGTAGCTGAACAGGTGACAGGCGAACGAACCCGCCGGAGCAACCGGCCGGGCAGGCATTGGGGGAGGTGGGGCATGGCCGGGAACGCCGGAGGGGGTGAAGCCTGCCCGACCGATCAGCGACCGTCCCCGGAAGCTCATAGGAGCCCGGGTCGGCTTTGGGAAACACCCCGCTCAGGCGAGGTGGCTGGAGGGTGCGCTCATTCCGGCGTTCGGCCATACCGGGTGAGCATGGCCGACAGGCCTGAACCTCTGGGAGCCGTCGATGGAAGGGATGGAATTCGTTGAAGAAATCCGTTGGGAAGCAGCGATTGCCGGTCGAAAGGGATCAAACAGGGGTCGAATTCTGGTAAAATTCCGACGTTTTCTAAAGCAATATTCACACACTCGATGTGCTAAGTCCCTGATGGACAGTGAACTGGCCGTTCTTGATCCACGGAGAGGTTAGAAATGTTACGTTTTCGATTTGCGGTCTTGTCAGTTGTGATCTGGCTGTGCTACTGCTATTTCGTTCCCTCGTAAAACACCTCCGTGTGGTGGTGTTGGCGGGCTTGGGCGGTGCAAACCGTGTGTCACCCCCAAGCCCGCTTCGCCATTTCTTCCCTTCTTCCCGGGATTTGGATGTCCTTTTCGCGGCCTTTCCTCCTGAACTGATTGGGTTGCCTTCAGAATCGCCAACGTTCCAGGACCTGATTTGTTCCTTCAGTAACGGTTCCGGGAAGTTTTGTCTGGAATTTCCTGGTGCACGGAGTATCCCATGGTCATCCACACGTCGCCCCACCAGATGCCTGCTTGACATGAAGACTCGAAATCAACCCACCGGCGCTGTTAAAGCCTTCACGCTCATCGAACTGCTGGTCGTTATCGCCATCATCGCCATTCTTGCCGGCATGCTGCTTCCGGCGCTGGGAAAGGCGAAGGCGAAGGCTCAGTCGATATCATGCCTGAGCAATGGCAAACAGTTACAACTGGCCTGGCAACTCTACGCGACCGATTTTAACGATGCCATTTGTCCCAATGCGCTGGGTTCGCCCAACGCCTGGATTGATGGCTCAGGCTCTTCCGCAGCCAACTCTCTCCCCGGGGCCACCAATGTGGCCACCGTTCGAAAAGGACTGTTGTTCAAATACAACACCGCCGAAAAAATCTACGTCTGCCCCGGCCAGAAGTTTGTTTACAATAATAAATTGGTCAATCTACCGCCCGCCCGCAGCTACTCCATCAGCGGTCAGATGAATGGCGGCGGCGACGACGGAAAAGGTGGCGTCTCTCCCATCATTCTGGGTGCCAATCCGGCCAATGCCCCGGCCTACAAGAAGATTCTGGGCATCAATCGCCCGGGTCCTTCCCAGGCCTTTGTCTTTGTCGACGAAAGTGAATACACCATTGACGACGGCTATTTCGCCGTCCTGGTCAATGAAAACACCTGGCAGAATTATCCGGCTTACCGGCACGGAGGCAGTGCTGGTTTCAGCTTTGCGGATGGTCATTCCGAGGTGAAGCGCTGGCTCGAGCCCAGTACGGCTACACTCAAGAATCCGTCCGGTTTCGCTCCGGCCCCCAAGAATGGCACCAGCAAGAACCGCGACCTGCAGTGGTGCGCGGAGCGATACATCGATCCTCCGAAGTAGGACTCGCCGCCTGGGTTCGGCCTGAAATCCCTTTCCGCCTGTTGTCTCCCTCCCTATCTTTTCAAAAAGTATGAGATTCGGCATCAATTCCTTCCTCTTCACCTCGCCGTTCACCACGGCCAGTGTCAGCCTCTTTCCCAAATTCAAAGCCTGGGGATTTGAGACGGTCGAAATTCCCGTGGAAGACCCCTCGCACATCGACCCGGTGGTGGTCGGTAAAGCGGCCAAGGACGCAGGTCTGGCCATCGGCAGCGTCTGTGCCTGCATGGGCCCCGGACGCGACCCACGGGGTACGCCCGAGGAACAAGCCGTTGGCCTCGGCTACATGAAGGCGTTGATCGACCAGATGGTCCTTCTGGATTGCCCGCGCCTCATCGGACCCGTCTACAGCGTGGTGGGTCGGGCCGACGCAGTTGAACCTGAGGACTACAAGCAGCAATGGGCGGACGTGGTGAAGAACCTGAAAGAGCTGGCCGCCTATGCCGAGGCCCGCGGCAAGCTGGTCTGTCTGGAACCGTTGAACCGTTTCGAAACCGATTTCATCAATACCACCGATCAAGGGCTCGCGATGCTCGAAGCGGTGGGCAGCCCGGCCTTGAAACTCCACCTCGATACGTTCCACATGAACATCGAGGAAAAAAACCAGGCCAAGGCGATTCTCAAGGCCGGTGCCCATCTCGGCCATTTCCATGCCTGCGGAACCGACCGTGGCACACCCGGCAATGATTCACTCGATTGGGCTCCCATCGTGGCGGCCTTGAAGGCCATCCACTACACCGGCGACGTGGTCATTGAGTCGTTCACCACCGACGTCAAGGTGATTGCCCGGGCCGCCGCCATCTGGCGCCGGATCGAGCCGACCACCGAAGAGATCGCCGTCAAAGGCCTGGCCAATCTCCACCGTCTGTTTGCCGTCTAAACCCGGCTTGCCGTACCAATCCTGCTTTCAAGTCCTCCGTTCCATTCTTATCCCTTCATGAAACTGCATCGTCTTGTTGCATTCTCCGTAGCCTCCGCCCTGTGTGTGGCTTCGAACGCACCGGCTGCCGAATCCACCGCAGCTCCGGCCAAGGCCTCGAAGCCCGCGCCCGAAGTCTGGATCAATCTGTTTGATGGCAAGACCCTCTCCGGTTGGGACGGACTTCGTTCTCACTGGACTGCCCGTGATGGGGTTATCGCCGGCACCACCACCAAGGGAAATGCGTTGAAGAACAACACCTTCCTGGTGTGGACCAACGGCACCGTGGCCAATTTTGAGCTCCATTTCCGCTACCGAATCATTCCCGGAGACTCCCAGGGCTTTGGCAATTCCGGGGTGCAATACCGCAGCAAATTGATCGACCCGGTCAACTTCATCGTGGGCGGTTATCAGGCTGATTTTGAGGCCGGCTCCACCTACAGCGGCATCCTCTACGAGGAGCGCGGTCGCGGCATCCTGGCGGAACGCGGTCAACAGACCCGGATTGTCACCGACAACGGTCAGACCAAGGTGGTCAAGATCGCCCAGCTGGCTCCTTCGGCCGCGCTTCAGGCCAATATCCGCAAGGAAGATTGGAACGATTACGTCATCATCGCTGACGGCAATCATCTGATGCACTTCATCAACCATCGGTTGACCGCCGACGTGGTGGATGAGCAACCCGACAAGGGTGCCAAGGAGGGTATCCTGGCGCTCCAGCTCCACGCCGGTCCGCCGATGTTGGTCGAGTTCAAGGATATTCAGCTCAAGCGCCTGCCGTAAGGTGGACCCCGGAGGGATGGCCTAAATCCTGGAGCAGGAACCCGGTGATAGTCGTCAAAATCGATAGGGAGACTTGTTCCGCCACTTTGGGACAAGTCCCCGACCATTGCGGCGATCATCACTTCCCCCATTCGAAAGTCACCGCGGTAGGGCGAACCTCCTGGCGAGCCACGGCGGTTCGGACCACCTCCGAAGGCACCCCCGACCTACATCTTCTTAATCTGCGATAATCTGTGAAAATCTGCGGATAACCTTCTTCCTTCTGCTGAATAGGATCCGCAGATTAACACAGATTAACACAGATTGAAACGGCGGGACAGCGGATGTCGCTGGTTCCTCGAATGCGTGCGCTTCCCACAAGACATCGATCTCTCACTGGACTCCCGGGATTGAAGAAAATCTCGAAAAAAGAGTGATATCGGTGGGAAACCTTCCAGCAACCACCCCATGGAGGGCCTATCTCCAGTTAATTGGCTGGACACTGGAAAACGGGCGTTCTGGAGCCCCAACGGGGCGAAATAGGACAGCCCAGGGCGCCAGCCCTGGGTTGAAAGGCCCGGAAGTGTTTTCAGCCCTGAAGGGGCTAAATCAAATTCAACCCCGGTCACGACCTTCACCTCAAACCTCATGGGACACCTTTGAGACCGAAATCGTTACAAACGAAATAATCAATACGAGAACGGGGGCGAAGATTCAAGGCATGAGTTCCGCCCTTACAGGGCTGAAATAGGTTTGGTTCGATTTCCCAGGGCGTTGCCCTGGGCTGTCCCATTTTGCCCCGTTGGGTCGGTCCAAACCAGGCCCCGTTCCGGACGGGCGAAGCCCATAGGCCGTCCGCAGGACCGTACGCAGGGCGACGGGATATCCGATGTTTCTTGATTCAGTTTCCGGCCGGATGCGTCCATTCTGATGGATATGAAACGGGTGCTCCTTGTTGGTTGGCTGATGGTTTTGGTTTCCCTGGCGTCGCGCGGAGAGACTAATGCGCTCCCGCCGGGGTTGTATGCCGAGGTCACCACCCCCCGCGGCGTCGTGATCGGCGAATTGTTTTATCGGAAAGCCCCGCTGACCGTCGCCAGTTTCGTTGGGCTTGCCGAGGGAACCCTGGGTCCTGCACCCCGGCATCCATTTTTCGATGGACTGAAATTCCATCGCATTGTCCCCGGATTCGTTGCCCAGGGCGGCGATCCGCTCGGTACGGGCGATGGCGGTCCCGGGTATGCCTTCCCCGATGAAATCGTTCCCGGATTGCGGCATGATTCCGTTGGGGTGATGCAAATGGCCAATGACGGTCCGGATACCAACGGTTCCCAATGGTGCTTCATGCTGGGTGCGGCCCCTCGATTGAACTATCTCCATAGTGTCTTCGGCCATGTGGTGCGGGGAATTGAAGTGCTGCCCGAACTGCAAGTGGGCGACACCATGACCGTTCGAATCCGTCGAATCGGCTCCGAGGCCAATGCGTTTCGGACCGACTTTGCGACCTTCCAGAAGCTGGTGGCGAAGGCGCGGCAATACAAGGGACCCAAGGAACCGGGACCGACCGCCTACTTTGATGACCCAGACAAGTTGCTGCCCACCGAGCCTCCCCGCGCCCGGAACTTTAATTTCAAGTTGGCCAATGTTCAGCGTTTCACCGGTCAACGCATCGTGGCCCGGGTGTACGGAAAGACCCCGCCCGAGGCGGACACCGGCAATCTCGGGAAGTTCACCCGGGACCTCGCCAAACAGTTGGGCGTGGAAAAGTCGGGGGCACTGGCCCTGTATCTGGGCGACCGTCAGGAATGGCGGGTCTGGCTGGGTGATAAATCGGTCAACGCCTTTCTGGGGAATCCGGCCCCCAATTCGACCACGACCAGCATTGACCAACCCTCCCTGCACGAGGCAAAGCAGGCGTTTTTTGCCGCCGCCCGGGCTGCCGCAGCTGCCAATGTCGCCGCCGCCAAGACCCCGCCCGACGACAAGCAAAAACTGAAGCTTGAAGTCGACGCCGTGCTGGATGGCCTGATCGACCGATTGGAACCGCAAAAACGGGCCGGCACGCGATAGTCCACCGAAGTGGCAGCGGCGTCCCGCCGCTTACATTGATGAGTTGCAACGTCGTGGTAGGGCGAACCTCCCGGTGAGCCGCGGCGGTCCGAACCACCGCCCGTATCACCGATGCCCATGTATTTCATCTGCGAAAATCTGTGAAAATCTGCGGACAACCGTCTTCCTTCTGCTGAACAGGGACCGCAGATGAACAGATTCAGAAGACAGGATGACGGACATCGTCGGTTCTTCCGGACGCATACGCTCCCGCAAGTTCCTGATCCCCGCAATGATTGGCCTCGCAACCTACACCGGGGCTCCCACCGTTCTCCAACGCTTCGCCTTCATTTCGAATCGGGGCAGGGTTCCCTGACTCACCGCTTCAACGGGTATTCTCAAGCCGAGTTGAGCCCGGAGTCTCCGTTCCAATTCCATGGCCTCGGTCGGGCTTCCCTCGACTTCCAATGTAAGCTCCACCATCGGTTGACTGGCGTCCACGGTCACCCGGTACTCGCCCAGTTCCAGAACCGACCGGACCAGTTGTTCAATCGCCGTCGGGTATACGTTGACGCCCCGCACCACCACCATGTCGTCGACCCGACCAAGGATACCCCCTTCGAGAACCAAGGCTCCCGATGGCAGACGACGCGAAGCCCGGACCAAATCGCCCGTTCGGTAGCGGATGGCGGGACTGGCAAGACGGCGCAAGGTGGTCAAAACCAGCTCTCCGGTGTCGCCGGGTCCGACAGGGGTGAGCTGGACGGGGTCGATGACCTCCACAAAATGGGACTGCTCGAGCACCACCAGATTTCCCGGATGCGCCGGGTCTTCGTACGTGACCGGACCCACTTCGGTCATTCCATGATGGTCAAAAATGCGGGCACCATTCCAGGCTTGGCTGAGGCGGTTCCGGACGGCGGGCATGGACCCGCCCGGCTCGCCGGCGACCACGACCAATCGGATGGGGGACGCCGACAGGTCCCATCCTTCGACCGCCGCCTGCTGGGCGAGGTGCAGGGCATAGGTGGGCGTGCAACAGAGGACGGTGCACTGATTCTCGAAAATGACCCGGACGCGCAATGCCGTGCTCATTCCGCCCCCGGCGATGCCAAGGCATCTCAACTGTTGAGCGGCTTCGAACGCCCCCCAAAAGCCCAGAAAGGGCCCAAAACTGAAGGCAAAGAAGATGCGGTCCCCGGCGGTCACACCAGCGTGCCGTAGAACTTCGACCCAATCACCAACCACCACTGACCAGGATTCCAGGGTGTCCAGCCAGCGGAGTGGCGCTCCGGTGGTGCCGCTGGTCTGGTGGAGCCGGGTGTAGTGCTTGAGGGGAAAGGAGAGGTTTCGCCCGTAAGGCGGAAATGCCGCCTGGTCCGCCACCCATTCCGCTTTGGTTGTGAAGGGAACACGGCGTATGAACTCTTCCCAAGACGCGAGGGGGGCGTCTGCAATGTCCCGGAACTTCTCCTGATAGAAGGCGTTGCCCAACCGGACCGCCTCCATCAACCGCTGGAGGGCCGCCACGGAAGGGCCGACCGGCACCAACGGTACTGAATCCAATTCGGACACTTACACCGCCTTCGATGAACTGGTGCTGGCCTGCGGTTTGGCGGCTGCGGGTGCCGTGATGACTGGCTTCTTGGGTGCCGGATTGGGCTTGAACTTGGTCACCAATCCACCGCCGGCCACGGCCAGGGCCAGACCGGCATAGAACAGCGGGTTGATGGCACTGAAGTTGATTTCATCCCGGTACAAGTAGAGCGCGACGGCGGCATTGATCACCGGTGCACCGCCGAAGACAATGGTCATGACCACTGCCGGGTTTCCTTTGGCACCAAAGGCGAGCAACGTCCCGAAGGCGCCAATGGCACCAGCCACACCGGCAATCAGCGACCAGCTCCAACCGTCCGTCGGGAAGGCAAATTTGGCGTCGCGGCTGATCAAAAGGAGCAAGGGGGCCAGCACCGCGGTGATGAAGTAGGCGATACCGACAAAGAGGAACGCCTTGTACCGACCGTTGATCGGATCGGCCATGCCGAGTTGTCCCTTATGCAGCAGGATGCCATAAACGCCCCAGGAAAACACGGTGATGAGGGTGTAGGCGAGCCAGGTATTTCCCGGAGGAGCAGCGGTCGGCGAATTCATACGTGTGCGGACTATATGTTAGACCGGTTGGCCAGCAACCGCTTTGTTGGCTACCTTCTGGACGTGATGCATTGGCTCCTATCGGAAAAGACACGTCGGTTGGCCCGGTTCGCCCGGGTGTTCGTCCGCACCGTGTATGGCTTCATCCTGATGGCGGTGCTGATTGGATGGGCGGGATGTGCGTCCTCATCGACCGTGGCCACGCGCAAAGTGGAGCGGGCTGCCGCCTATGGAGCCCTTCCACCGGAGGAACAAGCGCTCGTCGATCAGGGACAGATTCGGGTGGGAATGAATCCCGACGTGGTTTATGTCGCGTGGGGTCAGCCCGCGCAGGTCTTGAAGAGCGGTGACGCGACCGGGGAGATCACCACCTGGCTCTACACCAGTACCACCTCGGACACCTATCGCAGCTGGCATTATCGGGAGTACCCAAGACGAGACGGTTCGACCTACCTCGACCGATCGATGGACGTGGACTACGCTTTTCGCGACTATGTCAGTGCCGAACTGGTATTCCGGGGAGGTAAACTGGAGCGCTGGCGGATGCTGCCCAAGCCGATGGAACGGGATATTTTGTCACCTGGGCCGTACGGGCGGTGAACCCTGGCGTTGCGAGGACGTCGATTCTTACTGGTTCGAAAGGGATTGCTGAACACGATGTGGAGATATTGGTCCGCCCGAATTCGGTGCTCCCGCACCGTCCGCTGAGTTTCATCGCATCATATCAACTCGATTTCGGCGAATGGACCTGCGGCTCCCGCCATGCGCCGGTCGCGTGTCAGCAGAGGCGCGTCGAGCGCTTCGGCAAGAGCCACATAGGCGGCATCATAAGCAGTAAGATTGTTTCGCAATTCCCAAATGCGCGGCAGCAAGAAGTCGTGAGCATAACGCCGCAAAGGAAATCCCCCCAGGTCAGCCAAGGCTGTGCGGCCCCGTTCACCATCCATCTCCCGATTCGCTGCGTAGCGTCGGATGACTTGGGCGGCCTCAACGTCGATCAAGTGGGGAGCATGCAGCGTTTGCTGGGGCACGAACAACCGGTCCTCCACCGCCTTTGCGAAAGAAGTGCGCAAGAGAACTTCCAGCAGCGCCGAAGCGTCGACGACGATCACAGGCGGTCGCGCTCGTAGCGGATGGCATCGGCGGGTGGTACCGAGAGAGTACACGGAGTGCGGCTCTGTAACCGGGCCCGAAGTTCATCAATGGTTGGACGCTCCGCCACCGAGCGGAATTCGCGAAGCAGATACTCCGACAACGACATACCGGCGATGGCAGCACGCGACTTCAACTGCCGGTGCAAATCCTCCGGTACATTGCGCACCTGAATCATGACTCCCATGTTTTGAGGATGGTTGCATGTGCAATACATGTCAATGGACGGACGACATTTCACGGTGAACTCAACTCCCCATCCTTTCCCCGTGGCATTCTTTCTTCCCGCTCGCCATTTCGGCCGGTCGCAATACTCTCACATCATGGTTTTCAGGCATGGTCTTTTGATCCTGGGTGCTGCATTGGCTGCTGCGGTTCAACTGATGGCGGGTGCCGATTGGCCGGAGTTTCGCGGGCCCACCGGGCAGGGCCACATACTGGCCACCAATCTGCCGCTTCACTGGGATGCCAAACAAAACGTGGCTTGGAAGACTCCCATTCCTGGCGGCGGGTGGTCGTCACCCATCCTGGTTCAAGGCCGTCTGTATTTGACCACTGCGGCACCGGCGGAAGGTTCGAACGACCTTTCTCTGAGGACGCTGTGTGTGGACGCCGGAACCGGCATGGTGATGTGGGATGTCGAGGTCTTCAAGGAACTCGCCGGGACCAGCGCCAAGATTCACAACAAGAACAGCCATGCCAGTCCGACCCCCTTGTTTTCAGACGGCGTGATTTATGTCCACTTCGGCCATGAAGGGACGGCGGCCCTCGATCCGAGCGGTAAAATTCTCTGGCGGCAAACCTCCCTCCGCTATTCGCCGGTGCATGGCAATGGCGGCTCGCCCATCCGGGTGGGTGACACGCTCTTTTTCGGATGCGATGGAGCTGCCGATCCCTTTGTAACTGCACTGGACATCAAGACCGGCAAGGTAGTGTGGAAAACCCCCCGTGTGACCCCGGCCAGCCGAAAATTCTCCTTCAGCACTGCACTTCTGATCACCAATGCCGGACAACCGGAGATCATCAGTCCGGGCAGCGGCGCGGTGTGTGCCTACGACCCGGCGGATGGTCGCGAAAAGTGGCGCGTCCTTTACGGGGAAGGGTATTCCGTGGTTCCCCGCCCATTGTTTGGGTTGGGCCTTCTGTTCATCGGAACCGGTTATGATCGTCCCAATGTCCTGGCGATTGAACCTGGTGGCACCGGGGATGTGACGGCCACAAACCTGCGTTGGACCATCACCAAGGGTGCACCCAACACCCCATCGATGCTGCTGGTGGGCGATGATCTCTACTTCGTCTCGGACGGCGGCATCGCCACCTGTGTTGATGCCCGATCAGGCAAAGTCCATTGGTCGGAGCGACTGGGCGGTGATTTCTCGGCCTCACCGCTGTTCGGACAGGGTCGCCTCTACTTCCAGAACGAGAGTGGAGTGGGAACGGTGGTCGCCGTTGGCCATGAGTTCAAGGTTCTGGCCACGAATGACCTGGGCGAAAGGAGCCTGGCCAGCTATGCAGTCACCGACGGGGCCTTCTTCATCCGCACCGACCACAACCTGTTCCGAATCAATGCGGAGTAAGAGGAATCATCATCTCGACCGAACCAAAGGCGCTTCTTTGGCGAGGCTGCCGGCAGTCCCGCGGCGGCTTGGATCGCGCCCCAATGGGGCAAAATAGGACAGCCCGGGGCAACGCCCCGGGAAAACCGCAATCAATGTTTTTGCCCTGAAAGGGCAAAACTCATGAATCCAACGCTGGTAATTGTGCGGGCGGTGGTTTGGTAGGCTAACCAGCTCGGAAGGTATGGGTATGATGTTCCGCGAGGAACACCGGGTCCGGAAAGGCAGCGTCGTCGGGCAGCTGCAACGGCTGTCCGGCGTAGGCGGCGAAGCTTTCAGCCACCGATCTTTGAGGCAATTCCGCCCTCAAACGCGGAGATAGCAGCAGGCGCATCTGGTCGTCAAAGGTAATCAAGCCTAGATCAAACGCTGCGTCGTGTAGACGTGAGAGGGAGAGACCGTTCCGAACGTTCAGACGCTCAGCCACGTGCGTGCCCCACGGCAGGATGTGGGAAGCGATAAGGAGCTCCCGGACCGCAAGTCCCGTGACGCCGCATCGTCCCCCGAAATTGTTCAACACGGCATTGCGAAAATACGCCTGCCCCCGGCGTTGCTGAGTGCTTACAGTCCGTTCGGTGGGACCATTCGGTGGCGATCTCAGGACCCTGACGCCCTCCCCTGGCAGGACTTCGAGAGTGTCCGCCTCGTCGACACCGAACAGGTCTCGGAGGGCGTTCTCGGTTGCCGGGACAGTCTCATTCAGGTTGGAGTGAAAGTCATTCCACACCGTCCGGTCCTGCGCGCTGGCGCCGGGCAGTCCCTTGATCCCACGTAACTGCAATGCCGGGTCAAACGAGGCAAAATTACACAACTTCATCGCCAGACTACTAGCCGTTCGTCCCAGTTTCTCGGCAATGGCGATGACCGCTGGTTGCCGCCTGTCCATCTGACCGAAGGTGAGCTTGTGGTAGAGATTCAGGGCGACCAGCAATTCATCATGAGTCCATCGTCGTCCGTTCGCCATGTGGCAAGGCTGCCAGGCTGATGCCCACAGGCCAGGAGGAAGTGGCGTGGACCCGGTCGGACATCTTCGAGGCGGTTCGTCCTGTTTCCCATCCGCCGGAGCCCATTCCTAAAGCACTGGCAGGTACGAGTTGTTTGAGACCAGGGCTTGAGGATAGGTCAAATCCTTGAGAGATTTGCTGTTGCGCTTCCAAGGACGGTGGTGACCGGAATGGCCTGGTCAAAGGTGGCAAGCGTTCCCTGGTGCTTCACTGCAAGCGCCAACAAATAGGCATCGGTAATCGCTCGCGGACTATAGAATCGATCCCAGAAAAATGCGGTTCTGTCTCGAAGAGATAAATCGTCAGGCCAAAACTCGTGATTGCTCTGGTTCACAAAAAGGTCCAACTGCTGAATCAAGTCTTTTGGCTGGAATTTCACCGTCTTACTGTAGCCCGGGTTGGACATGATTCGTACTACGCCGTTCTCTGTCAGAGGACAACTGGCCCATCCGATTTTTGATTGGCCATTCCACCAGTGGTGGGCGCGATGATGAAACGCATGGTCCGGGTCCAGCAGGGCAATCAGAACATTGATGTCGAGCAAGGCGCGCAAGTTTACATCCCTTCCTGGTCCATCAATTGGCGCACGTGTTCCAAAGTCACCACCTCGCCGCGTGAAGGCAGCAGCGGGACGTTCCCGCGCATGCTTTGGAGCGGTTCGGTTGTCTTTTCTGGAGCAATCAACCCACGTCGGGCCAGCACGGAAATGACGCGTCCTGCCGTGCTGCCTTCCTGTGCCGCCAATTCCTTGGCGGCTTGGAGGACATCATCGTCAATATCCAGTGTCGTTCTCATTATTTGATGCTAATGCATCACCGCATCATTGTCAAACACGCGGGGTTCAAGGACCTGCATCGTTGTCGGGAAGGAGAGGCTTGGGGCCTGGACTGGCCCCCGTCCCAAAGGGTCATCGTAGCGGGTCTTGGAATGAAGTCTGGCACCTGCGTGCTTCGCTTGGCGTCCATAAAATGGTCCATGTCACTCCCCGTGGAATAGCCGGACTCAGGGCACCCCCGAGTTCGAACTTGATTTGCTCCGGTTATCGGTCGGGC
The DNA here is from genome assembly GCA_903896505.1 of uncultured Verrucomicrobiota bacterium. Classification (GTDB taxonomy): domain Bacteria; phylum Verrucomicrobiota; class Verrucomicrobiia; order Limisphaerales; family UBA9464; genus CAILNN01. The sequence goes on along the minus strand of CAITXU010000294.1, from coordinate 148 downwards.
AAAGATAAAGCCGACTCGCGTTCGGCGACTACGGGAATCACAGTGACCGCCGTTCCCTAGTGTCGTGTATCCCAAATAGCTTGCAGTTTGTTGCGCCTAAAATGCCCCAGGGCGAGGCGCGAGGAGGGAGCATACCCGACAGCGGTCT
>CAITXU010000293.1 GCA_903896505.1 uncultured Verrucomicrobiota bacterium | reverse complement strand
CCCTCCGAAGGAGGGACATCCAACGGAGGGACGCGCTCCTGCAAGTCCCCATATCGATTTCGACCACCATCGCCCGCACACCAATTCGCCCGTTCGTCCGGAGGTAGAGATACGCTGTGATTTGGAAGCATCCCACCCGTGGCGCTCCAGGGTCTGGCCGGGTATAAATTGCGAGGCGGGCGTGGTCCGGACCGCCGCAGCTCGACGGAGTCTCGGTCCTGCGGACGGCCAATTGGCTTTGCCTTTGCGGAATGAGTGTCGTCTGGACCGCCGCGGCTCGACGGAGTCTCGCCATACCGATGTGACTTTGATTCAATAGGTTACTGACGGATTGACCGGTGAGGAGAAAGGCTTTTATTTGGAGGACAAGAAAGTCTGCGCTACGCCGCCTGGATGCAAAGATTTCCGACCGGTTCGTGACCATCACTCGCATCTCAGTTGGAGGTCGACCCTCCCCATGATTAGGTCCCTGCTTGGCTTGGCATTTGCTCTAACTGCGCTGAATGTCTGGTCGCATGATTTTTCCACGCCATAACTGTCTACGAGCCTTTACCTTGATTGAACTGCTCGTGGTCATTGCCATCATTGCCATCCTGGCGGGGATGCTGCTGCCCGCGCTCAGTCGGGCGAAGAAAAAGGCCCATCAGGCCTCGTGCCTGTCGAGTCAGCATCAAATTGGAATCGCCATCACCGTTTACCTGGACAACAACCTGGACCGCTTTCCCGACCGTCGCGATTTGAAGGTGAGCCTTCCGGGCGGCTACAAACCGTGGACCACCTGGCCAGCATCCGATCCGCGGGCCGGTTGGGCACTGCAGGTCTTTCGAGATTCCGGGGCGAGCGACCGGGTCTGGCTGTGTCCGGCGACGGTGGGATCGACGATTGGAAAGCTGGACCAGGTCTTGCAGGCTTCTTCGACCGTTACCAATGCCCCGATGGTTAGCTACTGGATGTGGCGGTTTGATCGGACCAACGATTTGAGCGACCCGACCATGCTGGCAGATTTCTGGACCAAATCGGTGAACCAAGCCGTGACCGATCTCCAAACCGCCAATGACCCGACGGTGGGCTATCCGAATGGCCCCATCGATGTCGAGTTGTTGGTCGACCCGTATTTTCCCAACACCGTTCCGGCAATTCCAGAGGTCATCAAAGGCCTAACCATGCACGGCGGTGGACGCAACCGCCTCTACCTCGACGGTCACTCCACCTTCTTCCGCGACAAACGGACCCCCAGGTAGAGGGGCACCAACCCAGATCCAACCCAAGGTACGCGGGGTCATTTCCCGGGAAAAGGGTGCGACTCAGTTCGGTTCATCGCCGTCGTTCGGTTTCACGCCCCCGTGTCGCGAAGATTTTGCCCCAACAATTGGGACATCGGACTTTCCACACTCGCAACCCGCACCCGCGTGTCGCCTAATCAATCAAGAATGCATGTTCGCAAACTACTAAATCAATTCGTGTCCTGGACCGGATATGAATTGGGGAAGGTTCCAAACCATCCCGGTCGCGATTATTTGGCCGACATTCGTCAATTGGTTGGTGTCCCCGCCGTATTGTTGGACGTTGGCGCCAACGAAGGCCAAAGCGTGGTCGAATTTCGCCGCGCGTTTCCTCAGGTCCAAATTCATAGTTTTGAACCATTTCCCGATTCCTTTGAACGTCTCAAAGCAACCGCCTCTTTGTATCCCGGGGTACAGGTGAATCACACGGCAGTGGGAGCAAAGCGCGGGGAAGCCAGTCTTTACGTGAACGTTCACAGCGTCACCAATTCCCTTCTCCCCGCCACAGAACAGTCGCGAGAGTTTTCAGACCAGCCACAAGCCACGCAAAACCAGGGCCGCGTCATGGTTCCCATAACCACTCTGGACGACTACTGCACCGGCCTTGGAATTGCACAAATTGATCTATTGAAAATCGACACCCAAGGGTTCGAGCTCCCAGTGCTTATTGGAGGGAGCGGTTTGCTGGCCGCGAAGCAAATTCGGGCCGTTCTGCTGGAATTGAATCTGGCCCCCATTTACGAGGGCCAGTCACAACCGGGACAGGTTGTCGATTTTTTATCTGATCTTGGTTATCGCCTTGTAGGCATTTATCACAGCCACTACCACAACCATCGTTTTATTAAATGGTGTGACGGACTCTTTGTGACCGAGTAACCCTTACTGCCGTCGGTGATGTCGACCGACCAACGACAATCCCACCAATCCGAGTCCTGCGAGGGCCCAGGTGGATGGCTCGGGAACCGCTGTCGTACTCAGGCGAACATTGTCAAAGATAACTTCAGTTGAGCTCGGGGGAAACCCTGAATTGGCCAGAACAATCGAAATGGGCTGCCCTTCGGCCAGCGAACCACTATTAATGGTTGTTTCCAGAGTGACCGTGGAAAACGATCCTGGAACAATGGAAACGGAATCGACGGCGCTGGCCACCACCGAGCTGCCGGCATTAAGGCTGATCGTGAACCCGGCTACAGGAAATCCAGTCAGAGAACTCACATCGACCTTCAACTCATAGGCCAAACCGACCTGAAAGGTGGCGCTTAGGGTCTGGCTCAAAAAACCGTGTTGGTTCTGATAACCGTTGGCCCACGCAGAATAGTTACCATCCGTTGCTGGTGTGGTCAGATAGGGTGTCCCCGTATAATTGACCGTACCTCCCGTCCCAGTCATGTGCCATCCTGGAACCGGGTCGGTGGTCGTAAACGCATTGGAGCCATGACTCTCGGTCGGAAGGATCGAGGCATGCCCGGGAAACAGGTTGCCAGCCGAGTCAAAATGTGCTGGATCAGTTCCAGTCAGGGCCTCGAAACTAGGATTTTGAATGGTAATGCTATCGCCCATCGACTTGGAGATGAAAAAAGCGAATCCAAGGATGGCAACGAATTTGGATTTGACCTGAGTTAATTGCATCATGGAAGATTTTGTGGTTTGGATCGTATAGATTAGTAGGTGCTTGAGTCCTTCTTCTACGTGTATCCAATCGCCCGTCAAGCGGATTTTTCGGGCCATCTTATTGGCAACGATTTATTTTGATGATCTTCGAAAGTGTGCACCACGGGCCGGACCTCCACTGTCCACGCTGAAGGTCAGCGATGGTAATCATCCGTCAAAACTTGAACATCCTTAATTTGCCCGGAAGGACTATGGCCGATTGAGATTCTATTCTCTCATCTGCTGCGCCATCGTTCGAATCAGGGCCGCGTTGGAGATGGGTTGCCATCCGTGATGGGATCCGACCGGTCCATACTGGAACTCGGCGTCGACATGTGGGTTCCGGGTGCCCTTCATGAATTCCTCAAACAAATGAACCGCCAAATTCGAATAGAAACCATCCTTTTCCGCCGCTGTTAGATGGAGCTTACCTTTGAGCTTCGGCCCCAATTGAGGCCAGTTTCGGGCCAGAAATTCCCGGAGATCAAAGTTGTGGGCCCGCATCGATTCCACCACCGCCCGGTCAATCTTGCCTGTCGCCAGGTCCCAGACTGGAAGCGGGTAGCCGTCCGGTCCCACCGGAGTGTGTTTCCACCACTCGAACTTTCCGTCCTGCGTACCCAGAATGGCACAGCGCCGGCTTCCCTCCCGATTGCTTGGTCCACCGCCCTCGAAATCCCGTCCCGGCTTTTCCACAAACGCATTGTCGTCTTCGTAAAGATTGACGCCGCCGTAGTAGAGGCGGAAGTCCACCGGGTCTGGGGAGAATGCCCAGGCGCCGCAATAAAAATCAGGGTGGTACAGCAACATGGCGAGCGCTCCCCATCCGCCGGTCGATGTCCCCACGAGGACCCGGGAGGATGCCGCCCGAATCGTCCGATACCGCTGCTCCAACAACGGAATCAATTCCTCGTGGATGGCATCTCCATACGGTCCGCAGTTGGGGGAGTTGACTCCATAGGAGTCGTCAAAATAGGGGGTCGGATGTTGGAAAGTGACCACAATCACCCGGGGAAAATCATCCGAGTTCCAGGCTTCATAGAACTCATGTCCTGTCTCCTTGTTGGAGAGTGAACCGGGGTGTTCGGTTCCAGGTGGGAAGGCCGGTGGAGGGAGATGCTTTGCCGCCGCTTCTTCGCACTGCCGAACCCAGCTTTTCTTGGCGTTGGGATCGGGGTCCGGGTTGAAACCAAAAGGCGAACCTCGATCAAAATGCCCCTGGAGGTAAACCACGGGATACCTTTGCTCCGGGTGTTCGGCATAGCCCTTCGGCAACAGGACGGTTGCACCAAGGTTTATTGGCTGTCCCCAGAACTTGGTGAGGCGCGGACTTTCCATTTTGATTCGTTGAACCCACTCCGTATCGGAAGGCAAAGCAACCACCGGAATCCGATTTTCCAGCTTGACCTGAAGCGTCGCCGGGGTGCCTTCAACCACACGGAGCGTTTGTGTCTGGCTGAAGTAGTTGCCCGGTGAACGATTGATGTCCTGCCCATCCCATTGGTCCATGTGCGCCCACACGGTATGCCCGTCTGCCCGGTGAAATTCGGTATAAACGTTGAGAAGGGCCTGAACGTGATACTCCCCTGGCGCCAGGTCATTGAGGGTCGGTTCGGGATCCCCCGGAAGTGTCCCCTCCCCTACCACCGTTTCACCTGGACTGGCACGACGAACGTCCAAACCGAACAAGCTATGGTTGTGGAACCTGGGCTCGGCTTCGTTGGTCGAGGCAATGGAAAGAAATATCCGACCCGTGATGGCCCTTTCGGGCATGTCCGAGGGAAGGAGAAATTCCGCCCGGATTTTTCCAACTTCCGATTGAGTCCCTGATTGGGCAAGTACCGCTGTCAGGTGCAACATGCCGATGAGCATCGAGGCCATTCGGACCAGCCAACCGGGAATGGCGTCAATCGACGGAACCGGTGCAATCGTTTTACGAAAGAACATGAAGGTAACCATGAACGACCGATTCAAAAATGGATATACCCGGCTTCCCGCAAAATCCGGTTTTTCCATGGTGAGTGGGAATGCTGGGAATTACCTCGAGTTTACTAATCCCCGTGTTTTTAAACAACCAAGCCCAATTACGAAAGCGCTGCAATTTGCCCGCCAGATTCGTGAACAGCCTAACCGCTGTCTGGTATCACCTGGTTCTCGTCACTGGCAAATCTTTGCCGACCTCTGCGAGGCGCGTTCTGCCGCAGCCAATTTAATCCCAAATCTCTGGTTTGCTGCGCTGGCAATCGAGTCTGATTGTGAATGGATCACAACGGACCGCGATTACCAAACGATTCCAAGCCTGCGCACGCGCCACCCGCTCCGCTAAATCCGGATGTTTGTTACGGGCAGAGGCAATCCCATTTGAGCGGGTGTCCGCCCGGAAAGAAACTACTCAAAACCTCATTGCCCCTGGAAGTGTAACCAGCACTATTCGCATCCATGGATCAATCAAGCGATAAGCTCCGTGCTGAGCGTCTCCTTCAAGCCCGTGAGTCGGGCGGTTACACGTTACTGACATTCTTGCGCACGAATGAGAAAACGTACCTGCGATTGATTTTTTGGTACGGAATTCCATTGGTGATTCTAGCTTTGGTTCCGATTTGGCCGGTTTTTGACCTTATCCTCGGCATCGTCGTAGGCACGTTGGTCCGCGATTTGGGTTGGCTCAGGGGATTCCAGCGGGCGTGGTCCTTTAACGAAAAGATTATCGATTGGGAGAGAGTGCAGCAGTTAGCTTCCGAAATTCGCATCACGGATTCTTCCAACGTCTCAAAGACCTGACAGTATCGAACCCAGCCGTAATCAATAGATTGAAGGAGAAGGCCGGGGCGACCCAATCGCTCGATTTGCAAGGTTGTCGGACAGGGACGCCAAGATCAGTATTAGAGTCTTGGGAGTAGATAGAAACAGATTCCCAAGGCCGCCAGCACCAAAAGGCAAAGGGCAAGAGCGAACAAAAGGTCCCTGAACCCCGTCCAAAACAGCCATGGATCGTAAGATTTACCTATGAACATCCCGATCGATATCAGCAGGCAAGCCCCCGAAAGAATGCGTTGTAAACCCTGACAAAAGGATTCGTTGTTCTCTGGACACGACCGCATCTCGTTGATGAACCCACCCGGCATCATCGGCACGGGAATACAAATCGTGGCAGCGGTGTGGTCGAAGCCACCGCAGCGTGGAAGGAGACCCTGCGGTGCCTTTAGAACGGGTTAAGTGATGATCCCTGCAATGATT
>CAITXU010000292.1 GCA_903896505.1 uncultured Verrucomicrobiota bacterium | reverse complement strand
TCCATTCCTACCTTCGCTTTGAAGGCTGCACTGTGCTTTTTTCGCTTCGCTTTTGCATTCATTGGTCTGATCCTTTCCTTCCAGATCAAACCCGCAAAACCATAACTTAACAACTGGTCCAGTTTTCGGGGACCATCTCAGAACTCAGCGCCATTCCCGTCCGCCATTGTTATTTTCCGAGCGGCGGTCGGCACGTTTCCGATGACTGCCCAAGCCTAACCAGCGATCGGGAACGGCTGATGGTTCAACGGTTGGTTTTCACTCCATCCGAAGCCAGAGAAGTTTGAGGATGCGCACGCCAGAGCTGGAGGTACTCATCAGTAGGTAAAACCTTGATTGACCCTGACTCATCAATTTGCTGGTTTGACGCCAAAGTTGCTTGCCTAAGTAATTCTGCCCTCGATTCGCCGGGGATCGGCAGGTTCCAAATTCGAATTCTTTTGTCCAACCCTCCAGTGGCGATCCAACGCCGGTCGTGGCCAAATGCGGCTGTGCGAATCATGTCATCGTGGAATGGTGGAGCGAGAATCGGGTCCCAACTTTCAGAATCCCAAACTTGAATCGTCAAATCCCGGCCTGCTGAGAGGAGCCATCGGCCATCACCAGGCGACCACGACATGGCGCGACCATGTCGAAAGGCAGTGGATCGAAGCATCCGCCCCGTTTTGACGTCCCAAAGCCGACCAACTCCATCGTTTCCACCGGTCAATATGGACCGGCCGTTCGGACTGAAAACGGCGGAGAGGACTTCAGCCTTGTTCGTCAGTGTCAAAAGGGGCGAACGACAATTCCGAACGTCATAGACCAACGCAGAACCGCTGCGAAGCGCCAGGACTAGAAGGGAGCTGTCCGAACTAAACCCGAGTTGGTTGACCGTTTGATCGAACGGAATCCAGTCAGAGGCTGGCATGCCAGTCAGGAAATCCCAGATTCGGACAACCGCTCCTTCACCTTGAGGCGACTGGGTGAAGTTCGCTGCTGCGGTCGAAGCGAGCAGTCGTCCATTCGGTGAGTAGACAATTTGTAGAACACTTCCCGGGCACTGCCATCGGTTTCCCACTTCATTGCAGCTCGAAACATCCCAGCGGTGGATTGTTCCATCGGCACAACCTGCCGCCAACAACGTTCCATCCGGCGAAAAACAGCCGCAGTGAACTGGAGAGCCATGAATCATTGCCTTGTGAATCGGCTTGCCGGTGTTCGCATCCCAAAATTGGGCAACCCCTCGTTCGGACGCAGTGAAACATCGGAGCCCGTCGGATGAAAATCCGAGGTCGTGAACTTCATCGTCCCCATTAAGTATTATTGGGGTTTGGGACTTATCTCGCCAGTTCCACAGCGCGGCTCCGGCACCATCCATCGAGACAAGGAGCGTGTCCCGAACGGGGCTTGCTACCACTTTCGATGGGACGAGCGGAAGGGAAAGCTCTTTTGCGGGGCCAATGGGCGAAGCGAGCGCCCACCGACGTACTAAATTCGAATAGTCGGATGCAAAAATACTGAGTCCATCTACATCCCAAAATACTTGTTCGACTGGGGAATCTAGCGTGATTGACAGTCCTTCACGGCGTCCGGAGTCCGTGTTCCAAATTGTAATCGCCCCGTCCCGGGCACCCGTCATGAGTCGATCTCCGTCGGGTGCGAACGCCAACTTCCAGACGGTCGCTTCATGCACCAGCGGTGATCCAATCGGAGCACCGGTTGCGGCATCCCACAGTCGAGCTGTACCGTCGTTGCTGGCACTCGCCAAGCATTCGCCATTTGGGCTGAAGGCGATGGCATTTACCCGCCCGCGATGGCGAAGCCGTGGCCCAATCGGTATCCCGCTCTTGGAATCCCAAATCTGGGCTGTGCCGTCGTCGCTTGCCGTGGCAAACCGTTTACCATCCGGCGAAAAGGCCGCATCCCGAACCCGTGCTCCATGTCGGGCCAGGACGATTCGGTGCGAGGAAGTCCATTCCCAGACGGCTGCCGTTCCATCGCGGCTTGCGCTGAGAATTCGGAGCCCGTCAGGACTAAAATGGATGGCATCAATTGTGTTCGCGTGGCGCATCAGTCGGGCGAGGGGATGCCCATCGAAGGTCGACAAAATCTGGATATCCCCGCCGAAATCACCCACTGCTAGCGCAGAGCCATTTGGAGAGAACTCCAAACGATTGACCGTATTCGTTGAATCGTTGCGCCAAATCTGTTTCGAGGATTCAAGCTCCCATAGGGCTACCAATCCGGGAATTTTCCGTTCGCCCGCTGAAATCGCCAACGAGCGCCCATCCGACCGCCAAGCAATGGCATTCACCGGAAGTCCATGACTCCATGGTCCGGCGATTTTGGCCCCCGATTTTGTGTCCCAGAGATTCACCGTACCCGACTGATCCCCAACAGCAAGGGTTGTTCCATCGGGTGATAGGGACGCGATAGGGTTATAGGTGCCAGCTTCGAACGCCATGGACAACCGAGGTGCGCGAGCCAGAACCGATCCGAGCCGAAGCCGATGTACGTCGTCTGCAAGCGAGCCTAGCAGCGGGTTCTCCCGTGCCCAAGCGGCAGAGAACCATGCTAAGGCGGAAACGCTCCCGCCCTTCTCAAGGGCTTCGAAGCCGCGTGCGACATATTGGCGCACCAAAAGATAGTGGTTGATCTGGGCGGCCTGTGTGGCCTTACGACGCTCGGCCTCGATCGTCGGAACCCCGATCAAGGTCGCAATTGTGAGCAGGGTCGCGAGAATTGCGATTGTCGGATTTCGGCGACTCCACCGGAACAGTCGTTCCGCAGGGCCGATTCTTCGGGCTTGGATTGGTTCGTCTCGAAGAAAGCGGTCGAGATCATCTCTCAACTCATCCGCTCCGGCATACCGCCCGGATGGATCCTTGCAGAGACACTTGAGACAAATCGTGTCGAGATCAACGGGCACGGTTTTCGTCGAGCTCCTTGGTCCGTCGGGTTCGTTGGCGATGACCGAGCGCAAGCTCACGAATCCGTCTTCGCCCGCGAGTGGAGGTCTGCCTGTAAGGCAGTGGTACAAGATGGCCCCAAGACCGTAAACGTCGGTTCGTTCGTCAGCGGCTCCGCCGAAGCCAGAGGCTTGTTCAGGGGCAAGATATCCGAGAGTCCCCAAGACGGTGCCGGTTGCTGTGTGGCGGATTTCCCCACCCAAAATTTTCGCAATGCCGAAGTCGGTAATGTGAGGTTGATCCTCCTTGTCGATTAGTACATTGCCCGGCTTCAAATCCCTATGGATTACGCCACGAGAATGTGCGTGATCCACAGCGTCGGCTGCGTCCCTGACCCACCGTGCTGCCATGCGCGCTGTTGGCCATCCATCTGCGAGTCGCTCAGCGAGGTTGACACCATTAATCAGCCCGAGGGCCAGAAACAACCAACCCCGTGACTCTCCGATCTCGAAAACAGGAACAATATTGGGATGACGTAACCGTGCAGCCGCGAGGGCCTCTTGACGAAATCTGGCGATCTCCGCCGGTGTGGCCAAGGGACCAGAACGCATGATCTTGACTGCCACTTCCCGTTGTAAATCCTCCTGACTGGCCCTGAATACAACTCCTGCGGATCCGCGCCCAATTTCCTCGAGCAACAAATAACCACCCAGGATTTGTCCAATTCGGGGAACGTCCCCTTCTTCGTAGTCCAGACTATCGGCAGGAACCAACGCCGACGCGCATCTCACGCAAATGCCTCTAGCCGCTCTGGACGGGAGCCGAGCCTGGCACTCGGGACATCGGCGGATATCAGAGGGGCTGCTTGGTGATTCGTTCAAACTCACGACAATGAGAAACGCAAAAATCTCACCGTCGTCACGAACCTGCGACGATGAAAACTAAATACCTCAGTTCCTCTTCCGCACCGACAGCAGTACCGGTTTCCAACCTCAAGCGTTCCCGAATGATGCGGGCATAGCGCTTCCGCAAAGTCGTCACTTCATTCTTGAGGGTACCTGTTGACATTCCCATGCGTTTGGCGGCCTCTCCGTGCGACATTTTTAGGTCGTTACCACCGAGATGCGCCACCATCTGTCCAAAAACTTCCAATTGGCCTTCTGCCCGGCACTGCTCTTCGAGCTCTTTCAAGACCGTGTCAAAGAAATGAAGCGCCCAGCATCGATCGTAAGCAATTTGCGGGGATTCGGAATCAATCGCGTCCTTTTCGTAATAGGTCTCTGCCTCGTCCGAGTCGAGCGACATCCATCCACCCGGCGGTCGGTTTTTCGCACTGCTAAACTTCCGCCACTCATCAACGATAAACCGGCGGAGGCAAGCCAGAAGCCATGACCGAAAATGGCCGTCCCGGGGCCTCCAACTAACAATGCTTTCGTCCTCGATGAGCTTTTCGAAAAAGCCCTGAGTTAAGTCTGCTGCTTCCTCTGGTCCTTTTCCGGACTGGCGGATAAAACTGTAGACCGGGGGCCAATAGGATTCGCAGAAGCGCGACAAGGCTTCATGAGCACCTGCGCCCTTATCCCGAATCAAACCCAAATCCTCCCGGATCGTTGTCGGGAAGCGAGAGCAGTTGCTTCGGGTTCTAACCATAATTCGATTCTGGCACAGGTTGGCGGGCAATCGACTTCTCTGTCAAGACGGCAACCGTCCCCTGGTCATGATCAGCACTTTGGAGAAGTGACAAATTGCTTCCAACTGCGCCGTTGCCAAAATGTCCACCGCCACCGACTTTTGCCCGAGGTTCAGCCGCACAAATCAATTCGGTACAGATGTTATTGCGCCGCAGCCTTTTCCGAGGAACAGCAAGCTTGAAAGGCCTCGACCAGATCAAAAACAGACGGGGGTGGGCTTAGAGGATTAACCGCACTGAGGTTCACCCCAAACGGTGTGTACAAAGGTCGCTTCTCCGCATCCGCTGCTCTCTCCACAAAAAAGATTCACTTTTTTCATTACGGTGGTCTGGAAAATCCGTTTCTCACCACGGACGACGATCAATTCAGATGCGTTGAAGCGGGGGTCGATCAGTCAAATTGACTCTTTAGGCGCAACCAACCACTCGAAAAGAAGAATTGCAGTATGAGATCCATCAATGAACCATCTGGGCACCGGCAGGAACTTCTCCATGCTACCGGGTCAGTCCTGTCGATCACTCGCAGTAACGTTGGCCTTCAAAATGGAGATAGGATTGTATCCATATTGAGCATCCTTGCATCAGTTTGGAGCTACACCGCGTTGGCCGATCCACAAATCATTTCGCAGCCAAGCCGACAACACGTACGCCCAGGAGAGACGATTGTCGAAACGGTGGAGGTCGGGGAAAGCGGACAATCCTACCAATGGTTCAAGGGCAATGAACCGATCGAAGGCGCAACGAATTCAACCTTGGTCGTCAAAAACGCCCAGGCATCGGACACTGCTGGTTATAGCGTTATCATTACCGACCCGACAGGCCAGACGATCTCCGAGCGCGTGGGTGTGGTGGTAACCGATGCTCCGGCGGCTGAGCTTTGGGTGAACTCATTCTGGGAAGGTAGAGTCCTTAAATTTGATACGGCGAGTGGGGAATACCTGGGGGATGCGGCCAAAGGTGTGCCCAATGGAATTCAAAACTTCGAACTGGGTCCCGACGGTAAGGTCTATTGTGCCAGCCCTTTTGGAAATGCCGTCTATCGGTGCGATCCTGCAAATGGCGATGGTCTGGAGACTGTCCTGCCCAATGCCACAGATGGAATGTACAACATCATAGGGCTTGCGTGGGCTCCCAATAATCGACTCTGGTTGGGGAGCTGGGGGACGAGTACTGTCAACCTTTACCAAGGAACAACCGGCCATTTCATCCGTCATGTGGCAACGGTGAACCAACCGTCAGGGTTCGCCGGGGGCAACGACGTTGGGGTGGGGGCCGACGGAACGGTCTATGCATCAAGTTACGGTGATGGGACGATTAAGGCCTTTTCCCCGTCGGGTGAATTCATTGGTTCAACTGAATACGGGCGTACCAAGGGATTTGATAATCTAACTTCTTTCACAATAACAGATAACGGTGACTTCCTTGTCGCCAATGGTATTGGGGGCGGGAGCATTACTCCGATATCCAGTCAGACAGGTCAAATTCAGTCACCCCTCATCTCTGGTAGCTCCGGTGGCTTGAACGTTCCTTATGGGTTGCGAAAAGGGGCCGACGGAATTGTCTACATCGCTAATGGCCCCAATGTCTTGCGCTTTAATGGACAGTCGGGCGAATTCATTGACGAGTTTGTCACTTCACCTACGGCTGGGCTTGGTTTTGCCGTATGGGTGCGGTACATGCCGTCCGCACGAGACATGCTCCCGCATATAACTCTGCAGCCCGGCAACATGGCGGGCATACCTGGAGGACAATACGAATTGAGCGTTACAGCTTACGCCGCGAATTCGCCCTCTTTTGAATGGCGAAAAGATGGCATAAATATACCGGGTGGGAATGAGTCAATACTGTCCATCGGCTATAGCAATCGAGCCGTGCTTGGGGCTTACGACGTCGTGGTCGCCACAAGTTCAGGGGCTGTGACCAGCACGGTTGCTCAGGTCTCACTGGCAACAGCTGTAAAGCCGCCCAATGCAGGACCGGTCACCTTTCAGTTCATACCTGCGACTCCGCTCAAGATCAATGTCCACGATATCCTTTTGGCTTGCTCGGATCCCTTGGGACTTCCATTAAAGATAACAAGCTCCGACAACCTATCCGCCCGTGGTGGAAAGCTGAAAAAGAGCGGCAACTGGATTTTTTACACTCCGCCAAAACCGTCGCCTTCCGGAGACCAATTCACCTGTACAGTTGAAAACGGATGGAGCTCGGTTCAGGCGGTGGTGACTTTGGCATCTACCGCCCAAAAGCCAGGACCGGTTGGGGGAGGTCTCATTTCAACCGTCCCACTTTCAAACGGCAGCCTCCAGTTGATATTTCTCGGAATTCCAGGGCGACTATACAACGTTGAATATTCCTTGAAGAAAGGGGAGCCAGTCTGGAATCGACTCGGAAGCGCAGCGGCAGATTCCAAAGGGTACGTGGTCGTCAATGACCCCAACCCAGGCAATCCTTTAGAACATATCTATCGACTCACTGAAAATCCATTATGACCACTTCAAGAAAACACGGCTTGGCCTTCGTATTGATACAGACCACAATTCTGATTTCGTGCCAATCACAGACGATCCCTGTATCTTTTACGGGGCTATCTCTGGACATTCCAGACGGAAGTTCCCTTGGAGTGGTGAATATGCAAAATGTGAGCGGACTTACTGGATCAGTAGGCAAACTTGAAGTCACAATCAGCCTGCTTGGAACTGGATCCGGGGGATTCAACGGAGACCTATACGTATCTTTGGTTCATGATGGCGCTCGAAGTGTCCTTCTGAATCGCCCAGGTAAGGATGCCTCGGATGACTTCGGCTATTCGGACAACGGGTTGCAGGTCACATTTGCCGACAATGCAGCGAATGGCGATATCCACATTTACCAAAACGTCGTCGATCCCGGGGGCTTATCTCTAACTGGAACCTGGCAACCTGATGGGCGTGAGTCCGACCCCGCGCTAGTCACTTCCAGCTCCTCTCGAACCGCGTTCCTGTCCGGCTTTAATAGCACCGCACGTAATGGCGATTGGGGCCTCTTTGTCGCAGACCTTTCGCCGGGAGGAACAGTCGTTCTAGATTCCTGGTCGCTCCGCTTTCAAGCAGTTCCAGAACCTTCACAAACTGGAATTGTAGTTGCAGCGGGCCTGACCCTGATGGGAATTGTGCGTCGCTTGACAACATCGCCAAGGATTTTGGGTGGTAAAATGTAGTCAGTGGAAATCGGATTTCAAACCCGGAAAAGTCATCCTTTAAAGTCGATGAATGTCCATCGTTGTTTCCTCGCAGCCGGCACTTTGTTAGCGGGCGCGTCCCATACCTTAACGGCTAAAGATCATGTTCTGATAGACTCACTTAGCCACCGGGGCAACCAATCGTGGGTAACTGTCATTACTGCAATGATCGCCTATCTCAGGTTGTCGGTGCAGCGATTGATACCTTTTGCCTTTCGAATTGTTGCGGGAATATCGTCATTAGTCCTGGCATCGAATGCTCTCGCCCTCTCAACCAATGACGAGGCTCAAGTCATCCTCGGAATGACCTATTTATCGACCAATTATAACGACCCCAATGGTCTGACCTTGGTCAATAATGTAATCAATCAAACGTCCTATTCAATTCCGGAATGGACTGATTTCTTCAATCGTTACTTTTCCACCAATCGCTATACGTATGCCCTGCGTTTCAATTGGTATTGGCGGACTGGTCATTTGAATGGGTGGACAACACCGGATCGAGCGCTGGTTCAGCAGAGCGCCCTGTATAACACCGCAACCAACCACATTGATAGCGCTTACCATGATCATACTGCCGATCTAGGTGCCTATTTCGACAAAATCGGCGACTCAGGTCGCGAGGACCTAGTAGCTTGGAACCTACAGCTTTGGGATATCTGTCGCTATCCGGCCCCTGGTTTTGATGTTACCAGAACATTTAAGACGTGGTATCAGACCCTCCTGGCACAATATCCCCGGTGGACAGCACCAGACCGCTATCTTGATCCGAACCTTCAACCATATGTCAGCCAATTTCGAACTCAATTCCAGTTGACGTTGCGATTTGCGCTAGAGAATCACGGGACAGACAAAAACGACATCGCGGACCTGATCGGTCTATCCGGTCCCAGGCGCGATGTGTACATGCAGCATGGTGAATTGATTCTGGATAACAGGTACTTGAATCCACCCGAGGTCGTTGAATTTAAGAAGTACTTGGATGCAATGCCAAAGCATCTAGAGAGGGCGACGGTGGTAAGGCGATTTCAGTCCTTGATCGGCTACAAATATCCGGCACTTCCCCTTGCATACGATGGAATCCTTTTGAATATCGCCCCTTCACACATCGGTGATCGGAAGGAGATCACGTGGACAACTGAGGCCAACCCCAAAGCGGCTGATGACACACTTGCCCAATTTGCAGCCGAGCATTCCTTTGTTTGGAGAACCTGGTTAACCGCAAACGGCCACGATCAGCGCCGGGACACCCTCATTGCCAGCGCTGCACCTAATGCAGCGAATTTCTTGCTGCCGTCTCTAATTAGGCAAGATGCAAATCGCTATAAGAACACTCCAGAATATTTCCTATATGACATCAACCGTTTGTGTGTAGACAACACCCTCGATGCTTTCCAGTCAGCTCTTCTCCGATGGAAGAAAGAGGGGCGATACCAACCCTTGGCGCAATTTCTTTGGTGGTTGGATATCTGGACGGGTCCAAACGCTGAGGCCAAAGGTTTCGCCATTTCAGAAAACGGTGTCTTGACGTCGTATTCAATTCCGATCACGCGGGATGCCTCGGGCCGAATTGCGACCTTTGGCCTGGGAGGCGTCACTTGGAAAGTGGGGTATTTCACTTCCATTCGCCCGAATAGACTGGAACAGATTTTGTCGGGAAATCCCTCAATCGTTGGAGCCACTTCGACGGCGGATGGAACATCGGTGACGATTCGTTTCGATCGCGCAATGGATCCCGCATCGGCAACGAATACGGCTAATTATTCCTTCAATGGAATTGCACCTACATTGATTGATATTTCATTCGATCTCAAATCAGTCCTACTCACTTTTTCATCGCCAGCACAGAATTCACCCTCGATTTCAATATCCGGTGTTTCAGATGTCGGCGGCAAAGCGGTAGCCGCCGTTGCCGCTTTACCGGTTGCTTCTTCGACGCTCGCCTACTCGGAAATTGGTCAACCCAATAGTCCGACGGGGACACTCGTCCTGCGTGGAACCAACGATTTTGAGATAAGAGGCGGGGGACGGATGTTGGACGATACTGCAGACCAATTCCAGTTTCTTCACCAACCGGTCTCGGGAGATTTCGATGCGCGGGTGCATTTATTGGGATTTTCGACTACTCAGCGCCAAAGCGCTTCAGGTTTGATGTTGCGCGAACAATTAAATGACACGTCCCGAGCCGTTACGGTACGCGCGAAACGGAATAATCAATTCTGGGGGATCGACGACCCGGCGCTCCTGGAATCCGTCGTCAGGAAAACGGTGCCATGGTATTCGCTACCTTGGCGCAGCGGAACAGTGAAAGCGACGGTCAATCCGGATGATGTATGGGTCCGGATGACCCGGATTGGCGACGTTTTTGCAAATCTGTACAGCACCAATGGGTCGGATTGGTTTGTTGCCGAAATTTCTCGACTGCCGGGGATTGCTTCGAATGCCTATCTAGGCCCGATCTTTTGTGCCTGGAACGACGGAAACGGAACACCCGCGTCCGTCCACCTTGCGGATTATTCGATTCAACCCTCGAAGAGTCTTGTGTCGATCCGTGTCGAAGGCTCTACGACTACGCTGGAAAATTCGGGTCGTCGCCTGACGTTTCGTGTTGCCGCCAACGGTGTCACCACTACTCCGCGCATCGTGCGCTACACCATTGGAGGTACCGCACAAAATGGTGTCGACTACGCGCAAATATCGGGTCAGGCGATCATTCCCGTAGGCCAATACGAAGCGACAGTGGATATTGTTCCTCTTGATGACGGGCTGATTGAAGGGCCCGAAACCGTTACCCTTTCCCTTTTGGCAGGTGACTCTATGGATGTTATCGGCATCCCGGCAACAGCGACGATTCTTGACGATGAGCAGCCCTCGGGAGGATTGGTGAGGTCGATCCTCGAGGGAGTTAGCTATTCCGGTGTCACGAATCTGGTGACAGACTCACGTTATCCTCTCCATCCGGATTGGAAGAACGTTACGACCGCATTCGAGTCATCGGATACGGCGGCGGAGCAAGGTTCCTGGCTTGCGGGGTACCTGGTACCACCAGAAACAGGCGACTACCAATTTTTTATTGCCTCGTTGGGACATGCTCAGCTCTTCCTGAGTAACGATGAGTCCCCCTCAAAGAAGCGGCTAATTGCCGAAGAGCCATATGCATCAGTGCGGGGCGACTGGAGCGTTAGGTCGGATGGAAGCAAGGCCTCGGGACCGATATCTCTCGAGGCAGGCAAGCGCTATTATATTGAGCTTAGTTATCTACGCGGTGAATATGCCGGTGTGGCGTGGCAGCGACCGGGTTCTGGAGAACCTTCAATCGGAAGCGATCCGATCCCGGGGAAATATCTGGAATTCAGTCCTACAAATGCTATCGAACCACTGCCGCCCCTGATTTGGTTAAAGGCACCTATTGGCGATTTGCAAGCGACTAATTGGTACGCAGTCGCGACTGGGAGTCGGCACTGGAGCGATGCTGATGCTTTGGCTAATCGAATGGCAGACACGCATCTTGCCAGCATCCAATCCCAGGCCGAACAAAATTTCTTGTGGGAGTTATTCCCACATACGAATATGTGGATCGGACTCACAGATCGTGGCTCTGACGGAAATTTCCGATGGACAAGCGGGGATTCCGTGAGTTTCGTCAACTGGTCTGGAGGTCAGCCTGACGATTATGCCGGAAGAGAAGACTACGTTACATTGTATGCTGCAGACGGCGGACGTTGGAAAGATTTGCCGGACGAATCCTATCCGGGAGGCCTAACTTGGGCCATTGGTGGAGCTCTTTTGGAACGGAGTTCGGCTCCTTCAGCAGGTCGGGGCATCGCGACGATATTGGAGTGGCCAACTAACCAAATTGTTGCCCTCGGCTCAACCGCGCGGCTTTCGGTGCTCGTCGATGGCGGGCCTGTGGGAATCCAGTGGCAATTCAATGGTGAGAACATTGATGACGCCACAAATGCCGTTTTGGAGATAGCTGGAATCACCTCCGATCTTGCGGGATCTTATCGCGTGGTGGTTCAGAATGAAATCTCCCAACTGGAATCCCCCCTCGCCAAAATTGACGTGTTGGAACCCGCTGCCGTCACCCTACAGCCGACCGCACTCCAAATCCCATGGAAGAATTACGGCATTTTGAAAGTAAGTGCGCAAGGGACACCTCCGCTGGGTTACCTTTGGCGATTGAATGGTAATGTCATCGATGTTGCATCTGGGCCTACACTACAAATTACTCTGACCAATTTGGCGTTGCTGGGTGCCTACGATGTGGTGGTAACGAATGCTATCAGTTCGGTTACCAGCCATGTGGCACAGGTGACGTTAATGACGAACGCAGTTCAATTCGTGACGAACACTGTCTCCGTACCGGAGATATGGGGCTCGCTTCCCATTGCAATCACTCAGTCCGTGGGAACGGGTCTTGTTCAGTTACCATTGGTGATTACTGGAACAGCGGCCTCGAACATCGATTATGTGATTTCCCAGGGACCAACGATTCCGGCCGGGGCAGTCAGCGGATCGATGGTTCTTCGACTCTTGGATAACGCACGCGTGGATGGCAATCGAACGCTTACGCTCACCCTCCAAACCAACGGTGACCCTGGCATGGTTCTTGGAACCAATTCCACAGTCACGGTCAATATCACAGACAATGACTCAACCAATGGTCCCGGGCTTGGCTTTGACGCCCCAATGGTATCCGTTTTTCCTTTGCCTGACGGAAGCGTTTACCTAGCCGGCGGTCCCTATGGCGTCTCAAGGTACGGTGGAGTTCCGGTACCGTCCGTGGTACGTCTGAGACCGGACGATACCCTCGATGCCGATTTTGCACCCCAGAACCTGCGCGGCGCGGTGTCAACAGTGACGGCCCAGATGGACAAAGTGCTGCTAACCGGTGGAAGTTTTACGATCGTGCATTCTGGGACCAATGTAACCCGGAAATTCCAACTGCAGACCGATGCTAGGGGCGGATTCATCGAATTCGCAGCCCAACCGCATGTTATGTCGGACTTGGCTCCGACTGACGACGGCGGGTGGTGGACGACTCTCGATACCTCAACCTGGTTTCCAGAGATAGATCTGTCTTATTTTCTACCATTCGGTAGAATTCAACACCTTGGAACCGATGGCTCCGTGAAGTCTGATGTTGATACGCCCACTTTTGTCGCCAGCGGGCCATTTGCCATCCGTCGAAAAGGAGGAATTCTCGCTCCCGCAGTAATAGCGAACCCGATCATGCGCGTAATTGCACGACTCGATTCGGTCGGTCGGCTTTCGGAGATTGTAATGCCAGACCAGGCTTGGCGTGGGGCTGGCACCCTTATCGTCGCCATGGCGGAAGCGTTGGACGGGAAAATATACCTCGGCAGTTCCGGAAAAGTGAGCCGCTTGTTTCCAGACGGGACTGCTGATCCAACGTTTCAATCCCCGACCAACCTTGGAGCGACTTTTTACCCACGAAAACTTGTCCCATTGCTAGATGGTGGCCTTTGCCTCCTGATGTCGAACTCATCGCTCCTCTTTCTGAATCAAGATGGATCTATTTCAACTGACCCAGCCAATCCCAAGCCGGACGGAACTGTGATTGACATCGCAGGTTTAGACACCGGGGATTTGTTCCTTGTCGGTAACTTTACCTCGATTAACGGTTCGCCCGCGTACCGGTACGCTCGCGTTCATCGCGGGTTGGTGCCCCAACCGCTGTCGTTCGGTTTTACCCGAAGTTCGTTTGTTGTCCCGGAGTCAGCGTCCCACGCGCAGCTTTCAGTTTTTCGAAGTGGGCCGCTGGGCACAAATGCAACGGTCCATTATCGAATTCACGCCGGGACTGCCTCGCCGACCTCGGATTTTGCAGAAACCGAAGGAGATATTCATTTTGCGCCCGACGATTCGCCTGATCAACAAATCGACATTCCATTGACTGCGGCCAATTCATCGCCCGACGGCGACCGAACCATTCTTGTTGATTTGACCGCCACGACATCCGGGAACCTATCTGTGGCCTCGACAAATGCCACCGTGGTCATCACGGATGACGACCAGGGCTTTCTGGCTGAATACCACGCTCTTCCATCGCCCCTGCCCGGCGGATACCTTTTTGACAGTCTTGACTATACTCACCCGGTGTCGACTCGCGTCGAGCGGGAGATCAATTTTGATTGGTCTGACTTATTTCCCTTGGCGGGAACCAGTGACGACTTCGCAGTGCGCTGGAGGGCGACAGTTGTGCCCCCGGTATCGGGAACCTATACATTCTTCCTTTCGAGCGATGATGGGGCGGATCTATGGGTCGACGGTACGGAAGTTGCCAGAACACAGGTTGGCCAAACAAAGGGCACTCTTGCTTTGGCCGCTGGGATTCCTGTGCAAGTGGAGCTCGATTATTACGATTCGGGAGGCTTTGCTGCCTGCCGTCTTGAATGGTCTGCACCCGGTTTGCCGCGACAAGTGGTTCCTTCCTCAGCCGCCAGGCCAACTGCATATTTCGAGAATCGACTTGCCACCAATATCATTCCTAAATCGGTCGGCAGTGTCATGCTTCCAATACTACGTCAGGCGATCAACGACAATGGTGGACAGGTGCAGTTTACTGTGACTGCAAACGGATTAATGCTGACAAACGGGACGGCAAACTTTGGACCGGGACAGTCAATTGCAAGCGTATCATTACCTATTCTTGATTGGTCCGGTAGCGCCCCGCATTGGACATTGACGTTATCGAATGGCGTCAACGGCGAGATATCCAAACGTCTAAGGAATACTGAAATATTCCTACCCATCTTGGCTTTGGAGGGACCCACAAATCGTGTCGCGGTGGTTGGCGATCAACTGAGTCTCCAATCGGCCGCCTTTGGAAGTGGCCCATTCACCTTCCAATGGTCCCATGATGGGGTTCCGATTCCAGGTGCCACGAATTCCGTTCTCTTCCTGAATCAACTTCAACTAGGAGATGCAGGACTCTATAGCGTCAAGGCTTCCACAGGTCAGGCAACACCAGAGGCTACCTACCGCGTCGTCATTCACTCTCCGCCGTCACTGTCTGCAAGTTTCGCTTCCGGGGATCAAGTGTTGATTGCACTGGACTTGAACGGAAATCCCGCAGCATCACTCGAACATTCCCCCGATTTCTTGACATGGAAAAACTTGGGCACGGTGCGTACCAACTCGGTCTTTTCAATAATACAAACCAATCAACCCTCTGCCTTTTTCAGGGCAAAGGTGGTTCAGTAGAATGAAAACCAGCCATGAACTCACTTCTGAAAGCGAACCTTAACCAGGGAAGAAGCAATTCGCGACCTTTTGGTGGAGTTCTGGACCAGCCATTCCCAAAATCCCGCGAATACACCAACCTCTGGCAATTGCATATTGAATGCATATGATAACGATTCCAAAATCAGTTCTCTGGATAGTTCTGTTTCTGGTAGGCGGTGTTTCCGTCTCGCTCGCCGCTCCAAAGCTGCAAGTCGGTGATCCGGCCCCTCCATTGCGAACCGGAAAATGGATTCAGGGTGAGCCCGTAACCTCGTTCGAAAAGGGGAAGACCTACATCGTCGAGTTTTGGGCCACCTGGTGTACCCCATGCCGCGCGTTGATTCCGCACCTGAATGAAATCTACCTACACTATAAAGACCGTGGCTTGGTGGTGATCGGTCAGGATGTTCCGGAAGACGATGAAACCCTGGTAGCTTCCTTTGTCAAGAAGATGGGAACAAATATGACCTACCGGATCGCGCTCGACGACAGACAAGGGGAAGGCAAAGGCCGAATGATAGAATCCTGGTACGAGCCATCCGGTTTGTATGCAATACCATCCGCCATGATCGTGAACAAACAAGGGATTCTGGCCTGGATCGGTAATGCAAGCGAGATCACCAATCAACTCGTTGAAGCCGTCATGTCCGACAAGTTCGATATTCAGCGATCGAAGATCGAGTGGCTAAAAATGATTGCCGAAAGCGAAAACGACAGGAAATTCAACAAAGCACTAGACGCTAAGGATTGGCAGTCAGTCAAGGCGATGATAGCAGAGTATGTAAAGACTGGGGACAAAACTCAAGTTGCGTGGGCTAAAGTCAGTCTGTTCATGGCGCAACGAGACTATCGGGCAGCAAATGCCGTAGTGGAGGAACAGTATCCCTTGACCAAAGGCGGAAAATATACTGAGGACGCAGTGCGATTGTCCAACTCCATAGCTTGGGCTATTGCAAACGATAAGGTTGCGTCTCCAGAGGATTTTGCTTTCGGAGAAAAACTAGCTCAACAAAATATCGGCACGGTTGAAGCGCTACAAGGAGACGCATTTGAAACTCTCGCACGAATTCAGTTTCGTTTGGGTAAGCATGATGAGGCTGTTAGAACGTTAGAAAAAGCCCTCAAGGTAGTGCCCAACGAGGAACATCCTTTATTGCAAAAAGAACTCGATGCCTACAAAAAGGGTGAATTACCCAAGATCTAAGCAACCGAAAGCGATTACGGGTGGTCGCGATCCTGTTTGCTATTTCGGCATTCGCTTCCGGTGATAGCGCATCTGATCGTTGCACCACGACCTGATAATCTCATTTGCCCAGGTCCTCGAGCCTCCTGAGTCGGCCCCCATCGTTTCAGGCGGCCTTTTTGCTATTGCAATCGTCAAGCAGTTTCAGAAGTATTGGAAATCGACTTTCAATTTTGCAACTGTCATCAAAGTTAAACGACTCACGGTTTTTTAGGGATAGCCGATCATGAAAATAATACTCCTCACCATCATTCTGCTTGCCTACTTCGACCTGGGAATTCAAGCCGCTCCAAAGTTGCAAGTCGGTGATCCGGCCCCTCCGTTGCGAACTGGAAAATGGATTCAGGGTGAGCCTGTAACCTCGTTCGAAAAAGGGAAGACCTACATCGTCGAGTTTTGGGCCACTTGGTGTCCCCCATGTCGTGCGTTGATTCCACACCTAAACGAAATTCAGCAGCACTACAAAGGCCAGGGGCTCGTGGTGATCGGTCAGGACTGCTGGGAAGACGATGAATCCTTGGTAGCTCCCTTTGTCAAGAAGATGGGGACCAACATGACCTACCGAGTGGCGCTGGATTATAAGCAGGGGGAAAGTAAGGGTAGTATGGTTGAATCGTGGTATGAGGCCGCCAGTTTAGGCGGGATACCCGCTGCCTTTATCATAAATAATGACGGACGTCTGGCTTGGATAGGCTACGCTGATGGTATCACCAACCAACTGGTCGAAGCCGTTGTAACCGACAAGTTGGACTTGAATTTCTCGAAGGCGGAATTTGTGAAATCTGCCGCCGAGGCCGAAATTGAAAATAAGTTCTACAAGTCACTTAAGAATAAGGACTGGGCATCTGCCAAAACGACTGTTGCCGAAATGGAGAAGCACGGAGACCCTGATCAAGTTTTTTGGGCGAAACTCCGATTGTTGTCCGCTCAGCGAGACTATCAAGGTGCGCTTGCTCTAGCGGACGGGCAGTATCCTTTGACCGATTCCGCGAAGAGCTCCGAGGAAGCGGCTCGACCCTTCATTTCCGTGGCATGGTCTATTGCGACCGATGACGCCGCCTCCAAGGAAGACTTCACCTTGGGAGAAAAGATAGTCGCCCGCGCTATCGCCATGAATAAGAAGGGGGAAGGCGAGATATTGTATGCTCTTGGCCGAATTCAATTCCGTTCTGGTAATCGTGATGCTGCTATTCGAACGTTGGAAAAGGCACTCAAGCTCTTATCCGAGGATGACCGTCCTCAATTGCAAAAGGACCTTGATGCCTATCGAAAGGGTGAATTACCCAAGAAATAGATCTGCAACGAATCCGATTTCTGAAGTTTCGCCTCGCTAAGATGAGCCTATCTATAATCTATGCACTCACTGATACACGGTAAAATATATATTGTAGGCAATTTCATCTGCGTTTTGCTCCCGCTAATTTCTAACGCGGAATTACCGGAGGCATCGGAGGTATATCAATCAGGACACCTCTTCACGTCAAACGTGAAGAGTCCCAAGGCCGAGGCGTTCGCGGTCAAGGATGGAGTCGTGACTTACGTTGGGAATAATTTGGGAGCGCAGAAATATGTCGGGCCATCCACCAAAGTCATCAATTTGGATGGATGCTTCGTTATGCCGGGGATCATTGATGGTCACGTCCATCCATTCGATGCTGGCGTACAATTGACCAAGTGGAACCTGAATTACGAAGCGCTTTCGGTGGAGGAGTTGCTCGGGCGAATCCAAGCTGGCCTTGACTCCGAATCCGGGAAGAAGGATGCGGATTCCTGGTTTGAAGCAGTGAATTGGTTTCAAGAACAAATGCGTCCCGCTGGTGTGAAGGTAACCCGCTCCACCTTGGATAGACTCAAAACCAAGCGTCCCGTCGTCGTGTCCTCGTCATTCGGACATACCCTTTTGGCGAATTCCCGCGCTCTGGAATTGGCAGGAGTTTCCCGAGACACTCCCGATCCCAGCACCGGTAAAATCTGGCGTGATCCGGATGGCACTCCAACCGGCCTTTTTGAAGACGATGCAATGTTCCTGATAACCGCTAAAGTTCCTCAGCCCACATTCGAAACCACAAGAGCAGGATTGTTGAAGGCACTAGGAGCACTCGCACAGCAGGGAGTTACCAGTTTCCTGGATGCCGCGACGCCGACTAATGCTTTTGATGTGTACCGTTCGGTCGAAAAAACGGGTCAACTCTCAGCGCGAGCCCATCTTGCGCCGGTGATTGAGCCCGATGAGGCCGTTGATCCTAATGCTGCTGTCGCCCGAATCTCCAAAATCGCCCACGATTATCATACGGAAAATGCGGGGCGACGCCCCAGCGTGACGGTCAGGAATGCCAAGCTTTTCTTGGATGGAGTGATATCTGCACCTGCATTGACCGGGGCCATGCTCCAACCCTATCTGACCAACACCGGAACCATCTCCCATCCGCATTGGGTTACAGGGAAAAATCGTGGACCAGAGACTTATTTCAGTACAGAGAAGTTGGCTGCGATTTTCATCGGTCTGGGAAGGGCCGGAATTGATCCCCATGTCCATGCCGACGGGGATCGTGCGGTTCGAGTTGCTTTAGACGCGACAGCCACCCTCCGCAGGGAATTGCCGCAATCCGATGTTCGCGTAGCCATAGCCCATGACGAGATTGTCGATCCCCAGGATTATCCGAGATTCAAACAACTTTCGGCAATTCCGGTCATGTCATTCCAATGGGCCGTCATGAGTGACGATATGGTTGTATTGAGCGATTACTTCGGAGTGGAGAGAATGAATCGTATCGAACCTGAAGGACGACTTGCGAAAGCTGGAGCAAGGATAGCGTTTGGAAGCGATTGGCCGGTCGATGCATTTAACGAATGGCGGGCATTTCAACTCGGGGTGACACGCCGACCTGAACCCATCTCCCAAAAGGCCAAGAGCCGCCGGATGGGGGACGATCCCGGCCTCACTCGTGAACAGGTTCTGCTGGCCGCAACGATTAACGCCGCTTACGAACTCCACGCTGACGGTCTTGTTGGTTCCCTCGAACCAGGTAAATGGGGGGATTTCATCATACTCGACCGAAATCCGCTAAAGGTACCAATCGACGAAATCAGCAAAACGCGAGTATTCGAGACCTTTGTTGGTGGAACTAGCGTTTACCGATTGGCCGAATAGCCTTCTGCGACTTCCAATTCCTCAGCGCGACAAGAAACCAAATTATTTAGCGGATGAACCATCTTCACTCGACTCCAATGCGGGAAGGATCGACACGACTTGCTTTTCGCTTTCATCGGCTCGTCGTCGCGGTTGTATTCTGTGTATCGGCATTATCGGTCCATCAAACGGTAGCGGCTCAGGATGGGTCGTATGCTCAACCAGTGACACCTCTGGCTGAGCAGGTAAGTCTTCAGATCGATCCAGCGGATAAGGGATACAGCGGCAAGGTTGATATCACTCTGCAGTTCACAGGGAGCACCAATGTTGTCGTCTTTGATGCCCAAAATCTGCCGATACAGAGCACCACCATCAATGGAATTCCGGGTGAGTTAAAAGTGATTGACGGAGGTCATATGGCAGCCCGTTTCGGTGAACCAATACCTTCCGGGCGTAATCACCTTCAAATCGCATTCACCAACCTATTTGGCGCAAATGGCAAAGGCATATTTAAAGTAGGTTACGGTTCAAATGCTGTGGTCTACACCCGCTTTTTTCCGGCATCCGCCAGAACTGCATTCCCATGTTGGGATGGCCCCGAAACTAAGATTCCATGGACGCTGAGCCTCTCTGTGCCGGAGGGATTATCCGCGTTTGCGAATATGCCGATGGTCCGCACGAATCAATCGGGCACGAATATCGTTCACGAATTCGCTCCGACACCACCCATGACGGCTCAGCTTCTTGCATTCGCGGTAGGTCATTTGAGTGCGCTCCCCGTTCCAGGTCTCTCCATACCGGGAAGAGTGATCGTGCAACCGGGAGACGAGGCGAAGGCAACACGTTTGGTTGAAGCAACCCCCAGAATATTAGCGGCTCTCGAGCGGTACTTTGGGTCTCCCTACCCGTTTCCCAAGCTGGATGCATGTGTGGTTCCGATCGACGTTTCAATGGAGGACGGTGGTCTGATCATGTATGGTAGGACTAGTATTTTGGTCGGTGCGGAGGTGATCACCCCGTCCTACGTGGCAGTGCTTCATTCCGTTGCAGCGCATGAAATAAGCCACATGTGGTTGGGAAATGTGGTCACCATGGCAAGTTGGCGCGATTTTTGGTTTCATGAATCGTTTGCCTCATTCCTCGAAACAAAGGAAACGGGAGAGTTGTTTCCAACAGAATGGATGAACATGGAAAGTCCCAGTTCTGGGGCCCGAAAGGAAGATGTCAGTCGAACTGTAAGAGCGATGGGTGACACCCCGGATGCGGAAGCGGCAAGCTCAAGCCAGCTGGTGTATCAAAAGGGTGAGGCCGTGCTGAAAATGGTCGAGGCTTATTTTGGTGAAGAGGTATTCCAAACGGCAACCCGAAACTTTGTGGAGTCGTACCGTTGGAAGCTGGCCAAGTCTGCGGATTTATACCGCCTGTTTAATGAGGCAGGCCCGATGAGCGGGAGTGTGTTGCAATCCTTCGTCGATTTGCCGGGTATTCCGAAAGTAACTGCCCGCATCGTGGGTACTGATACGATCGAACTCAGCCAATCGCGTTATTCGACGATGGGCAACAAAGTGTCGACTGCTGGACTCTGGAAAATCCCAATTACCATTAAGTACGGAGATGGTACCACGAACAAAGAGGCAAAGGTCCTTTTAGGCGACGCAGTTCAGACCGTGTCTCTACCTGGGATCAGTCAATCAAACTCATGGATGATGCCCAATGGTCATGCGTCGGGGTATTATAATTGGTCAGTCCCGCGCTCCCTTTTGACCAACTTATGGTCTCATCTCAACGAGTTATCTGTTCCCGAGAGGCTGGATACTCTCGAATCCGCAAAATACGCCGTTTTGTCCGGAGAGATGGAAGGCGAGGAATGGCTCTCTCTCCTTTTGGCTTCTGCTCAGGATGACTCCGTTCCAGTGGGGATTAAGGTGATCGAAGGGTTGATTGATTTCAGGCGCATCTACCTAAGGGAAGAAGTTGGCGTGGAATTCCAAGAACTTGTGTCTAAATCCCTGACGCCATTGCTGCTAAAGATTGGATGGGAGCCAAGAGCGGATGAACCGGCCAATGTCGACACCCTTCGGTGTTCCCTGGTGGAAGCGCTGGGTATTTTGGGACAAGACAAGATGGTTATCGACTATTGCCGCAAAAAGGCTGCGGAGGAGCTAAAAGCACCGCCTGAGCAGTGGAAGCCGTTGGAGTATTACATGATGGATGTTGCCACGCGATGGGGTGATAGGGTGTGGAAAGAAGCGCTTTCGTCCGCTGCTGAACACGCGAAGTCTCCCACAATAAAAAGTCGATACACAACCGAGCTTGGTAGATTTCATGACCCTGACCTGATTCGGGAGGTGCTTGGCGATGGATTGTCCGGAAAAATCCCGTTATCTGATTTAACTTTGATTGTTTTCGGGCTCTCAGATAGGGTGGACTCGTCGGGTATTTTGGCGGAATGGCTGATCGCTAATTTTGATGTGCTTAGAACGAAAATGTCAGATTCAGTGGACTATTTCCCACAATTGTTAGAACGAACCGATACCCAGAGTGTCGAACGGCTTCGTCAACTATTTCGATCCAGTAACTACACCTCACCGGATCTGGAAAAGAATTTCTCTCAAGTGGATGAAACCCTGGCTTTGGGGTCCGCGCTACGAGAGAAGGGTGAGCATGATTTGAGACAATGGCTGCTGAAAGGCAGATCCCAATAGGAGACCCACTGACTATCGGGAGTGCAAATGTTTGCCTGTGAATTCGCAACCTCTAATCCAGACGC
Organism: uncultured Verrucomicrobiota bacterium; assembly: GCA_903896505.1. Classification (GTDB taxonomy): domain Bacteria; phylum Verrucomicrobiota; class Verrucomicrobiia; order Limisphaerales; family UBA9464; genus CAILNN01. Next base: position 9,450 of record CAITXU010000292.1, on the reverse strand, counting down.
TGACGCCATTAAATCCGCTACAGCCTAATCAAAAGGCATCTGCCATTAATCCGTCTTAGGCCCATTCACCAAACCAAGCGCAACCCGCACTTTGGGACCTGCGGTCAGCCCAGCTTTTGTTCGATTGCTCGTTGAGAGGTTTTCCTTGGGGGCGGTTGCACTTTGCCCTAAACAACCCATCCGAAAGTTGGATTGCCCCCTGGCTTGTATCCAAATCGCCGTGTTGATGAGCTGCGGAGTCGCCCATCCGAAGTCGAAAATCCATTCATCACCCCTTTGAACTAGGCGACTGCTCTTTAGGGAGGCGGGGCAATTCCCTGAGAGGATCGCACCCATGGCGAACGACAAATGGAAGGCACTTTTCTCGACCGCGACGGACGATTGCACGACACCGCAGCCGGTATTTGACCAATTGAACGCTGAATTTGCGTTCACCCTCGATCCTTGCGCCAGTGCGACCAATGCAAAGTGTCCACGCTTTTTCACCCCTGCGGAGGACGGTTTACGACAGGACTGGTCCAAAGAAACCGTTTTCATGAATCCACCCTACGGTCGGGTCATTGGATTGTGGGTCCGAAAGGCATACGAATCCGCCCAAGCGGGTGCGGTGGTCGTCTGTCTGCTTCCGGCCCGAACTGACACCCGCTGGCGGCACGATTATGTCATGCGCGGTGAATTCCGGTTCATCCGTGGACGCCTTCGATTTGGCGACGGGAAGAACTCAGCGCCATTCCCGTCCGCCATCGTGATTTTCCGAGCGTGCGATGTCTCGGGCGACGGTTGTCCCAAGGCTCAATTTGACGCAGCAAGAGAATCACATCCCCGTTCTTCCCTTTCACAATGTGATATATTGTGATCTCGGGCTCATTTTACCGTTTCATCCTTGGTCGCCTCCGAATCGGCGACGGGAAGCACTCAGCGTATCCGTCCGGCCATCCACATCTCCCCGGCGAGGCTGACGCCCGGTAGGGTCATTGCCGGTCAAGCGACCGGTTCTTTGACAGCGGAAGTGATGTTACGGGCAGCCCAGGCCGACGGTGTCCACTGGCCGAGGGTATGATTGGTTGCTGAAGCAATGCCAAGCAGGGCGTCGGCCATGTAGGACCACGGGTCGATACTGTGACGGCGGCAACTGGTGATGATGGAGTAGATGACTGCGCTACGCCAACCGGCCTTTGGATGCCCAATAAAAAGCCAGTTCTTGCGGCCCAAGGCTGTGGGACGGATGGCGTTCTCGGTCAGGTTGTTGTCGATTTCAACCCGACCATCCTGGAGGTAGGTCTGCCAGGTCGCCCATTCGGAGTGGGCATACCGGACCGCTTTGGCAAAGGGACTTTGAGGTAAAGCCTTGGGGCCAACCTTATCGAGGTATTCCTTGAGCTCTGTCCAGATTGGTGGGGCGTGGGACTGGCGTAATAGAAGTCGATCCTCAGGTCTGAGGTTTTCATCTCGGGCCACTCTCTCGAGGGCATATAGCCGACGAATGAGTCGAAGGACATGAACGGAGTGAACCGGTTCATCCGCCTGGGCATCGATGAACTTTCGTCGTCCATGAGCCAGACATCCGGCGGAGATGATATCGGGCCTGTCTTTGGCAATGGCACCGTAGACCCCGTATCCGTCCCGTTGAAGGATGCCCTTGAAGTCACCGATGAGTTTTTCAGCAAACTCGCGACCCCGACCCGGATGAAACTCAAAAACCACGTTCCCGTGCGGGCGACCCAAGACCCAAAGGTATCCTTGAGTGCTCTGGCCTTTGATTTCGGGGTCCAGAACCCTGACAGGGGTCTCATCCACCTGGACGTAATTGCCGACGAGCAATTCCTGCTTCATCAGGGTCACCACCGGTTGGAGAAGATCGGCTGCCTTTTCCACCAAATCGCTGAGGGTCTGACGGGGAATGCTGACTCCGAGGCGCTGAAAGTGTTTGGACTGCCGGTCCAGCGGTTGATGCTCGTCGTACTTGGCCAGAACCACTTGGGTAATCAGGCCAGCTCCGTAACGACCTTTTTCCACCACTGCCGGAGGAACTGGAGCGATGACCACCCCGGCTTCGGGGCATTTCTTACAGGCCAGCTTGGGGCGAACAATCTCTTCGCGGATCAGTTTGGCAGGGATGTACTCAATGCGCTCGCAACGCTCGCAACCAATCTCACAGCGTTCTTCACCGCACAGTGGGCAAATCTTGTCGGCGGGTTCGATTCGGCGAACTACGGTGTCCAATGATTGGGGAACCGAGCGACGGACAGGACGACCTTTTTCAGCAACCGATTCCTTGGGTTCCTCGTCCGAGGTTACAACGTTCTCCGTCGCCACCGCCTCATACGAGGCATCAAACAGCCCGAGGAGGTTCTGTTCACTGACAACCGGTTCATTATTGGCAACCCGGTCGCTGCTGGCACCGTAGAGCTCCTTTTTAAGAGCGTCGATCTGCCATCGAGCGCGCTGAAGTTCCGAGGACAACGACTCAATCAGAGCGTGTGCGGCGGGTAGTTCCGCCGGGAGCTTCGGAGCTGGTATTTGGACAGCCATCGTTAACGGAAGTCATTCTGGCAGAGATAGATCGAAGCTCAAGTAAAAAATGAAGAAAACTGATCATTTTCTATCACTTTCGATACCATTCCGCGCGCTCTACGACTTCCAGTCCCTGCACCAGATTGATCCATTGCTCCGCTCGAAACTCCACCGCTGTCGCTTCGCTCCTGGGCCATTGAAAACACCCACGCTCCAAGCGCTTTGCCGCCACCCAAAAACCTGAACCGTCCCACCATAGAACCTTGAGACGATTTCGCCTCCGGTTGGTGAAGACAAACAGATGTCCGGATAATGGGTCTGCTGACAAAGTCGATTTTACGATTGCTGTCAGTCGGTCAAAACTTCCCCGGAGATCTACCGGTCCAATACAGACATGGACCCGCAGCGTCGGTGTTGGAGCCATCATGGCCGCAACGTCTCGATGAGTTGGGCTGCCACTTCTTCATTCATCCGCAGAATGTGGCCGTCAGGCTGAACCCACTCCGCTGCCCACGAATCCTTTCGAAACAATCCGCCAACGGGAATCTCCTTCAGAAAAGGCCCCACGGGAACCACAGTGCCGGAAGACTTCCCCACCAACCCCTGCCACCGCAGCAATGAACTGACAGCCATGCCATGGCTCCTGGCGAATTCCTCGGCGCTCAGGCCGGACCGATTCCACCTCTCAACCCAATCCCGCCGTTGCTCCGAGTTGGTCCGTATCCGCTTGCTCAATCCATTTCGATTCATCCCAAAATCGTCACCGACTGCCGCCTCGCCGGGTAGATGTGGATGGCCGGACGCTTACCACTCAGCGTCATTCCCGTCCGCCATCTTGATTTTTGGTAAGCTAAATGCCTCAACCAGCCTCCATTCCAATGCTGAGTCGGAAAAAAGGCGGGGCAGGGAGGTGACGCTTCACGGGCATTTTGGCGAGGTCACAAAGGATCGCGGATGGCATAACCGACCGCTTCATATCCCCGTACCCGCTTGGCGTACATCTTCGAAAGGACCGGTAATGCCCCGTCGACGTAGTCGTAAACGATAACCTCGCGCTTGCTTTCGTGAAGGCGATGAAGGCGTCCGACATATTGTTGCAGCGTTCCCTTCCAAGAAATTGGGGATGCGAGAAAAAGTGTGTCGAGACGCGCATCGTCGAAGCCTTCGCCTATGTATTTCCCCGTGGCTAGTAAAAGGCGGCCTTCGCTCTCCGGAATCTGCTTGAGCTGATCAGCAATTGCTCGTCGTTGCTTCGCTCCCATCCCGCCTTTCAATACAACCACATTCTGAACTACGCCAGCCAGTCGCCCGGCGAATTCGTCAACTTGGGTAGTACGCTCTGTCAACAGGATCGGCGACCGACCAGCCTTGATGCAGGATTTCAGGTCTTCAAAAATGAGGTTGTTTCGAGATTTGTCGCCGGCTAGAGCGGAAAACAGTTCATGCATTTCAGGCTTATCCGCCGTGGGGGGCATTTGAAAATTGGTCGGGCGGGGAATGACGGTATGGCTGAACGGGCGCGCTAGAGCTTGTTCCTTGGCATCTACCCGGTGACGGATCGGACCGCACTGCATCACAATTATTGGGTGGTGGCCATCCTTGCGTTGCGGGGTGGCCGTCAGACCGGTGACGTACCGCGCTTTGACTTGGCGGAGCACCTGTTCAAAGCTTACTGCTGAAATATGGTGGCACTCGTCGACAATGACGTAACCATAATTCGCCACCATATCGTTCACGACTTGCTTTCGATTTAGGCTCTGGATAATCGCGACATCGAGAATGCCGTTCGGGGAGCGACGCCCTCCACCGAATTGTCCAATATTCTCAATGGGCAGATTTAGGAACGAAGAGAGCCTCTCCCGCCATTGGTCCAATAGCTGGCGGCGGTGCACCAATACGACCGTGTTTACCTTGCGGGACGCGATCAAGAATGCCGCCACGACTGTTTTTCCAAACGCAGTCGTGGCAGACAAGATGCCGTCATCATGGGCCAGTAAATCATTTACCGCTGCCTCTTGATCGGGCCGGAGCTGCCCATGAAACGTCATATCGAGTGGTCGCCCGGCAAATCGCTGGTCGTCAATGTCCAGCGTTACGCTATTCGATTTGAAAAGCGCCGTAATTTCGTCCAGACAACCGCGAGGTAGGGCGACATGTTTTGGGAATTCCTCGCCGCAGCGAATGACGCGTGGTTTATCAAAAGTTGATAGTCGCATCGCCTGCGCGCGATAGAATTCCGGATTCTGAAACGCGGCGAGGCGATGCAGGCGATTGAGCATGGCAGATGGCAGCCCTTCCTTTTCAACATAGACCAGGTTTCCCCGAACGACGCGTACTCGCATGGGCAAAGGGCCGGGGATGAATTCGTCCTTCCTCTTTCGAGATGGTGGTAGCGTCCACGGATCCTCTGTTTGCTCCTCGTCTGTAACGCTCCGACGAACACCAATGATATCTCCCGCTTGTTCGGCTTCACGCACAATGCTCTCGATTTCGCTCAGGTTCATACGCCGGACACCTGACAGGTGTGACCACTGATCAGGGAAGGGGTCGAGGTTGGCGTCTAGAAAGACGCTGTTGCCGTGACCCCGTGGCACATGCTGCAACGGCAAAGCGATGAGATTGCCGAATCCGCCCTTGGGCATTGTGTCCTGACTCGGAAAGAATCGGTCGTAGGAATCGAGCCCCAATTGATGGCGGCATTCCATCGTCCTGGTCAGAATCGCGGCACCAAGCTTGCGAGCGATTCTGGCGGAAACCGGCGCCTCAAAGAAGAACCAGATGTGCCCACCGCGTCCCGAGCGTGACCGTTCGAGCAGGGCCGGTAATTTCCACTCGCTACAAGTTTGGAGGCAAGCCCGCACATCCTCCTGCCAGGTCGTTTTGTCGAAATCAGCCGCAAGAAACCAACACGTTTCATCGGCCAGAAGCGGGTACACTCCCGCCGTGATTTTTCCCGTCAGGTGGTCATGTATGACATGTTCGGTCAACGGGAAATATTCTTTCGACTCTTTTGCATTCTTAGCGAGTGGCTGACCCCAAACTCGTCGGCTTGCAGGAGAGTATCCTGCCTTTCCATCGCGTCCCTCCCATCGCACCGCATAAATGTCTTCACGCCCGCGAAAAAGACTGAGGAACAACCTGACTTTTTCTTCCGGACTCGACTTGGCAGTTACGCTGCCGACCGGGGCAGGTGCAACGATGTGTGCCTTCGCAACTTGCTCAAGCGCTATGCCCATCCGGCTACGCAATTGTCGATTCTCCTCCCGCAGCCGATCGCATTCTGCCAGCGCTTGCGCAAGCCGTGAATCACCGAGGTCGAATCCGCTCATGGTCGGGAAGGTTAACTTCGGTCAAAGGTTCAATCGGCAAAAAAATTGGGCGACTGATTCAAAATACCTCTGCATGTTTGGTTCAAGTCCGCACTCCGTCGCTAATTCCCCAAAGGGATTTGCCCAGGAAGAGGGTGGTGGCAAGAGTGCGGGCGGAATAGTATGCGTCTTTCGGCGCTGAAATGTCTCGTGAATGGCCTTTGGCAAACGTGATACATCCATGCTGGTTCTTTCGATCAGCAAGACCAAATCAATCAAGTCTTTCACGCGGGTATTTTCTCGGCTCACTCTTGGCAGCGTGTAGGCGTGGACCTTTTCAGCGAACTGTTCTTCGGGTGAAATCGCCCGAAATGTTGTTCCGGATATTCCGGCAAACTCAAGCCAGTCGCGACCGGCGAGAGATTCATACGGTTCGCGTAGAACGTCCCCGGTGCTCACATCCAAGTGAAACTTCACAAAGGAGCGTCCGGCCAAGCGCGTATCTACCGGAAATTGCGCTCCGCCGTAGGGCGCTGCGTCCAAATCTTGAATCGCACTGCCAATGACAAAGGTAAAGAAGTCATCCAAATCTAACTGCCCGGTTTCGCGTAAGGCCTCCAATACTGCTGTTGCGTTTGCATCCCAATCCCGAGAAGCCGTCGGTAGTTCCCTCAGCGCAAGATCGATGTCGCGAGTGGTACGAGCCGTTTTAAGGCGCAATTCCATGGCATACCCGCCCTTTAGGAGCCAAGGGGCGTCCGATTTTGCGAATAGTCGGCAAAGTAGTCGGTCAAATGCGGCCTGTCGGCGTACCCGCTGGAGGTCGAGACTTTCCGACTGGGCCAATCGTTTCAGACGTTCTTCCAATGCGACCCTGAAAGCTGCCGCCGAGGCATATTTGCGAGGTGAATTCATGCGTGTGTCACGTCAAGCAGTTCGCCAAACCATCTTGGTAGCTGTCCTTTGCCCTCCATTTCCACAATTTCCCGCTCGGTGATTAGCCCTCCACGCCGCCCTTCATTCAGAGCTTGCTCGATAATGTCGCGCGCGACGGATTCTGATCGAGTCAGATCGGCGACGGTGCGGAGAGGCCGGGTCACGGCAAATCCGTGCCGATGTTCCACGTCGTTTTTACTGAGGCTGGATCGGTGCAGCACGAGGATTTTTGGAGGTGCGGCTCTCCGCCGGAAAGCAGTGGGGACGGTCATGTGGAGTTTGGCCGGGTTGACATCAGAGAGGCCGTGAATGCTGAGAGCCGTTTGGTGGGAGTAAACCCCTTCCGGATTACCCGCCCGGTTGCGTGACCAAAGAGAGTAGATCACCAGTTGTTCCTCAGAAGATTGTGGGAAATGCGCGAGCCGATAGATTCCCCGTTCGACTCGCACCCAATTTCCAGCTTTGGCATGGTGGGCCTGGCTACCGATCCGGTAACCCGCATGGGTCGCTTGCTTGGCGGTGAAATAGCCCTGTTGCTCTTCGGCAATCGCGAAGAGTGCATCAGTTGCGGTTTTAGCTGCGCTCGGCACCGCACGAATATACAATAAATTTGTATATTGGCGCAAGTCCCGACTGATATCCGGAGGAGGGTGGTCTCAATGGCTCGGTCACGCACGGACACTCGCGGGTGACACGACGACCTTTTTCGCAAGGAATGCCGGTTCATCCGGGGACGCCTCCGATTTGGCGACGGGAAGAACTCAGCGCCTTTCCCGTCCGCCATCGTGATTTTTAGAGCGTGCGATGCCTCACGCGACGGTTGCCATGTGGGTTCGCGGTTCGCTTGATCGCGCCAAGACTTCCGGATCGCTCCTGCCAAGATCACTCGGTCCTGGAAACCGGAGCACCTTGTCCTTGGTCGCCTTCGCTTCAAACTCTTCGAGCGAAGGAACCAGGACTTTGGCTTTCTTGGCGTACGCGCGGTGTACGGCCTTGCTGTTGTGGCCCAAGGCTTCTTGGGCAAATCGCTCGGGGTATCCGGCCACTTTGGCTCGTTCCGCCCAGGCATATCGATACGAGTGGAGCGTAACGCCGGAGATTCCCAATCCGGTGCATCGCTGCTTGAATTCCGTCGCCCGGTCGCAGCCACGCACCGACCGCAGGTAGGGGAACAACGGCCCGGTCTTGGGCAATTGCTTCAAGACGGCAGCCAATTGCTCGCCAAAATGAATGAGGGCAGGGGAATCGGTCTTTTGGCGGAAGTAACTGACCACCCGCTGATCCCAATCAATATCGGTAGCGTTGAGTCGGGCGATGTCCGTTTGGGAACCGCCCAGGTGCCAACAGAGTTCGTAGAAGGCGCGGCGTTCGGGATTTCCCTCGCGTTGAAGAATTTTTGCGTGTTCCTCAGGCGTGATTGCCCGCTTTTCTTTGTAGCGCACGGCGGGCCATTGGGGGCGGGGAATGATTGGCCAGGGGAGCCACGACATCGCCAGACAGAAATTGTGGACCTTCCGAAGGTGCACATTGGTGCTGACCGTTCCCTTGCGGATCGCCCCCAGAATGTCTTCCGCTTGGGTTTCAATGACTACTTTTGGCATCAGCGGCTGAAGCGCCTTGTCGCGAGCAGCGGATTCCCATCGGACCTTGGTTGGCCCCGACTTGGTGTGGGTGATGGCCTCAATCACCTGCTTCCAGGTTCGGGTTGCGATTCCCGAATCGCTACCCGCCAGGTACGCCTTGGCGATTTGGAGGTTCAGGCTCGGTTGACGCAGGGCTTGGTTCTTGGCGAGGACGACCTGCTCGGCGGCGTCCCGGTCAGCGACGCGCAGGCTGGTGCGTTTCCCAGTCACGGTATCGACGCAGTAAAAACCATCTCCACGGTTGCCACGGACAATCAGGCGGAATCGTTTCTTCATAGGCTGTTCTGCTGGAAACAGGCTAGACGAACCGAATTCGCACCGTGAGGGAGCAGCGACCGAGCACACGCAAGCAGTGAAGAAGCACTGCCGGAGTGGTCAAAGTTGGTGTCCGTTTTGGTGTCCGTTTGGACGAACCACTCACGCAACTCATTGCCTAAGAGGCAATTAGAAATGGAGGCGAGGGTCGGAATCGCACGGCGACGCTACGTATCTACTTGTAAAATATGAGCATTTCCGGGGCTTTCAAGAGAAATTCAATTTAACTCCCGGTAAACTTTACCCACCCAAACTATTCTCGGCTGCTGACGATCCTGCTGACAGTGAATCGACCGTTTTGAACGGAAATTGCCAGCAGATTTTGAGGCAATCCCATGTGCAACGACTTAGTTCCTTGCCAATGCGGAGGGGCCGTTCCCAAACGACGACGGTCATATCGTCTGCCAATTTTCTGGCAACAGAATGAAGGTTTAGTCGCAGTTCATAGCCCACCCTTGGCGCGCCGCGAGCCACGAGGCTCTGTCCCGGTTCATCCGGGACAAAACTTGCCCCAAGGAGAGGATTCGACGAAGGACGATTTGGCGGGTTGCAACACATGGAGCGGGTGCGCTGGTGGCCCGTCAAACCGAGCCACTGCCAGGAATCAAAGTCCGCCGTCTTCGGCGAATGAATGGAATCCGCTATCCGTGCCGAGAATGTGGTCATGAAACTTGATCCCCAAAAGCGCGGCAGCTTCTTTGAGCCGGGCGGTTATTTTGCGATCGTCTTCGCTC
>CAITXU010000291.1 GCA_903896505.1 uncultured Verrucomicrobiota bacterium | reverse complement strand
CGTAAGTAAACGGCTGGTTTGATTTCAGGCCGCCCGCTCTCGGGCGGCCTTTTCGCTTTTATGGGGTCACGTTCTTAGCGGACTCAATCCCACAATTGCCTGACTAAATCCGTGGCCGTTGGAATCCAACGACACGGCAGGCACCGGGGTGGATATGTCGTTTCAAGGTTAGAACTGCTGGACGAACGGGCGAGGCGTTGACTCAGCGACAGTGGTCAAAATCGCAAGGGGGACTTGCAGAAGCGAGTCACCCCGTTGGATATCCCTACTTCGGAGGGACCTGTGGCCGGAGCGACGCGCTCCTGCAAGTCCCCAATAATTGCAGGGATCAGTACCTCTCCCATTCCAAAAGCACCTCCGAAGCGAGCTTTCTGCCAAGTCGGAGTAGTCCGCTCAACCGATCCTTCAGACGTTGCAATTGGAATATCGCCAGTTCGGCGTGCTGACAGGCGGCCCTGGCTGACGGGCCGCTGATTTCATGGAGACGAGGCGAAGCTAATTGGCCGCTGTCAAAAGCTTCAGGAGTGCGGAATCCTTCTCAGGTCCTGTAAGGAAATCAAAGGCCCTCAGATAGCGCTGCTTTTCCACATCGGTGGTGGATTTGTCGTTGATCAACTTCACCAGGAGATCGGGGGTCGTTTTGGCCCGGGAGCGCCACACAATCTCTCTGTTGGCAGGCAAATTCCAAGAATTGCCGACCCGTTTTAACCAAGCCCCCAGGAACGCATCCCATTGTTGATCTGCTCCAATCCCCAGTGCCTCGAGGTACCAACGGTCCTTGCCGGTATACTTCTGGGCCAATTCGGCCCAGAGTTCCGACGCCTCTGGCGAAGGATGATGGCGAAGTGCGAGAGCGCTCTCGCGATTCACTTGAGCGCTAGGATCCTTGGCCAGTTGTTTGACCAGCGGAATCAAGTCGAGGTCCTCTTCCCGGGCAATCCGGAGAGCCGTGATTCGGATGTCGGAATCCGGATCCTTGAGGGCAAGTTGGACGTATTCAGCCGTCTTCCCTTTGATACGGGCGAGAAGGTGCAGAGCTCTAGCCCGGAGGCGCGGTTCCGCGGACGAAGAATTCAAAAGTCGCTTGAGTTCGCCTTCTGCGGCCGAATCCAACTTATGGAGGGTCTGCCAAGCGACAAAGCGTGTCGCCTGATTGGGAGATTGAAGCGCGGCAACAGCTCCCGCTGCGGTGGTTAGGTCCAACTTCGGAACGCTGGGCCGGTTTCCCTTTGGTGCCACTCGATAAATGCGCCCCGTCATGGTGGCCAAATCCTGATCGGCCATGTAGTGGCCTCCCACTCCCGAATCATTCCAATCGGCAACATAGAGGGCACCGTCCGGTGCAACGCAGACATCGCTGGGTCGGAACCAGTTGTCATTGCTACTCAGGATATTGGTCACCGTTGCCGAGTATCCTGCGCCCGATTTGGTCACCGGATAGGCACGGACAACGCGGGGTCCGGCATCGCAGTGAATGATTTGGCCTTGGAAAATGGAGGGCAGCAAACTTCCCTCGTAAATCGCAATACCTGTCGGAGAACCTGCTCCGGTTTGGAGAAGGTTCGGGACAACGCCGGGGTCGTTCAGATGCCAATGGCGTAGGGGAACTTCTTCTTCCCAACCGGTCCGCTTTTGGCCCCATCCAGCTCCAGTGATTTCGTCGGTATATCCGAAGTTGCCGTGCTCCAAGACATAATTGATCCGGACGCCTCGATTGCCATCATCGTCATTGTCGGATTGCCAGACCGTGCCAAAGGAATCCACGGCCAGTTCGAAATTATTTCGGAAGTTATGCCCCAGAACTTCCACACTGGTCCCATCCAGATTCAACCGGATGGCCAGGCCCTGACGGTACGGTTTGCCGTTGGTGATGACCTCTTTGCCGTCGACATCGACAACCAATTTTCCATCGGGCGTGTGCAGTTCCTTGCCTTCATTGCCCATGTTGAAATACAGCTTGCCGTCCGGGCCAAATACAAACGCATGGACCGCATGATCGTGGTCAACACCCTGAATTCCCGTGAACAGCTTGACCGGAGGACCGTCGGCTTTCAAATCTCCGTCCTTGTCTTCAAAGACCAGAACATTCGGGGAACAACTGACGATGACCTTGTCACCCAGTACGCAAATCCCCAGGGCCGCATTGACATCTTCACCCTGATAGAAGGTCGTGACCTTGTCTGCGACGCCATCGCCGTCGGTATCTTCCAGAACTTGGATACGGTCACCTCCCGGACGCAATTTGCCCCATTTCTGGAAAAGACGGTAATTGGCCCCTTCCGTCACCCAGACCCTGCCTTTGGAATCCACATCGATGTTCGCGGGGTTGACCACATTGGGCTCGACGCCAAAGAGCGTGGCTTCCAGTCCATCGGCCACCTGCATTTGACGTAATTGCTCAAGGGCATGTTCCCGTCCCGACCGTGCACCGTCGGCTCTTGCGGAGATGGCCATAGTTATGGCCAGAGACCAAGCGGCAGCTTGGAAAGAAAGCTTCGTCATATGGAGTGAATGAGACGCTATCTCAATCGTTTGAATTCGTTCGGACGAGAAAAATCGTTGGCTCCGTTCGAACCGTTTTTCTTCCAACCCGACCCGTCGACCCTTGAGATTGACCGGCAGCCGACGAAGGAGCGCCATTGTTCACTGCATGGAGGAACTTTTGGCCCCACACCGGATGCTCAGTGATTTGTGGCCGCGTCTTTTCCCAAGGGACAAGCGGGCGCGGGTATCCATTCCTTTGGAGTGCGGACTTGACCCAAGTGCCGCAGGTCAACTAAGTTCGCCGCTCTTTGTCGCTGTTCCAGTTGCTGGTTGGCGGCTGGAACAATTGCCTATTTGCTATGAGTGTTACTGTATCTGCCGAGACGCTGGGACCCTGTAAAAAGCTCCTCCGCATCGAGGTTGCCGTCGATCGAGTCAACGCCGCCTTTGAACAAATCACTGGCAAGTTTCAACGGGAAGCACAACTTCCTGGATTCCGGGCTGGAAAGGTCCCGCGCCATTTGGTGGTGCGTAATTTTGATGCCCGCATTGTCGAAGAGACCCGGCGTCAGCTTTCCGAGGAATCGTTCCGGGAAGCCACTCAGCAGGAGCGTCTGCGGGTGATTGTCACCCTGGGTTCCGAAGAACTGAGTTTTGGTCGAGGTCAGCCGTTCAGCTACACCGTGACTCTGGAGCATGCACCGGAGTTTCCGCTTCCCAATTACAAGGGGCTGACCGTGCGGCGGGAGTTGGCAACTGCATCCGATGCCGATTTGGAACGGGCAACGAACATCCTTCGCGATCAAAGGGCCAAGTTCACGGATGTGCAACGTCCGGCCGCCGTTGGTGACATTGTTGTTGTAAACTACTCGGGGACCTGTGAGGGCAAGCCGATCAGCGAATTCAATGCGACGGCTATCGGATTGACCCATAAAGATAACTTCTGGCTGTTAATCGGGGAGGGGTCCTTCATTCCGGGATTTACGGAGCAGTTGATTGGGGTGAATGTCAGTGAGAAACGCACGGTAACGTTGACCTTTCCATCGGACTTCGTCATTTCGGAAGTGGTAGGCAAAATCGGTTCGTTCGAAGTCGAAGTCCTTTCCATCAAGCAAAAGGATCTTCCGGTGGTCGACGACGCCTTCGCCAAGGAATTTGGTTTGGAATCGGTTGATCAGTTGTTGATCGGTATTCGTAATGATCTTCAACGGGAACTGGACGGACGGTCCCGTCGGGCAGTCCGTGACCAATTGATTCAGCAATTGTTGGCTCAAACCCACTTTGACGTGCCCGAAAGCGTCCTTGCGAGCGAGACCAAGAGCCTCGTTTACAACATCGTCCAGGAGAACCAGAAGCGCGGAGTTCCAGCTGAACTGATCGAGGCAAAGAAGGACGAGATTTACGCCAATGCCCAAGTCACCGCTCGGGATCGGGTCAAGGCCGGTTTTGTTTTGAACCGCATTGCTGAAGCCGAACAGATCAAGGTGAACAATCAGGAGATGTCGGATCGTATTGTTGCTTTGGCGCAGCAAAATGATGTTGCCCCGGATAAAATGGCCAAAGCCTTGCAGGAACGAAATGCGTTCCCCGGACTTCAACAAGAGATTTTGACGGGCAAAGTGCTTGACCTGATTGAACTTCAAGCCCGTATCGAGGACGTCATCCCTTCTTTGGCACCTTCATCGGCAGAGGTTTCCCTCGCTCCAGCGGTCTGATTTCTTCTACTCGTCTGGAATTCTACAGCGAACGGACGCAAGTTCGTTCGCTATTTTTTTTGAACCGTAATCAGCGCGCCTGTGGACCATTTTCCCCGAGTCCTTTGTTCAATTCGAGAAGCATTTGGCTTCCAAACCTTTTGACGTTCAAATCTGAACTGGCTCTATCCGCAGGTCCCTCAATCCAAAGATATCAGCCTCATTCAGGAACCTGAACCGCCTCGCCCCATCCGTTCGCTTGGGTCCAAACCGCTGGCGATGGTCTTCAAACACCTGATTCACCCAGCTCCGACTCCCAATCACCGCGCCATCGGTAAAGTACCGCACCCGACACCGCACATAATCCCCCCATCCCAGCTTTCCCTTCTGCGCAAACACTTCCCTGACCTTCTCCGGTGAGATTCCCGCCCGAATGGCTGGTCCATCGGGTCCTTGAACTCCCTCGGTCATCCCCTCCCCAAACACCCACAACCGATACCGGGCCATCGAATCGGTAAGATTGCGGTCTTCCCGATCACCGGGGTCAATGATGCCCCGAATCCCCTCCTTGGCCACCCGCACCCCTGCCACCGCAGCGGCATACCCACTCCAGCGATATTCCTTTGGGTCTTCAGTCAATCGGGCTCGAATCGGATTGAGGTCGATGTAGGCCGCCACCCGGGCCAGGGAATCCCGTGAACCCTCCACCAGCACGCTCTTGAAGCGTTCCTCCCACAAAGTGCCCTTGCGCCGATGCCAGCGGTTAAACCACTG
>CAITXU010000290.1 GCA_903896505.1 uncultured Verrucomicrobiota bacterium | reverse complement strand
GAAGATAGAATCTTAAGAAGGAAGAAGAGCTTTCTGTCCAAGAGCTTGAAGAATATCCAACCCAAGAAAACGGAATTTCAAACCACCAGTTTTAGACCACTTTCGTTTCGCCGCTGACAAAGCTGAGGCCCTGGTGAGCCGCGCAGCCCAACGGGTCCCCGATCAAGGCGTTCATGCATGGCCCGCAACGCACAGCCTTCGATGAAGCCATCGCTTTTCTCCGGGAAGAAGAGGCCAACTTTTCTGAAGTCCCAAGCGCTGAGGTACAGCCGCTGAGAGACCTTGCGGCTTCGGCTCATTCTTTCCGGGGCAATGGCGTGCCTGCGGCCAAAGCAGCCGTGACCAAATTGCGCCAGACCCTCGCGGACTTGCTCAAGACCGAACGTGACAAAGCCCTCGCCTCCCTTGATGAACAACAAGCCCGGCTTCAAGCCATTCAAGACTTCAAGTTGCTCAACGAGCCGGGACGCACCGAGGTCCTGGCGCTGACGGTCGAAGCTCGCGCTGCCATTCAATCCGCTCGTTTCGTAACTGCCATCCGCGACCGGCTTCAGCGCTACCTGACGCAAGATTATCCGGCCCAATTGGCATTGGCATCGCGGCTCGCGGCTCCCGCTTCGCCGCCTCCGGGTAAACCGGGGGACAAAACGCCGCCGCCAGCGACACCGGTCCGTTATACCTCAGCGACGAGCCTGCGTCCGCAATGCAGCCTTCCCTACATTGCCACCGAGGCCGACCTTGATCAGTGGCTCGCGGCCCTACGATCAGCGGCGCAGGCGGAGTTGCAAAAGGGAAACCGCATTAGCCTTTAGGTGTCGCGCCAGGATTGTAGTAATGCGTCAAATTCAATGGATTTTCGCAATTTGAGGGTGTAATCCTATCAAAATCAACATTTTCACCGATTCGGCCTCTCAAATATGGCAATTTTATTTGGCTCCTCGGACGCTGCACGGTCAGGTGAAATTTCACGCGCCGTGAAAGCGGGGAGTATGCGGAAGCTTGCGTCAAAGCTTTACTCCGACGACTTAACCTCGCCGCCAGAGGAAATTGTGCGTCGGTATCGGCTCGAAATCGTCGCCCATTTTTACCCCAAGGCTTTAATCAGCCACCGTTCGGCTTTGGAGGCTGACATTTCGCCGGGCGGCAAACTTCATCTCACCTTGTCGGGTTCGATGTGTCAGTGAATTGCGAGGCTCCCTTAAGTCCGAGGTGGCATTTCCCGGAATCGACGGTGAGAAGGCTGCTGTTGCGGCAAGACGAGCCCATGTCTACGAATGACTTGCCTACTACGAGGAGCATCGAGAGGAGCTCGAACCGGTCGTTGCCGCCCAGACCTCCGAGCTCGAAGCGTGAACTATCTGGTCAACAAGGATGTTGCGGTTGAACTGGACCTTTTCCTCTTGCTGTTCGGCCATGGGGCCGTTCGAGTGAGTTCCAATTCCGATGAACGAGCGAGGTAGGCTTAATGGGCACTATGACAGACGACCTAGACCAGTACTTTCTGTGCGTGGAAACCAGCGGTCGTTGGGAGTTCCAGGTGGGCGTGGTCAGCTGGGTTGACGGGCCACATTCCCCACGGCTTGTTTGGAGGCCCTTTCGAACATGGACCAAACGGCCCAATACCGATCGGCTCGCACGTGCCAAAACAGCAGCCCTCAGGAACCCCCGATTCTTTCGCATCTGCACACGCTGTGGCCAGTTAACCAATACCGGTTTGATGCACGACCGGGAAACCTGTCAGAGCTGTGCAAGTCGATTGTTCGGGATCCTCTATTAGCCCATGAATCCCGGCCTCTTTCGTTGAGAAGGTCGACCCGTTGTCCAGTGCGCCCGATTCATCGCATGCAGTGGCCAAGATGCGGCAGCCGATGCTTCGCCTCGCCGCCTCTTTAAACTCGCTCAGAACGGGGTGGCCGGAAAAGGACCATCTTGAGCGACACAAGATGCCGATAAATTTCCACAATCCACCGACAGCGTGGAATTTGAGAGGCTGATAGGTTGAGTGCCTATGGTCGACTCTGGCTCCACCTTCGCGGCTTTAATCGGTCGTCCACGGGTACTTCTTTTCTGTCTCCTGGCCGCATCTCTGGGGACTGTATCCCTAACTGCCGAGGAACAACTGTTTGGATTCGTCCGGGGCGCGGAAACACTTCCGGCCGGGCGGAGCGAAATTTACCAGTTCGTCACTGTGAGGACCGGGAAAAGCCAGGGCACGTATGCCGGAACCGATTTCGAGACGGAGTTCGAGCATGGTTTCACAGACCGGTTTCAGGGCAGCGTCGCCATCGAGAACCGCTACATCTACAACCGTGGAGTCGACGGCGATCGGGACGCGCTCGACGACATGAACCGTTACCGCTTTGGGGGTGTTAGAGCTTCCAGCAAGTACATGCTGCTGAGCCCTTTCAAGGATTCACTTGGTCTTGCCCTCCGGGTGGAGGGTGGATATGCGCAGCACGACGAAGTGGGAGGGCTACCCGAGAAGGAATTTTTCGTCGCACCGGAAGTTGATTTCCAAAAGAATTTTCGCGACGACACCATCATCACTGAAATGTGGATGGGGACCGAATGGGCCTGGGGAAAACAACCCGCAGAGCAGTACCCAAGAGAGATCGCGTTTCAAGGCGGATTGGGAGCCTCCTACCGGTTTGTCCGCAATTGGTTCATCGGAGTCGAAAGCCACATCCGGGCTGAGTACCCGTTGTTTCGTTTGGACAATTTCGAGCACTATGTCATTTACGCCGGTCCCAGCATTCATTACAGCGCGCAACGCTGGTGGGCGACCCTGACCTGCACCCGTCAGGCATGGGGGGAGGGAATTGACGAACCTTTGGACGGGCGGACTTTCGCCGAAGAGACCAAATGGAAGATTCGTTTGAAGTTGGGTGTCAATTTCTAGGGGCGGGTCAACGCTTCATCTATGACAGAACGCATTCTGTACGTGGCCATTCCGGCGCTGACAATCGGTGCCTGTCATGCCTACGCAACCACCTACCACACCATTGAGTCGGCCCAGAAGGCTTGCTTTGAAGAGGGCACATCCTTTGAGTCGGCAGCCGTCTCACTGACCAAGGCTCAAGTCAAAGCGATTGAGAAGGCAAGCGGCGTCCGGGTTCGGTCAGATAAACAGCGAGTTTGGAAGGCCACCAAAGATGGTGTGCCGACTGGCTGGTTCATCGTCGATGAAGTTCTCGGGAAACACGAATTCATTACCTGGGCACTCGCCTTGAAGCCCGACGGCGGAGTGCAGAGCATAGAGATCATCGATTATCGTGAGACCTATGGTTATGAAATCCGGAATGCCGATTGGCGCGCACAGTTTCTGGGCAAGAAAAACGGAGCCAAGCTTCAGCTCGACGAAGACATCAAGAATATATCGGGCGCAACGCTTTCCTGTCGCCATATCACCGATGGTGTCAAGCGCCTGTTGGCTTTTTATGAAATCGCCCTCAGATAGTCAAAGGCTTCGCGGTCGATCGAGCCATCGAGACACTTCAAACGCGAGGTATGCGGTCGGGCTTTGTCAGTGCGGGCGGAGACCTCCGGGTGTTTGGGTCCGATTACCGTATTCATTTGCGCCATCCCCTTGGACCGACTGGCATCGTGCCCCCAATATTACTCCGGGACGAGGCGGTGGCGACATCGGCAAACACCTTCTCTCGACGCGGAGAAATGCCGGACGAAATAGGCCACCTTATCGAACCACGGACGAAGGTTGCCTGGCGTGGTGAGAGCAGTGTCACCGTTCGCTGCAAGTCGTGTCTGATAGCGGACGCTCTGACGAAGGTCGTTCTCTTCGGAGGTGACAGTGCCGAAGCTGTCCTTTCCCAATATGACTCAGTGGCAATCGTTCTCGAAGTCCAAGCACCCGATTTGGCGGTATGAGAAAGCGTCCATTCCAGTTGAGCCCTGGGCACAGACGCCTCCTTTACTGTTTTTCAGGGGTCCTTTTCTTATCCGGGGCGCTATGGTGGCTGGTTGATTATGGCGGCGGTCACCAACAACATCGCTATCCACCAGCCGAATTCCTAAAGCCGTGGCTTTTGAAAGTTCATGGTGCCGCAGCCATGGTTTTCCTCGTCGTTCTGGGATCGCTCTGGCCCAACCACATTCGTCGCGCCTGGCATGCGAGAGCAAATCGCCAAAGCGGTGGCATTTTGATCGCGTGGATTGCTGGACTCACGATCACCGGCTACGGACTCTACTACTTCGGAGGCGAATCTGTGAGAGAGTGGACGGCCTGGCTGCACGACGTGCTGGGATTCCTCTCCATTGCTCTCTTGATACTCCACATCGCTGTGGGGCGAAGATTTGGGAGAGCGTCCACCCACAGCGGTGGTCGCGGATATCTTTTCCCTCAGTGGCGATGTGACCAGTCAGCTGGCAGAGGCAAAGCCGTTCGCGTTCGGCAAAAACCATCGCTGAATCTTGTCGGAGGCGAATCATTGACACCCGATCGAACGGTGGTTTCCAAACCGGCCGGTTCGTAGGACAGGGGACCACCGTCCTATCCGCCTGATTTCTCTTGCGTCGATTCGTCCGCAAGCGGATCACACCCTGGAGGTTGACAGGATTTCGGTCGGCCGCCGGTTTGAATTTCACGAAGGGTCAGCCGTCGATTTGGTCTCAGTGCAATGAAGTTTTCAGCGATCACCATAAAGGGTTTTGCCGCGTCTCAGGGCCTGTTGCCCTGCGTTCCTGGTTTGGGCTTTGCACTGGTGGTGTTCCTGCGGTTGACGGTCTTCCTGAACGGTGAGGCTGCAACGCCCGATCTACTCGTTTACCCGTCCCACGTCTCTCTCCAGGGTGCCGATGATCGGCGGGGGATTTTGGTGTCCCTGCCGGGCGAATGGGAAACGGATGTGACATCTGCTGCGACGTTGTCTTCCAGAAATCCCAAGGTCGTGGAGGTTTGTACGAACGGGATTTGTCGTCCGGTGTCCGATGGGACCACGGAGATCGAGGTCAAATACCAGGGGCGGAGGGTTCGAATCCCCGTCGATGTTCATGGGGCTGAATCGAATGGTATTCCGAGTTTTCGTCAGGAAATTGAGCCGATCCTGACCCGGTTGGGTTGCAATCAAGGGGCCTGCCACGGGAAGATGGCTGGTCAGAATGGATTTCGTTTGTCGCTGCGCGGCTATGCTCCGGAAATGGATTACCGATGGTTGACAGAGGATGTCACCGGACGGCGGATTGATCCTTCGTTCCCGGAGGGGTCGCTGCTTCTCACCAAACCGTTGGGTCAAGTTCCACACGAGGGTTTGGTCCGTTTTGCCAATGGGTCTCGATTTCACGATTCATTCTATCGATGGATTGCCGCTCGTTGTCCGGCACCGCTTTCCGGAGATGCGGAAAAGGATGCTGTTCAATTGGAGATATTGCCGGGAGATCGGCGTCTCGCCCCGGGCATGACTCAGCGGTTACTGGCGCAGGCCCGCTGGCCGGACGGGCATTCTCGAGATGTCACCTGGTTGACCCAGTTTTTCTCGAACGACGAAGCCACGGCCTCCGTGTCCCCGGAAGGATTGGTGACGGCCATTCGAAATGGTGAAACCTCGATTCGCGCCCATTTTCAAGGTCTTGTTCAAGTGATTCGCTTGACCATTCCTTACCAGCAAACGGTGGAGGATTCCCAGTTCGCCGTAGTTGGTCGGGGAATCGATGCCGCCGTTTTTGCCAAACTCAAGTCGCTCCATTTACAGCCG
>CAITXU010000289.1 GCA_903896505.1 uncultured Verrucomicrobiota bacterium | reverse complement strand
GGTCTGTGACCGACGAGCAACGAAGCCCTGGGGCATTTTAGGCGCAACCCGAAGGGCCGCAGTTCTTTTCGGCTCCCGCTTCGTTGCTCGCTCCTCACAGACCACTGCGGGTATGCTCGTCGCTCGTCGCCTCGCGGGAGCCGAAAATCCCTCGCGGCAAACTATAAGCTATTTGGGATACTCGACACTAGGAGGCCAGAGAAAGCGGCTGGAAGCCACTTCCACTTTGTTGCCGTCCCAAGTGCCTTTCAGCAACGGTATTGCGAATCATGTCTGACGAGTGCTTCCTCCATTAATGGCAGATACTCCGATCCAATCGGCTAACTCAAGGGCAGGCGGACGGTGAACCGGGCACCGGCATTCGGTTCGCTCTGGACCTCGATGGTTCCGTGATGGGCGTCGACAATGGCTTTGCAAATGGCCAGGCCCAGGCCGGTTCCACCGGTTGATCTTCCCCGCGAGCTGTCGACGCGGAAAAAGCGCTCGAAGAGATGTGGCACCGCTTCTGCCGGAATTCCCGGACCGTTGTCCGAGACGATGAGACAGGCGAAGGCCCCTTCAATCCGGGTGGTCACACGAACCTCGCCGCCAGTCTTGTGGTGATGCACGATGGCATTGGTGATTAAATTGGAGGCCACCTGTCCCAGGCGTCCGGCATCGCCGGAAAAGACCGCAGTTTGTAAATCCAGACGGAGGCTCACATGGCGTTCACCCGCCAGAGGTTGAAGCAACTCGATGGCGTCGCCCACGATGGTGGCCAGGTCAACGGGTTCGGTTTGGAATTTTTCCTGGCCCGAGTCCAGGCGCGCCAGTTCCAGCAGGTCCTCGACCAATCGGCGCATGCGTTGTGCCGCCCTCTTGCTGGCAGCAAAGGCGTCGTGATGTTCTGGCACAGGGCACGGACAGGACAATCCGTTTTGGGAATGACTGAGGAGGACTGAAATGGGTGTTCGCAGTTCATGGGCGGCATCCGCTGTGAATCGGGCCTGCTGCGCAAATGCCGCATCCAGCCGGGCAAAGGTGGAGTTGAGGATCATGGCCAGTCGTCCGAGTTCACTCTCGGTTTCGGAGGTCATGATCCGCTGGGTGAGGTCGCCGGTCGCAATACGCCCTGCGGCGGTGGCGATGTCGTCAATTGGACGCAGTGCACGGGCCACGAGCCAGCCTCCGGTGGTCAACCCGACCACCAGCACGAGTGCCCCGGCCCCAAGCAGTCCCCAGCCCAATTGACGCAGTCCCGAGAACTCAGTGTAAAGATCGCGTCCGACCAGGATGCAGTCACCGGGCTCTGGAAAGACATAGGTTTCGCGGAGGGTGCCCCGGAGTCGGTGTTCAAGCTCTTCCGGACGCGGGCGTGGGACGTCGCGCGGTGCGGAAGGGGAATAGGTGACGGGTGTCCGGGTTCCATCCATCCAAACCACGTAGTAGTACCCACCGTCACGGGAGCGGTCGAACCAGGCGGCGTCCTCCAGGTCGAGGCGGAAGCTTCGGTCGTGCCGAATCATACCGGGCCTGGGGCGCTGCGACTCCATGAGGAGTTGAAGGCGATCGTGAAGATCGTGGTCCAGACGACGGAGCTGACGTCCCTTCTCCAACTGGAAGGCGGTGATGCCAAATCCGGCGAGGATGGCAAACAGGAGTAATCCGTACCAGACCTGCAAACGCCATCGGATGGAGGTGAAGACCTTCATTCGATGATGTAACCGTGGCCGCGCCGCGTTAGGATGAAGTTTTGTCCCAGCTTCTTGCGGAGGTTGAAAATGTGGACATCAAGGATGTTCGAGAGTGTGGACTCGTTCTCGTCAAAAAGGTGGTCGTAGAGGGCGGTGCGCGTTACGAGTTCACCGCGATGCAAGGCCAGAAACTCCAGGACGACGTATTCCCGGGCGGTTAACGTGACCGGCTTGCCCAAACGGGTGACCGTCCGTGCAGCCAGTTGGATGGAGACCTCCCCAACGGTCAGGTCGGATTGGGGATGATGGAGGCTGCGGCGGATCAGCGACCGGAGGCGCGCCATCAGCTCGGGGGTGTCAAACGGTTTGGTGAGGTAATCATCAGCACCGGAATCGAGGCCGCGCACACGGTCGGAACTGCGGTCCCGGGCGGTGAGCATCAGGACGGGTGTGGTCCGTTTCTGCCTTAGTCGTCGCAGGATTTCCCAGCCATCGATCGCGGGAAGCATGACATCCAGAATGATGGCGTCGTACTCGGTATGGACCGCCTTATAGAGGCCTTCCTCACCATCGGCCGCCGAATCGACGGAATAACCTTCCCGTCGGAGGGCCAGGGTCAATCCGGCCAGCAGGTCCGGTTCATCTTCTACCACCAGAAGTCTCATTGTTGTGCGAGGAATCTTTAGCAGAACGCTGTTGCGTTGACACGCCGAATGCCACTCGTACTGACAGGATGAAGCATCGCACATGAATGGCGGATGAACGGATTTTTGTGGTCCAGCGGGGTGCCATTCATCGGGCAATCATGTTGGAGGGGATACGGTGTGGGCATGAAGAACGGGTTGCATTTCGATCAGATTTTCACGCGAGGCGCGGTTTTGTCCGTTGCCGTGGGAGTAGTGGCTCTTGTCCCTCTGAAGGGGTGGGCGGTCACCTACAACGCCCTTCATATTCCCGAGATGTTGACGGGAACAAACTTTAACCTCTGGCTGGGCCAGACGAATCAGCAGTACCGGACCGGTGCCGCAACGACCACCTACGGGTACAATGGTGCCCGATTTTGGGGGCCCACGTTGGTGATGAATCAGGGGGATGTGGTTCAAATCAACGTCACCAACAACCTGGCCGACACGACCACTGTTCACTGGCACGGTTTTCATATTCCCGCGATCATGGATGGAGGTCCGCATCAGACGATTCCTGCGGGAACCGTCTGGTCGCCCACGTTCACCGTCAAAAACAGCGCGGCCACCTATTGGTATCATCCGCATCTCCACGGCACGACCCAGGAGCAGCTCACCAAGGGGGCCGGGGGATTCATCATCATCCGCGACCCTGAGGAAGCGGCGCTGGCCCTCCCCCGCACCTACGGAGTTGATGATTTGCCGCTGGCGATCACCAGTCGACGATTCCTCACCGGCAACCAATTCGCCTACGATCACAAACTGGACAACTACGGCGATTACGTTCTGGTGAACGGGACGGAGAACGCCGAAGTCACGCTGCCCCAGCAATGGGTCCGGCTTCGCATCCTTAATGCGGAAATCGCCCGCGGCTACAACCTTGGTCTGAGCGACAACCGGACGTTTTATGTCATCGGGAACGACCAGGGGCTGTTGACTGCTCCGGTCGCTGTGACCCGTGTGAAACTGATGGTCGGTGAACGGGTGGAGTTGATGGTCAATCTGAGTTCGGACAGCGTCGGGTCGACCCTGGACCTGAAGGCATTTAATTCCGGTCAGGCCTTTGGCTTTCCCGGAAATGAGGGGAACCCCCTGACCCCGACCGGCAATTCCGGTCCGGAAAACTTCAGTCTGATCAACAACACCGACTTCAATCTCGTCCATCTGGTCGTCGGTGCTGCGACCGACAATCCCGTCACGGTATTACCGATGACTCTGGCGACCAACGTCTACTGGACCACCTCGGATGTGTCCAATACCCGCACGATCAATATCACGGGTGGGGCGAATCTGACCGAGTTCACCTTCAACAACATCAGCTACACCCCGACCCTGTTCAACCACACCCTCAAGCTCAATGCCGTCGAGCAATGGAATATTGTCAATAATCAGGTTTTTGGACATTCGTTCCATATCCATGACATCAAGTTCAAGATCGTCTCACGGAGCGGTGGGACGCAGGTGTCGTCCAACGGACAGGCGGCCAGCTACGAATCCGGTTGGAAAGACACGGTGTATCTTCCTCGGAACGAAAAGGTGTCGGTGATTGCCAAATACGACGACTTCGCCAGCAACACCAATCCGTTCATGTTTCATTGTCACCTGTTGCAGCATGAAGACGGGGGAATGATGGGCCAATTCCTGGTGGTCAACAATCAGACCGAGGACCTGGTACTCTCGAGTTTCACCCGAACCGGATCGACCGATGTCATCGAACTTCCCTTCAAGGCGACCATCGGCACCACCTACACGTTGCAATACTCCAAGGACTTTGTGACATGGAAGTCGATTGGTTCGGTGACGAGCGATGGGACCACGGCACAGTTTACTGAAACAGACGCCGGTCGATTGGCTCAACCCCGTGGGTTTTACCGGGTCGTCATTCCTGCCATTCCCTGAATCAAGCACCTCCATGAACTTCAATTTTACACCCATGGCAAAGGGCTCCCTGGCAATCATCATCTCCCTGTTTTTGGGTGGGATGGTGGGCTATCGGGTTCGCTCTTTGAAGGGATCGACCGGATCAGCAGTTCAGGCCGAGCGAGGGGTCTTGTACTACCAAAGTCCGATGCATCCCTGGGTGACGTCGGATCATCCGGGAGACTGCACCGTCTGTGGCATGAAGTTGGTGGCCGTTCATGCCGGGGATGCTCCCCGCAAGTCACGGAATGACGGGATGGTGATGCTCTCCCGGGAGAGCGTCCAGGCGTTGGGTGTCGAGACCGCCGTGGTCCGGCGGCAATCGCTGGATCGAAGTTTGAAAATATCAGGGACATTTGCCGAAGAGGAATCGAGGCACGGGGTGATTAGTGTCCCGGTGGAGGGGAAAATTGAAGGCCTGGCCATGAGTTGCGAGGGGCAGGTCATCCGGCGCCACCAACCCCTGGTCACTCTGTTCAGCAAGACGTTGCTCATGGCCGCCGACACTTACAAGAGCGCCGCTGCCAAGGGTGGTTCCGACGAGGAAGTAGCACGCCGCCGCCTGATTCAGATGGGGCTTGCCGAGGAACAAATTCGGACGATTCCTGAGCGCCAAGCCGATGACCGATACTTCGGTCTGCTGGCACCGTTGACCGGGACGATCACCAAGAGCTACGTGGCGGAAGGTCAATATGTGAAGGAGGGCGACCGGCTCTTTGAAATCGCGGATTTCACCCGGATGTGGTTCTTGTTTACTGTCTACGAGCCGGACCTTCCGTTGATTCAGGTCGGTCAATTTGTCACGCTCAACGTTTCCACCGCACCCGGTCAAACCGTCCGGGCCCGCATTGCGTTCATCAACCCGAATCTCGATGAGACCACACGTTCAACGACCGTTCGGGTGGTGGTGGAAAATCCAGGTGGGCACCTTCGCAACAAGATGTCGGCCACGGGATTTGTGGAACTGACCGCTCCGGAGGTTTTGGCGATTCCTAAGTCGGCTGTTTTTCGGACCGGACCAAACGCGAGGGTCTACGTGGAACAGGCTTCGGGCCTCTATGAGGCGCGCCAGGTCAGGCTGGGGCGCACAGGGGATACCGCATGGGAGGTAGTATCGGGATTGGCGGAAGGCGAGAAGGTGGTCGTGAACGGCAACCTGATGATCGATTCCCAAGCGCAATTGCAACAGGTGGCGAACAATCCATAGGAACCCGGCTACAGCTTTCTTCTATTCCACGCTGAGAGTGTAGCTGAGGTTGGTGATGCCGTGACCGCACAACCAGCGAATGATTGGGCGAGCCCCTTCGAGTCCATTTGAAAACGGTAGGTCGTAGAGTTCGATTTCGGATTTTGTTCTAGCGATCCAGCCCCTGACCGGAGTCTCGACCGCTGACGATTGGTCTTGAGCATTCTCCGGTGGATTCAAAACGCCCAGGCGAGCATTCAGTCGGGCGGTCAAATCCGCCCGCTCGGTTTCGTTGGTTCCGACCGATTCGGATTGCAGACGCGCATAGAGTTGAACCGTCACGGCATCGATTGATCCGGATACGTCGGACTGAAGTGCCAGCAATTGGCGTTGCTGATCGGTGGTGTATAACTCCTTCTGTTTTTCAATGAGTCGATACTTCTCAGTCTTATCAGGACTGGACGCTGCGGCCTTCAATTCAGCATTCAATTGCTTAAGCTTGGCTGCCGTTGCAGGAGTGATCCGCACGTTACGAGCCATGCGGAGGCTTCTTCGTGCCTGGGTCTGCTCTGCTTTTTGGTTGGGAGTCCGTGGATCAGGCAAAATCCAAGGGGGAATCAATAATGGGGTTCCACCCGAACCGGGCATCCGGTTCTCAAAATAGTCCCGTAATTCCTCCTCAACGACATTGGTCACGCTGGCGGGGCCCAAAGGCCAGGAGAGCGAAAGGTAAGCCACCTGATTCGTATCACTGACTTGCGTCGATTTCTCATCCTCGCCCAGGGTGGTGATTTGCTTTCGGTACCCCTGCTCGGACGACTTCAGTACAGACAACAGCAGAGATTCTCCAAACAAAATGATGTGATTGCTGGAAAGCCCCTGGCCCTGAATTGAACTTCTCGCAGCGGCAGCGGCAGAGCGGTCCTTGAAGTTCACAAGGATGGTCACGGTGGGGATTCCGTTGGATTCTGCATCGAGGCGGAGGTTGTCGGCTTCCAGACTCTCGCAAGCCAATGGTCGGGGTAGATGGTCAGTCCGAGTCTCCGTTTTGCCGTCCCAAAACCCTGGGCGCCCCATGAGAACCATAAAGCTTCCCATGACGATGGCGGTCAGCAGGCTGCCGAGGTATCCAAGCAAGAGCCCGGAAGTGGCCAGCCAGCCGGGCGGACGGGCATTGATGGACTGGAAGACATTCAGGGCATGAGTGGCTGCGGTCTTTGGGCTGGTCAGTTTTGGAAACACCCGACGGATTTCATCCAAAATGGTGACCGCGGATTCGCGGGGTATGGACTGATTGTCTGCTGAAAACGGCAACACTCCCTGCTTTCGCAGCCGGGAAGCGATTTGTCCCAACCGGTAGGTCGTGGGCAGCGTTATGGCCATGCTGAAGGCGACATAGCCCAGAAGGATGGAACTGGAATTCAATGCCAAGTATCCCAGTCCGATGACGGCGAGTCCACGAAAGATGACTTCGAGAACGGCGTGACGGGAAAAGATCAGGGCATGGACCACCCACCCGCCGTCGAGGGGAAGGATGGGCAGGAGGTTGAACCCATTCAGGAGTAGGAGAACCGAGGCCACACTCGCCAATCGTTCGGAAGGGTCCCGAAAGTGGAGAATGGCGAGGATGGTTCCGAGGAGGATTCCGGGAACGGGACCCATCAATGAGACCACCACCTTCTTCCATCCGCTCACATTGAAATTCTGTCCCGTCACCGCCGCCCCAAAGAAGGGAATGAAAAACATTCTCAAATTGCGGTAACGAAAAAGACACATGGCCAGGAAATGGCCGGATTCGTGGAGGAACAAAACGGGAATCAAAATGACAAGATAGCCGAGCGATTGCGTGCGGGAACCGCTGGCGAAATACACCAGAGCTGAAATCACCAGCAATACGAGGGCACTGCTCCACGACGCCTTTTGATTCTGGAGAAGTTCCAATTCCATCAAGGCGCTGACGTGTTCCGGGTGTCCATCCTGCACCGAAACCCTGGCGGCCTCATTGGCCAACGTCATCTGTTCCACCTCCTGCGAAGGAATGGGGATGTACACCCCGGAGGCAATCCGGAATTCATAAATCTTCCGCTCGTACCGGTACCACATCCCCACGGCGTCATCGGAACCAGGAACGACGCTGACGAAGCTTTCTGCAGGAAACGTCGTCAAGCGGTGCTGATGCAAGTTCAGGAGCTCCTCCGGGCTGCCATCCACCTGCCGGTGGACCTTCAGCTCCGGGGGCAATCGAAGGAGGGGGCGGTTATTGCTGGAGACGAGGAGGGTGCCATCGAGGAGTTCGCTCAGGACGAGGAAGCTGATTCTGGAGGTCGGTACCTTGGGCAGAGGATTGTAGGTATAATAGACAACCACTACGAGATGACCTGACTCGTGGGTCAGGTGGACCGCTCCTTGGAAAACGTCCTGACGGAGTGTGGCGAGCCGAAAGGACCTAGCCGTTCGAAATCCCAGATTTTGGAATCGTATGATTGTCGGCTGAAGGGCGGCAATGGCCTGCAAAGGAAACCGAACGAGATACAGTTCGAGCTCGTGAAAGTCTTGAACATTTTTCGCACCGGAGGTCCGGAGAACCGGAAGGCCCATTCGCGCACCGATCCAGGCCATTGCGGCATCCCAAGGTTGACCGTAGACTTTAAACTCGGCGAAAGTGAGTCGTCGGGCGTTGGTCTTATAGTATTCTCCCATATTCTGACGGCTGTGGAGCTGGAAAAATAAGAAACTGTAAGCAATGCTTTCGCGACGAGCCGGAATCTGGCAAGGAAAAGCTGGCGGACCTCCGAGGGATTTGTGCTTGCGGTAGAAACCTTTCCTCTTGACGCTGATTCTGTTACGCCAAAACCGAACGGGCACTCTACAAGCGTCGATTCCAAAAATTCTCAGGCAAACGATGGCTCCATCCAATCCAACCACCCCACTGTCATGGACAACAGGCGCTTCACCGCTCTTGGACCGGGTCGATGTCACCGATTGGTCGCTGATCGTCCGGCGATTTCGCGGTGATACGGCGGTGGCCGTGTGGCTGTGTCAGCGATTCGAAAAAGCGACCCTGGATGCGCTGGCGGATCCGAATGCTGCGGCGTCTTCGGATTTCCAGGTGCGATTGATCGGGGAGTTGAACCGGGTCATCCAAAATCCGGTTTGCATCATGTCCCTTGATTTTCCTGCGAAAAACCTTCGCGCGGAAACCGAAGCGCTGATTCACCAGTGGGAATCGTCGAAGGATTCCACCGCGGGTGTCCCGGGGGTTGACCTTCAGGAACTCCATCGCTTGTTGTTGGAAGATGCCTTCCCTTTTGCCCTTCGTCGAATGCCCCAGCGACAGCCGTGGCTGGAACATCGTCCGAATCAGCGCAAGGTGGGCTACGGGATTCCTCTGCGGACGACGCCCTGGACGGAGGAGGAATTGAACGGGCTTCGGGCCTGTGCCGATCCGGAGGCGGATGCCATGGCAGCCCGGCTCTATGGGGCGGGCACCATGCCTCCCGGTGTCCCCGGGATCGCCTACGACCATTTGGTTGAGCTCGTTTCCAAGCTGATGGAGCACCCCGAATTGCTCTTCACTCCGGGGTCCGATTTCGCCGAGTGTTTCAAAGATTATCCTCTGGAGTTTCGGGATTATTTCCTGCCGCCGCAGGCTCCGAGTTGGATGGATATCAAGAAGATGGAGATGGCGACCGGGCTTTGGTTTGAATACGGGCTGCCGATGATGGCGATCTTATGCACGGCCAGCCTTCCCTCGTGTTACCTGATGAAGCGGGGAATCAATGTGCTCTATCGGACGGAAAAGCTGAGGGACTCAAAATACATCTTCCAGCGCATCTACGAGACGGCCTTGATGCTGGACCGGGTGATGCAGCCTTCGGGCATTGAACTGGTGGTGGACCATCGGGAGGACGATCAGAACCTGTTTGCCATGGCACTCTCTCTCGTTCTTGGCGGGGAATGGACGGCCAAGGGGGGCGTTTATTGTCGCTCTGGTGTCCAATCGACCTACGTCACGGCCCCGGTTGGTGACGAAACCCGGCCGGGGGGCGAGGAAATGGAAGCGGTAATGGCCCAATTGAACCGCGCAGCGGATTACCAGAGGCGGCGATTTATTTGGGGCAAGGGATTTTGTGATGCCCGGAAAGTGCGGTTTATGCATGCCGCCATGCGGTATGTCCTCAACCCGCCGCCAGCCCCGGGTCCATCGAACTCGACGGCCAATCTGCTGCACTTTTCCAACCGACTGCCGCCGTGGAATCCAGAATTTGGCAAACCGATCAACCAGGAGGATATGGCTTTCACCCTCCTGACCTTTTCCCTGGTCATCCCGCAAGGACTGGACGATATCGGTTGCAGGATGACTCGCGATCAAAAGGAGGCGTTTCTCCACCTTTGGTGCGTTGTGGGCTACCTGATGGGGATTCGTGGCGACCTGCTGACTGATGATCTGGACCAGGCTCAGGCCCTTTACGATGCCATCCTCAAATACGAAGGGGGACCAACCGATCAGGGACGCGTTCTGACGGGACAGGTCCTGCGTGTGCTTCAAGGCTATCTGCCGACCTATCTGGGGCTGCGCGATTATCTCCCGTGCGGATTGGTCCTGCACTTCCTGAAGGATCGTGCCATGATGGTCCTCCCTGATGAAGAGCTGAAAAAGGCGACGAGCCTTGAGGGGCGGATGCTGATTCGCTGTGTGTTGTTCGGGTTGGCCTTTGCTTTCTGGACCTACCGGATTTCCAAAAAATTTCCCCTGACCGCCCTGATCATCCCGAAACTGGTATTCCAGGCCACAGACATCTTCATTCAAACTTTCCGCGATGAGTTTGTCCGGCGACCGTTTTTTGTGCCGCCCGATGCCGAAAATCTACAGTGGCGCCAGGACAATGGGGTGACACCCGCGTTTCGAAAAACCTTGCAGGATTGGCGGGGACGGGTGTTTCAAGCCATCTTTTTGAACCTTATCCTCCTTTTGGCAGTGCTTCCGATGTTGGCGACGGCACTACTGATCGCGGTGGTCCGTCTGATTCACCACACGTGGCATGGTTGGAATCGCTTCCTGCCCTGGGTGGAACACGTCTATTGGTTGGAGATAGCCCTGTTTGTTGCCTCCATTGCCCTTTTTCTGCTGGCATTGCTTGACCTTGCGGTTCGTTTGCCAAAGCTGGCGGCAAATCGCCCACAGTTGAATCAACGGGGCGTCAGTCTCAGTTAGCCACTCGACACCGTTACAGATCGTGTTTCATGCAAGCACTCCTCAATGAGATTCTCGCCCAACCGGGATTTTCGCCGGGCTTGTTGCTCGTGGGTTGCGTCATGTATGGCGCGTGGACGGCCGCCTATTTCTTCATCATTGTCTCCTGCTTTAAGCAAAAATCTTACGGAGTTCCCTGGGTCTGTCTCGTATTCAATGTCGTCTGGGAGGCCTGTTTCTCCTTCAACCTTTTGGACCAACGCCTGTTTTGGTTTTTTCTCTGGGGCAACCGCCTCTGGCTCGCCTTCGACCTGGTGATTGCCACCCAGTTTCTGATGTACGGTCCCCGGGTGCAGGTTCAGCCCTTGCTTCGCCGGTATTTTTATCCGGTGGCGGCATTGACTCTCGCTCTCTGTGTCGGGGGATTGGTGACGTTTACTCCCTTTTTCAACGAATTCACCGGTTCCGCTTCGTCCATGATGATGAACTTCGTCATGAGTCTCCTGTACATCTTCATGCTTTTGGAGCGGCCCGACCTGAAGGGAATCAGCTATCCGGCGGCATGGCTGAAGATGATCGGCACAGCGGGTGGTTCGGTTTTTCTCTATTTCTGGCTCCCGGCCCAATTTGAAAATGGCCATCTGCGCACCCATCCTGATGTCCCAACGCCTCGCACTTGGGCGTTCATGTGGTACTTGTATATCAGTATTTTTGTGATCGACTGCATTTACATCGCCCTGGTGGCGAAGCGCCGGAAAGAGCTTCGCGACTCGGGAGGCAAGAATCCCTCCGGGTCGTTGTTTCGTCCAGCGGTCGTTGTTCCCGCTGTCGCAGTATTCCTGGTATTTGGAATTGGTACGACGACATGCGTCGGGGCAGACACCGTTCCATCCGCCTTGGATTCGAGTGAACCGGACGATCGAATTGAGCGGCTTCGCCGACTGGATTTGGAAAGTATTCTGGCCAGTGTGGCTTCAAGGAAGGAAGAGCCGATTTTTACCACTCCGGCGGCTGTCAGCGCCATCAGCGACGAGGAGATTGCCCGGTCGGGCGTCCGCAATATTCCGGATGCCCTGCGATTGGCACCGGGCATGGAGGTGGCCTTGATTAACGGGAACCAATGGGCGGTGAGCTCCCGCGGGTTCAATGATCGATTTGCCAACAAGCTTCTGGTGCTTCAGGACGGTCGCATTGTCTACAATCCCCAGTTCAACGGGGTTTACTGGGATTCGGTGAATCCCATGCTCGCGGATATCCGCCAAATCGAGGTGGTTCGCGGACCCGGGGGAACCCTCTGGGGGGCCAACGCGGTCAACGGGGTCGTCAATATTGTCAGCAAGGATGCCCACGATACCCTGGGGGGCTATGCCACCACCGGCGGCGGTCCCGGTCAGGCTTTCGGTGAGGCGCGCTACGGCGAAAAGCTGGGCGAGACCGGGGCCATCCGGGAGTACGTCAAATACGACTGGCATGATCCACTAAAGGCAGGCGACTCCAACAATCACGATGGAGGCCAGACGTTGTCCACCGGGTTCCGCGGAGACTGGCAATTGGAGGAGAACCATCTGACCTTGCAGGGTGACTATACCTACGGCTGGAGGGAACAGCCCATTTATTACGCAAGCTATGCACCCCCATATCCCCGGCTCGCCGCCGAGGATTTCACAAGTCAGTTGGCCAATGTCCTGGGACGCGTGACGCACACTTTTGCCGATGGTTCCGACATGAAACTTCAGGCCTATTTTGATCATTCGGACCGAAGTCCAGACTCCTTTCCGTTGCGGTACAATGTGGGTGATGTGGATTTCCAACACCGGCTGTTCCTACCGTTGAATCAGGATTTAACTTATGGGTTTGGCTATCGCGTCTATGGGGATGAGTTGGTGAACAAGCGGATTGAACTGACCGAGGATCCGGCGGGGCGGACCCTGCAATGGTTCAGTGCGTTTTTCCGGGATGAAATTGGTTTGGTGGAGGACCGCTTGAAAGCGGTGGTTGGCGCGAAGTTTGAGCACAATGATTTTACCGGTTTTGAAGGGCAGCCCGATGCCCGACTTCTGTTCCTTCCCTCGACCAATCAAACGTTCTGGGTTGGAGTCACTCGAGCGGTTCGAACTCCCTCCCGGGCGCACGAAGATTTAACAGCCCTGCAGCCGATCGACTATGGATTGGGACGGTATACCGGCAATCGGATGATCGAGTCCGAACGGTTGATCAGCCTGCAGTCCGGTTGGCGAATGCGGTTGAGTCAGCATTCTGGGATCGATTTATCCGGCTACTACAGCTTTTACCGGCACATGGATAGCACGGCAGTCGGTACACCGTTCCTTGAAACCAATCCAACCCCACCCCATCTGATCATCCCGGTTCAAACGGTGAACGGAGGAAGTGTGGACACCTTCGGTCTTGAAGCCAGCGCCGACTACCAACCGATGGATTGGTGGCAATTGCGGGCGGGTTATAGCTATTTTGATTTCAATCACCAGGTCAATATCCAGTTCGATAACCACGCCACGCCACATCATCAGGGGTTCATTCGCTCATCGATGGACTTGCCGGCTCACCTGGCCTTCGATGCCTGGCTGCGGGTTCGGAGTCGGCTCCAACTTTACGCCCTGGATGCGTTCGCCGACATGGACCTGCGACTGGCCTGGAGACCTCACCCCTGGCTCGAGCTTTCGGTGGTGGGTCAAAATCTGTTCTACAGCCAACGGCAGGATTTCGGAATTCCTTCCTACAACATTTCCGCTCCGATCAGCAGTGTGGATCGGACCTTCTACGGCCAGGTCACCTTCCGATTTTAGGAGGGCCTGTGCCACCGGATAGCGGCGAATTTTCAGGGAAAAATGGGAGCCACGATTCGGATCGCCTCTGTTGTCATCCACGCCCCTGTTTTTTGTCTGCGAAAATCTGCGAAATCTGCGGACAAACTTTTGCCGTCAGTGGAGTGGGGTCCGCAGATGGACGCAGATTTCCGCAGATTCTGAAGAAAGGACACGGCCTCTTTGGCTCATGGAGCGGTCAGGGCAATTTGTCTTCTTGAAAGGCTGGCTCCGAGTGGCAGGCTGTGGACATGAGGATTGTGCAGGGAACTGTGGTCATCCGGAAACCATCGAACGTCTGCGCCGGCTACGTGACGACACCGGCGACCTGGCCCCAGTGGTATCCGCTGACCCGAAGTGTCGAGGGACCGGTCAATTCAACCCCGGCGGTGGGGGTTACCTGGACCGAAAAAGTACGAATTGTTGGACTTCCTTTCACCTTTACCTGGACAACAGTGGAGGATGCCCGTCCGAATCGTTACGTCTATCACGGTTCCAGCAATTTCGGCGGACATGCCACCATTACCTACGTCTGGAAATCGGAAGGTGAAGGCACTCGATGGGACCGATTGCTGGAGTATGAACAGGACCGTTGGTACACCCGCCTGGCTGACTGGTTGTTCCTCGCCGCAGTCATTCGTTCGGCATCCGCCCGGGCTGTCCTCCTGGCGAAAGAGCGACTGGAAGCCCTTCCCGGGACCTAGTGTCGTGTATCCCAAACTGCAAGCTGTTTGGGATACACGACACTCGTCTGGTCGGGAAATTTCCCGCCGCCCGCGGGCAGGTTCCGGGTGCACACCTTCCGGTCGTGGGACGGGGTGGTGAGGAGGCAACGAATAGTCCGCTTGCCTCGAAACGGGCGTTCTGGTAACGCCTGCCTAATGGCTAGAACCTCTCTTGCAGGACTTGTACAACGGCTATTTTGTGATGCCCGTGGCATCGACCGATCCGGGGTCCCGGAATCCGAATTTGTCGAGCAACGAACGGCGCATCAGCAGACCCGACGTCAATTTCTTGGTCATTCCGGCAAGGCTATTTTGGCTGCCACCGGAGCGGCGGCGATTGGAGTTGACGCGCTGGCAGCGGGCGGTCGATCCGGCAAGGTGGCCATTATTGGTGCCGGATTGGCTGGACTGACCTGCGCCCTTCGATTGCGGCAGGCGGGCATCGATTCAACCGTGTATGAGGCCAACGACCGACTCGGCGGGCGCTGTTACACCCGGCGGGGATTCTTTGCCGATCAACAACTCGTCGAACGGGGTGGGGAATTGATTGACACGGATCACACGGCGGTACAGGGGCTGGCCGTGGAATTGGGATTGAAGCTGGATGATTTGCTTCTGGCGGAACCGTCGGGAACACTGCCGTTTTACAGCTTCAACGGTCGGGCCTATACCTACTCACAGATTTTGCGACGGTTTAAGACCATTTATCCCAAGCTCCAGTCCGACCTCAACGCGGTGGGAGATATTGACTACACCGGCAGCACGCCGCGCGGCTATATCCTCGATCACACCTCGGTGGAGGATTACATTGAAGAGCTGACCGACGATGACGTGCTGAGTGAGCTTCTCAATGTGGCCTATAACATCGAATATGGGGCGGAAACCGGGAATCAGACGGCACTGAATCTCTTGTTTCTGCTCGGATACTCAGCCAGGAATTCGTTCGATATCTTTGGAGGGTCCGATGAGCGATATCATATCCGTGGTGGAAATGATCAATTGGTATCAGGGATGGTTTCTCTTCTGAGGGGTTCGATTCAGACAGGGGCACCGCTGGCCTCGATTCGACAGAAGACCGATGGGCGTTACCGGTTGGATTTCGCCTCCGGATCGGGCGTCAAGGCGACGGTGGCCGATCACGTGGTTCTGGCTCTGCCGTTTTCAATTCTCCGATCGGCAGTCGACTACTCGCAAGCCGGCTTCAGCCCGTTGAAACAGACGGCCATCGAAACCCTCGGAATGGGGGCAAGCGCCAAACTTCACCTTCAGTTCCGAAACCGCCTTTGGAACGCACTGGGCAACAACGGCGATACGTTCGCTGATACCGGCTACCAAAACACCTGGGAAAGTTCCCGGGCTCAAGCGGGGAAATCCGGGATATTAATCAATTTCACAGGAGGTAATACGGCTTTGCATTACGGGACCGGTACCCTTGCACAGCGCACCGCCGAAGCCCTCCAAAATTTGGAACCCGTCCTGCCAGGACTTTCAGACCGGTTTAATGGGCTGTCGACCTTGGACTATTGGCCGGGGAATCCATGGAGCCGGGGTTCGTATTCCTACTGGAAAGTCGGACAATATTCCTCCATTGCCGGGAGCGAAGGTCTGCGGGAGGGCAATGTCCACTTCTGTGGGGAACACGCGTCGTTTGACTATCAAGGCTACCTCAATGGAGCTGTGGATACCGGAAATGCCGCGGCGGCGGAGGTGATTGCCGATCTCG
Source organism: uncultured Verrucomicrobiota bacterium (assembly GCA_903896505.1). Lineage (GTDB taxonomy): Bacteria > Verrucomicrobiota > Verrucomicrobiia > Limisphaerales > UBA9464 > CAILNN01. Next base: position 14,574 of record CAITXU010000289.1, on the reverse strand, counting down.
CTTGAGGTCAAAGCCGGATGGGGATGCACCCCACCCGTGGTGCTCCGGGGTCAGGCCGGGGATGATTTGCGAGGCGGACGTGGCACGGACCGCCGCGGCTTGACGGAGTCTCGGTCCTGCGGACGGCCAATAGGCTTCGCCTTTGCGGAAGGGGTGTGGTCTGGACCGCCGCGGCTCGACGGAGTCTCGCCCTACCGATGTGACTATGATTCAATAGGTTGCAGATGAATCGGCAGGTGAGGAGAAAAGCTGTTATTTGGAAAACAAGACCGTCTGCGCTACGACGCCGGGGGTGGTTCTTGGAGGGGTGGTTATCCTACTTGTCGTCCCGTCCATCATCCCGGGCGGTTACTCTGACCCTCTTTGCGAATTCATCGCGGGTGATCCTCGCTTCGGCGACATCGGCAATGGCGGATGCGGGGACCTCCAGATTGAGACTGGTGCCGACCCTGGGAGCTTCGCTGCCGGACGATTCGATCCCGTGGATGCTTGTTCCCATGGCGAGCGATGGGTCGGTGGCCATTCCTCCACCCATAAGTTTTCGCTGTTCCTCCTGAACCTTTTCCGCACTCTCTGCGAGATACGTCCGCGATGGCCTGCCGTGCACATGCACCACCACTTTGTCGTTGGGGCCCAGGGATTTAATGTTCGCAGCATGCCGCAGGGCGGCGATGATGCGGTCGGTCAGGCGCTTTACCCGGTCGGCCTGATATTCCACATCGGCCTGGGCCGGAAAAGAACCACCGAATCCTCCTCCTCCGGCAAAGGCACGACCGCCACCAAAGCCCGGCGATTGCCCGCCGCCAAATCCCCCGCCTCCCGCCCTGGCCTCGTCGGTGGGCAATCCAGCCACTTCTCGTTTGGCGATTTCCCAGGCCGTGTCGGTTCCATTGGTTTCCCGATTGTTGGATACCGCGACCTTGGGCGGTGCCACCAGCGGGTAGTCCACGTCCAGCAGGAAGACGGCTCCGTATCCGTCCAGGTAGAGCGCGTCCAGTTCCCGTCGATCCCCGAAACCAAGGCCGCCGAAGTCGAATCGAAAATTTCCCCGAGGATTGGATTCGGGATTGGCGGCCTTGGTCAAAATCCGGGACATGATGGCCAACTCCGTCCGGGTTTGTCCGATCGACGCTGCGTTATCGCCCTTCCCCGGAATGACGAGCAGGCGGTTGGCCGCCGGACCATTCAGGCCGAATCGCAGGCCGGACATCTTGCGGCTGGCCTCTGCGGCGGCCCGCTTGCTCTCTGTCACGAAATGACTCAGGTCTTGCTGCAGGCTGGTTCCCGCGAAGGGGTCACTGGGTGAGGCGGGTTCGACGGACTGGGGCGGACCGCTCTTGCCTCCCTCATTGGCGGACTGGGCCAGATCGGAAGGCTGGGCCGGTGGTGGGGCGAGTTGAGCTCCAAGGATTGGAGTTGAAAGGGTGTATCCGCAGACCGCGAGGACGGCGATGGGGAGACGTGGAGTGAAGAGCCAATGTTTCATGGATATCAATGGGTGTGGTTAATGAAGAGGTTCGGTGAGGAAATTGGTCCCGGAGATGGGTTGAGCGATAGGGATGGGCAATCCGTTGGCCAACCAGTTAAATTGGGATTCCGCCTGTCGAAAACCGGTTCCGGTTTGCCGTGCCAGAACGGTCAATTGATTGCGGAGGTCGGCATAATCCATGGCCCGTTCCTGGTCATACGCGCTGAGTTGGCGGGCCCATTGCAGGCGGTCCTCGGCGCGCGCTTCGGATATCTGATGCGCGAATTCGGTCAGGAGTTGATGGTTTTCCTGACGCACGACACCCGCAATCTCGCGGGCCGCTCGCTGGAGGTTGTCTTGTCGATCTCGCTCCGCCTGGCGAAGCCATTCGGTCCGGGCGACGGCCAGTTGTGCATTCAGTTCCTTTTGATTCAAACGGCCCCGGGTTCCGACAGCGAAGCCCAAGCCCGATGCGATTGCAATGGCGGCTGCCCATTGCAGGACAGGCCATCCCAACCGCTTCCAACGCCGGGGTGTGCTCCGCGTCAGGCGTCCCCCATCACCATCCAGTGCCGTCAGTGTGGATTGCCATTTCTCGAGTTGAGACCGGCACTCCGGGCAATCCCGCAGATGAGCGTCCATTTGACGCCGTGTCCGTTCCGGAACTTCGTCGTACAGGTACTCCATCCAGGAGCCATTCGAAGGATGAACCATAAAATTAGACGTTTCGTAGAATATGAAGATGTGGAGCCAGCCGGTTGAGAGCCTCCGCCAGGCGGGATTTCACTGTGCCTTCGGGTATGCCCAAAATCTCGGCAATCTCGGCAAACTTGAGGCCTTCATAATGCCGAAGAATGACCACCATCCGATGGGGTTCATCCAATTGGCGAAGCGCCTTTCGAATGATTTCTGCCTGTTCGAGACGGGCGACATCCGTGGCCGGCGACACTGGGTTGACCTCCGCTTCCGGTGCAAAGGCCTCCTCCGTTTCGCTTCCGGCGGTTTCCAAGGAGGTGACGGGATGGCGACGTTGATACCGGGCGTCGTCCCGGCACAGGTTGAGGGCAATCTGCCAGAGCCAGGTCGAAAACTTTCCCTGCGGTCGATAATCCTGACGCCGGGTAAAGACCCGGAGGAATGCTTCTTGCGCGAGGTCCTCGCCCCTGTGGAGGTCGCCAGTCATCCGTGTGCAAAGGCGTTGAATCGGCTCCTGCCAGCGGTGCACCAATTCCCCAAACGCAGCGGCATCTCCGTGCTGTTGCACGCGCCACATGGTTTGCTCGTCGCTTGGGGTGAAGGGCAACCGACTCATGTTTTCCTCGGGTGTAACGCCGGCCTCCACCATTTCGTTCGGAAAAAAACGCTCTTTCTGTTCAAGGCCATGGACTCGCGTATCTTCCTCCCATGGCGTACGAGGTCATTCCCACATCGGGGGAGCGCTGGCGGAATCGGGTCCCCTTTGGACTGCTGAGCACCAAGCCGCGCCATTTCCGCGACATGTTTCAGGTCCTTTGGCGGAATAGGGACAACCTGCCGTACGCCTACAAGGTGATCACCCGGGGCGTGTGCGACGGTTGCGCTTTGGGTGTCGCGGGTCTTCACGACTGGACCATTGACGGCGTGCACCTGTGCATGACCCGCCTCAATCTCCTCCGACTCAATACCATGCCGGCTTTTGATCCGGCCCTCCTGGCGGATGTCTCCGCCCTTCGAGGGCGGTCCAATGCCGAACTTCGCGAGATGGGGCGTCTGGCTTATCCGATGCTCCGGCGGAGGGGTGAGGCCGGTTTTCGACGCATCCGTTGGGATGAAGCCCGCAAGCGAATAGCGGACCGCATTCGAGGGAGTGATCCCCGTCGGGTTGCCTTTTTCGTCACCGCCCGTGGAGTGACCAATGAGGTTTATTACATGGCGCAGAAGGTGGCTCGATTCCTCGGAAGCAATCACATCGACAATGCCGCCCGCCTATGTCATGCCCCGAGCACGGGAGCCATGAAATACGCGCTGGGCGTTGCCGCCAGCACGTGCAGTTACAGGGACTGGTATGGCACCGACCTTATTGTCTTTTGGGGGGCCAATCCCGCCAACGATCAGCCGGTCGCCACCAAGTACCTTCACGAGGCACGAGCCCTCGGGACGAAAGTGATCCTGGTCAATCCCTATCTGGAGCCCGGCATGAAGCGCTATTGGGTGCCTTCGACGGCCGCCAGCGCCGTTTTTGGTACCGCGATCGCCGATTGGTGGTTTCCTGTCGCGCAGGGGGGCGATATCGCGTTCATCTATGGTGTCCTCAAGGTACTCTTGGCGGAAAATGGGCTGAACCATGAGTTCATAGCCCGAAACACTGCAGGTTGGGATGACCTCTGCCAAGAAGTGGACCGCCATGAATTCGCCGACCTTGAACGGCTCAGCGGACTTCCCCGGGGGGCCATGGAGGAACTGGCACGCTTGCTGGCCCGGTCCAAGAATGCCGTTTTTGTCTGGAGCATGGGTATTACACAGCATGCGAGCGGGGGCGATGGCGTCTCCATGGTGCTCAATCTGGGCCTGGCTCGCGGCTATGTCGGGCGGGAAAAGAACGGGTTGGTTCCCATTCGCGGTCACAGCTCGGTTCAGGGAGGAGCAGAGATGGGCTGCTATTCCACGGCTTTGCCCGGTGGGAAACCGTTGACGTCGGATAACCTCGCCGCCCTTTCGGCGCAGTATCAATTCCCGGTTCCCGATTGGCCTGGACTCAATTCGGTTGAAATGGTGGAGGCAGCCGGAAGGGGTGAGCTGGAGGTGCTTTACTGCCTGGGTGGCAACTTCCTTCGGACCCTGCCTGATCCAAATGTTGTGGCCCGGAACCTGGAACGGGTGCCATTGCGCGTCCATCAGGATATCCTATTGACCGATCAGATGCTTATCGATCCCTCGGACGAGGTCATCCTCCTGCCAGCACAGACCCGCTACGAGCAGTCGGGAGGCGGCATAGAAACCACAACCGAACGCCGCATCATTTTTTCGCCTGAGATTCCACGACCGCTGGGAGAAGCCCGGGCTGAGTGGCAAATCCTGCGTGAGATTGCCGCCGATGCGTGGCCCGAGCGAGCCCACCTGCTGGGCTGCGAAACGGGACAGCGCATTCGCGAGGAGATCGCCCGGATTGTCCCGTTTTATGCGGGATGCGAGCGACTTTCGAAGACAGGAGACTCCATCCAATATGGCGGACCCCGCCTATGCGACGACGGGCAGTTTCCCACTGCAGATGGCAAGGCCCATTTCAAAGTGGTGGCCTTGCCCCGGGGCAAACGGGGAGATGAGACTTCCGACGATGCCATGCCACGCTTTGTGGTTTCCACCCGACGCGGAAAGCAGTTCAACACCTTGATTTATGCGGAAGTCGACCCGTTGACGGGAGCGGGCAGGGATGCAGTGTTCATGAGTACCGAAGATGCGACGCATCTTGGGCTGCCCCATGGCACACCGATTCAACTGCGGAATCCGGTGGGAACCTACGATGGCACGGTGTTTGTGGCTCCCGTTGCCCCGGGTAACCTTCAAATTCATTGGCCGGAGGGCAACGTCCTTCTGCCGGGAGGGGTGACCGATCCGACCAGTGGAGTGCCCGATTACAACACCATCGTGACCGTGCATCCGCGACCCAAACGGGCTTCTTGAAATGAGCCGTCGACCCTTGGTACCGCCCAGGTTCTGTAGCCGAACGTCAGTCGGCGCAAACTCTACTCGGTCGGAACCTTTTGTCAGACGGGTCGGCGGGTATATAGCCCGATCACGCGGCGACACTGACCAGCGAAACGCCGCCAGACTTTTCCCGGGTGCCCACTCCCGATCGGTCAGCGCCGTCTGACGAAGGTGTTGGCTACGACCTGCGGCCGATGGCCGCTACCGGCGGCCCGTTTGTTCCAGCCACTTCACCAATTCCACCGGGTGATCGGTCTGGAATCCGCGCAAGCCTTCGTCCCATTTCTTCTGCCAATACCGCGGGTTTTCGTCGCTGCGCTGGATATCCGGCCAAATCTTGACCGGCAGGGCCTGCATTTGTGCCATGCATTTTTGGTCCGGTGCCTGGTCCAATACGTCGGGATGGTAGCGTTCGATGAATGCTTTCATCACGGTGAAATTGGTTCTGGCCCGGTCTGGAGGGCTTGTGATCACCGGCATCTCCGGGGCTATCCGTTGCCATTCAGTCACCCCTGAAGTGTTGTCGTAAATCAAGACTCCGTTCCCCATGCCAGCGGCACGGATGATGTCGGCGGCGACCGCCCGATCCCCGGCCTTGAAATCGACGTAGATGTGGATTTTGCCCCGGGCCAGTTTGAGCGCCTCTTCGAAGAGCGGAATCCGGGAGGGCGGGACATTGGTCAGCTGACGGCTTTGGACTTTCAGCCTGGCAAGCTCCTCCCAGGTTAGGTCGGCGATACTTCCGTGCCCATCGGTCATGCGATCCACGGTGCCATCATGCATGATCAAGTACTTGCCATCGAGAGAGCGTCGGACGTCCATCTCGGTAAAGTCGGCCCCGGCATCGATGGCCCCCTGAATGGCTTCGAGCGTGTTCTCGTGATGGCGAAGATGTTCACCGCGATGGGCAATGACGACAGTGGCATGCCGAAGGGGCGGCAATTCGGCCACCAAGTTCATTCCCCCCAGGATTCCGAGAAACCCCAAAATCGCCATTTTCCAACCGGTGCACCGTGGCAACGCGGAGATGCATTGCGACCGGTCGAGGGTGGTGAAAAGCCGAAGGGAGAGGTCCATGATCACGAAGGGGGCATTTTCTCTGGTTCCATCTCAATTGTCCACTCCACGGAAATCGAGCGCTCCCGGGTTGCTCCTTTCCCGTTGTCATTCAAGTTCAGGGTCGGATGACGATCCAGGATTTACCGATGGTTAACGCCTGCTTGAACGGCTTGAGTGCCGTCCTGCTGGCGGTTGGAGGCTGGCTGATTCACCGCGGGCACCGGGAGGCCCATCGTCGGTGCATGGTGGCGGCTTTGGGGAGCTCAGCGCTATTTTTGGCGTCCTACTTGTATTATCATTCCCAAGTGGGAACCACCCGTTTTGAGAATCCAGCGGGCTTCCGCCCCTACTATCTGGCGTTGCTGCTGAGCCATACGGTCCTGGCGGTGGTGATCGTTCCCCTCATTTTCGTGACATTCTTCCACGCCCTGAAAGGGCGGTTTGAAAAGCACAAGGCCCTGGCGCGCTGGACCTTTCCCCTGTGGATGTATGTTTCGGTCACCGGGGTGGTCATATACCTGTTGCTGTACCAGGTATTCCCTCAAAAAGGCCCCGAGGGGTCGAAAGGTCAACCTCCAGCCTGGCGGATATAGGCTTGGGAGAATGTCTCGGACGATTATGGTTGCGAATTTGAACGCTTAGCGCGTGGGCTTGGACTGTGGACCCGTTTTCAATGCGTGAAAGAGCGCTCCTCCGTGCGGCGGCTTTAATGCCAAGAGGGGAGAGGGCCGGCTTTCTGGCTTCGGTTGTCGATAGCCCGGAAGACCGTGTCCGGCTGGAAAAGGAGCTCGATCACGCCGAAACGGGGAATAATTCTCCTATTCCTAAGGACGCCCCCAAGGATTTTACTCTCCGTCTGGAATCGGATGATGTGACATTTTCCGACCTCGAAGGTCAGATGATCGATCGGTATCGATTGTTGGAGAAGATTGGGGAGGGAGGATGGGGTGTCGTCTACGTCGCCGAGCAAGTGGTTCCAGTCCGCCGCCGCGTGGCGCTCAAGGTGATCAAGATGGGAATGGATACCCGCGCGGTGGTGTCGAGGTTTGCGGCTGAACGCCAGGCCTTGGCGATGATGGACCATCCCCACATCGCCAAGGTTCTCGATGCCGGTGCCACCCAAACCGGGCGTCCCTATTTTGTGATGGAACTGGTTCGGGGAATTCGGGTGACCGAATTCTGCGACCAGGAAAAACTCGGTTTCCGTCAACGGCTTGAATTGTTCTGCCAAATCTGTGAGGCCATCCAGCACGCCCACCAGAAGGGGATCATACACCGGGATATCAAGCCCTCGAATATCCTGGTGTCGGTTCACGAAGGCCTACCCGCTCCCAAAGTCATCGACTTTGGCATCGCCAAGGCCACTGACCAGCAGTTGACCGACCATACGGTCTATACCCAGATCAATCAGTTCATCGGGACTCCGGCCTATATGAGTCCGGAACAGGCGGAGATGAGCAGCATGGATATCGACACCCGGAGCGATATCTACAGTTTGGGCGTCCTCCTCTACGAATTGCTGACCGGTCGATTGCCGTTCGGTGCCGACGAACTGGCAGCCGGGGGCATCGATGCCATCCGGCGAACGATCCGCGAACGGGAACCGGTGCGTCCGAGCACCCGAATGAACACCCTCGATAGTGCCGAGTTGAGGACCGTGGCACAACGGCGCTCCCTCGAACCGCCCCGGTTGATTCACCTGCTTAAAGGCGACCTGGACTGGATTGTCATGAAGTGCCTCGAAAAAGACCGGACCCGGCGCTATGCAACCGCCAACGGACTGAGCACGGATATTCGGCGCTATTTACAGCATGAACCGGTGGTTGCCCGTCCGCCCAGTGCCCTGTATCGCCTTCGAAAGGCCATCCAGAGGAATGAGCTGGCATTTGCCTCCGGCGTTGCGGTGGTAGCCGCCCTTTTGCTGGGAGCTGGAGGCAGCACATGGGAAGCCATCCGGGCGAATCGCGCCGAACGGGAGCAGACGCGCATTTGGGAAAAATCGCAGGAATTGTCCCGACTGGAGACGGTTGCACGACAGGCGGCAATCACAGCCAAGGTTCGGGCGGAATCGATGACGCATGAACTCCGATCAGAGGCTTATTCCGCGGACATGCGCGTGGCGCAATTGGAAATGGAGGCAGGCAGATTTGGAGCAGTCCGGGAAATTCTTGGTAGATATCTCCCCGGAGCTCGGGAGGGGACGGAAGAACTTCGCGGGCTTGAATGGCGATTCCTCTGGAGCGCCGTTCGTGTTGAGTCGCCTCAAAATCCCGGTTTGGGTGAAGGAGCCATTGTGTCCCGCCTTTTCCGACCGGCAACCGCTGAGGATGGTCCCCCCGTCACACCGTCAACTGTGACAAACGTGCCCTCGGTCGTATCGGCCGATGGTCAGGTGATGGCGCGCGATTTGGGCGACGGAACAGTGGAGGTCCGATCGTTGGGGACGCCGGCGTTTCAGCATCGTGTGTCGGACGGTTCAACTGGCATCCGGCGGCTGACCCTCTCACTGAAGGGAAGGTCCCTGGCTGTCGTCGGCATGGACGGTTCAGTGCGAATTTGGGCAATGGACGGTGGAACGCTGTCGGGACCCTTCCACCTGAGGGGTGCAGATGTCTCCGATCTGGCCTTCACTTCGGATGGTCGGACGCTGGTCTCGGCCAATCGAAAGGAAGAAATCGAGTTCTGGAACGTCCATACCGGCCGACGAATGTTGGTCTTGAGTCACGTCATTCCCCAATTCGCAGGTGGAAAGGCCATCAAAGATAGAATCGAGGTGGAATGGCAGACGGGTCAGAACACCCGACTCAGGGGGGGGCTTTCGGTGCCGCCGTTAGCCGCACTCGACGCCGAGCTCCGCGCTGGCATCGATGCGGAGCGGTAGTTTCCTGGCACCTCACCTGACAGGACAATATCGCCCGAACGACCCCGTATGAGCCGCAATTTCAAAAAAAGACGGAGGCGATTTCCGCTGTCGCGGGGACATTCCTGCTGGCATGGTTCGCTTGACCTATTGGAATGAAGTCCTTTCCCTCATTTTTTGGCCCATATCAGTTGATCGCATTTCTTGGTTCTGGAGCCACAAGTAAAGTCTATCGCGCTAATCGTCCACCGGACACGACCGAGATCGCGCTGAAGATACTGGCTCCCTCCGTAACCACCGCTGACGAATGGTTACGCCGATTTCAACGGGAGGCTTCGGTCATGCGTCGATTGCAGCATCGGAACATTGTCCACTTTCTCGATTTCGGAGAGAGCGACGGGATGTGGTACCTGGCCATGGAGCTGGTTAATGGAAGTTCCTTGCGGTCGTTGGTCGGTCAACGCCTTCATCAACCGGCTTTGGCCAAACTGGGGGCTCAACTCGCGAGCGGGCTCGAGGCCGCCCATCAACTTGGGCTGGTTCATCGCGACCTCAAGCCCGAAAATGTGCTGCTGACCCGGGACGGAATCGCCAAAATTCTGGATTGGGGGCTGGCCCGGATGTTTGGCCAGCTGCCCGCACGGGCATCCGATACCGAAAACGATGTCACCTCGGTCGGCATGGTCGTCGGTCCCCCACGCTACATGTCTCCTGAGCAAACCCTTGGGGAAATACTGACTCCGGCCTCCGATATTTTTTCCCTTGGATTGTGCCTGTTCGAGCTGGCGGCCCGCCGACATCCGTTTTCAGCAACCTCCACCATCGAAGTTATGGCGGAGATACGAGATCAAGCGGCACCTGCTCTCGATCGTTGGCGACCGGACCTTCCCCCCACGTTTCACCAATTGATTGCCCGGATGCTCGACAAGAATCCCCCCAAAAGGCCATCGGCGACCGAAGTCTATTCGACCCTCCGCGCCTTGAGCGCCTGAGAATTGGACAAAGTGGAAGCGGCGTCCCGCCGCTTGCCTCCTACAGTGGAAGCGGCTTCCAGCCGCTTTCTGGAGTTTGGCGAGGACAGCCCGGAATGCCGAAAGGGGAATAAGCGGCGGGACGCCACTTCCACCCTTCCGCACCTAAGGCCGCTGATACGCTGAAGGGGGAAGCGGCGTCCCGCTGCTTTCTGGCTCTTGGCCAATCTGCGCCCGGAAGTTGGAGGTTTCCGAAGTTCCAGCGGGTTCCTGTGGGGAGTGGTTTCACTGCATGGGACTCCACGGGCTGATGGATCGCGGAGAGTTTGGCTTTACCCAAGTTCCCCATCGGGAAATCCTCCCGCAACTGAAATGCGCACGCCCCATCCACACTCAATTGTCTTCACCGTCTGGGTGACGTTGATATCCCAACTTCTTGCGGGCGACACCTTCCCTCAACTTCATCCGAAACCGGTCCCGGACGAAGTCTATCTTCAGGAGATAGGTCGGCAGGTTCCTTCGACAACTGCACTGACTTCTGTAGCGGTGAATGGAACCAACGTCTTCGTCGGCGGAGAGACGGGTGTCCTGGAACTGGTGGCGAATGGATGGCGGACCGTCCCGGTCATTGAGGGAGCTGTCCATCAGTTGGTGACGCTGGACTCCTTCACATGGGCTCTGACTGCCTCCGGCGTCTATCGATTTGACCAAGAGTGGAAGAAGATTTCAGAGCGTCCCGCCACCGCCATCGCCGTTCATCGCGGAATCGTCCACCTGGCTGAGGGGGCGCGATTACTGCGATTGGCTGGAGATTCGATGTCCGACGATGGTGCTGTCACCAATGCCTTTCCCATCCACCATCTCGTGAGTCATCAGGACCTCCTGTATGTCCAGGGAGGCGAACGATTGACCACCTTGAACGGAAAAACGTGGGGTGGTCTGGACGAGTATGGTTTTCCAACGGATGAAGGCTGGGACTGGGGCTCGCTTCCGTCAAAACAGGTTCGCGATGTCGTTTCGCTTGGAAATCGGCTGGTGCTTGCCACTGATCGGGGACTTGGAGTCCTGCGGGGCATGGCCATGACCACGCTTCGGGGGGAGCAAGGCCTACCCTACGAAGATGTCCGCTGCCTGGCCCGTGGATTTGACGGTGATCTCTGGGCTGGAACTTCTCGTGGGGCGATCCGACAAACCGGAGGACGCTTTCACTACTTTGCCGGGCAGCGCTGGCTTCCTTCCGATCACGTCCATGCGATTACGGTTTCAGGAAAGTCGGTCCTGATCGCCACCGATGGCGGATTGGGCATCATCGATTACGAGCCGTACACGCTCGCTAAGAAGGCAGCGTACTACGAAAAGGAGATTGAGGAATGGGGACACAATCGGCTGGGGCTTATCCAGAAGCTGGAATGGGACGCCGGGCTCCACGAATTTGTTCGCGAATCAGGGGACAATGATGGCGGGTATTCCGGCGACTATCTGGTGGCCGAATCGTACCGCTATGCGGTCACTCGCGATGCGGAAGCGCGCAGCGCTGCGACGAACACCTTTCATGCCCTTCGCTGGCTTCGGACCATGACCGGCATCCCCGGATTCGTGGCGCGTGGACTCTGGGTGGTGGGCGAAAACGGGCATAAGGCGACGGGAGGCTCGGGAGGGTATCCTGCGGAATGGAATCCCGTTCCTGGGGGAAAATTCGAATGGAAGGGCGATACCTCGAGCGACGAGCTCTGCTCCCATTTTTATTCGACGTCACGATTTCTTGAGACCGCCGCCCAAGGCGATGAACTTCGACTGGGCCGCGAACACCTGTCCGCGATGGCCACGCATCTGATCGACCACGGATGGCAATTGATTGATCTCGATGGCAAACCGACCCGCTGGGGCCGTTGGGACCCGGACTATTTCAAGACCGACGAAGGGCATTTTGATCGCGGATTGCAGTGCCTCGAGATTCTCTCCTTCATGAAGACCGCCGAAGTGCTGACGGGCGATCCAAAATTTGCCGCAGCCTATCAACGGCTGGTGGAGATGGGTTATCCGGTGCACACGCTTCGCCAGCGAAAAACCTTTCCACCGGACTCGGTGGCCCATTTCGAGGACCAACTGGCCTTTTGGAGTTATTGGAATCTGCTGCAATACGAGCAGGACGCGGACCGGCGGGCACTCTATCGACGCAGCTTCGAGCGGACCTACGAGATGCTCCGGATCGAGCAGCAACCGTGGTACAACTTTGTGCATCAGGTGATATCCAGCGACGACTCTGAGGTACCCGCATCCATCGCGCATCTCAGGGAATGGCCTTTGGATTTGCGGGTCTGGTCCTATCAAAATTCCCACCGAACCGATCTGCACACACCCGATGGGTACCAAACCTTTCTGGGTGGGACACGACCCTTTTCTCCGCGGGAGCGCGAACCGATGCGCTGGGATGCGTGGACCATGCAGGCCGATGGTGGGACCGACGGGAAGGATGTGGTGGAACCGAGCAGCTGGTTGCTGGCCTACTGGATGGGGAGATATTACGGTTTCATTGCTGCTCCGACTGCGACCGACCCGGCGCTATTGACCGTGGAGCATAGCCTCCACCGGGAACTGGGAGCCAAGCCTTACGAGGGCCCGCCGCGCCCGCAAGTTCCCTGAGCGCGGAGAGTGAATGTGGAAGCGGCGTCCCGCCGCTTTTTTTCCCACACTCACTTCACCCGAACGGAGCCCCTGGAGCCCGGGAACGCGGACGTCTCGTCCGCAGCCATGACGAGCGAAATCAGGGCGATGTCCAGTCGTGAAGGGCGCCCAAAGTGGAAGCGGCGTCCCGCCGCTTTGGTACCACCGCTTGAATGAGTCCGCAGTTGTCTGAACTCGGAAACTCCCGGGAACGCGGACGTCTCGTCCGCAATAGTTACGAGTTTCAACGAGGCCGCGTCCGTTTGAACGCGGAAATAGCGGGTACGAAAGAGGACGCCTTCCGGAGAACGGACTCTGCCAAAGAAAGAGGGGCCGGCAGGGAAAGAATTTGCTCGCGCGATGCCGGGGTAATGACGATATTGAAGTAATGACTTGAATGTGGTAATGTTTGAATATGACAACATCAACACTAACAGACAAGGGGCAAACCACAGTGCCCCAGGAAATCCGCGAAGCTTTGGGAGCCTCGCCAAGGCAACGCCTGGTGTGGGAAGCGCAGAAGGATGGTTCAGCCGTCGTGCGCCTGATGCCTAGCGTGATGGAGCTGGCTGGGTCTCTAAAATCAGAGGTGCCTTTCACCAGCATCCGCGAAGAGACGGACGCAGCAACGGACGCCTGGGTCACTGAATCGTTGAACCCCAAACGCCGATGAGTGCTCCTCGGTATCACATCGATTCGAACATTCTGCTTCGCTTCCTGACCGGAGAGCCACCTGCGATGTTCGCAGCAGCCTCCGCGTTCATCGAGAGAGTCGAGCGTGGGGAGGTAGCACTTGAATTGTCACCACTGGTTCTGGCCGAGACCGCTTTCACGCTGGAATCGTTTTACAAGCGGCCAAGGAAAGAGGTCGCCAAGACGTTGCACACGTTCGTCAACCGGTTGGGAATCCGACTTGCGGAGAAAGAACTCCTTCTTGATGCGTTGGCGCGAGTTCAGAAAACCGGGATACACTTGGTTGATGCGTATCTCGCCGCGTCCGCCCTCGAATCGAAACTGCCGGTGGCCTCGTTCGACCGAGATTTCGACAACATTCCAAACGTGCAGCGCTTCGAGCCTAAGACATGACGATGGAATCCCTCGCGTCCGGGAATGCTATTTTTTCCCGTCCTGTCCCTTGATGGTGGTGGGGCCAAAGGATTTTACACACTGGGCGTCGTGGCTGAAATCGAAGCCATGCTTGGGCAACCTCTTCACACCCGCTTCGATTTGATTTTTGGCACAAGCACGGGGCCATCATCGCGGAAGGATTTACCCCTGACGGAGCGTCAAAACCGGAGGTGCCATTCGCGCCTCCTGCAGCTCCAGGGAAGAATTGACCAACAGGTGCTTTGACTAAGCAACTTGGCGCGGCTCTGCCAAAAAAGGCCGCACGCAGCCATCGCCGGGAATTTGCCGTAGGCTCACCTGTCTCTGGGTCCATCACCTCGACGATGCGCTGGTAGACTCCCAAGCGGATTGGCATCAACGAGGCCGCGTCCGTTTGAACGCGGAAATTCGGAGGCTGCCCTGGCGGCGGCGCAAGCACGACTGGCCGCTTCAACGAGGCCGCGTCCGTTTGAACGCGGAAATGCAGGAGGCAATGGCTGCAACGCAGGCTTACCTAACGCTTCAACGAGGCCGCGTTCGTTTGAACGCGGAAATAAACTGCCTTACTCCGTTGTTTACCCCCATATTCTTGCTTCAACGAGGCCGCGTTCGTTTGAACGCGGAAATCGGTTGGCAAAGGGTTACGGGGCCACGGTGTCCCATGAGCTTCAACGAGGCCGCGTTCGTTTGAACGCGGACATAGGCCGGTGGGCCCAGCTCCAGCGGCGATGGAACGTGCTTCAACGAGGCCGCGTTCGTTT
>CAITXU010000288.1 GCA_903896505.1 uncultured Verrucomicrobiota bacterium | reverse complement strand
GTACAAACATGGGCGCAATCGAAAATCTCGCCAGCGAAATCAAAACTGCTGGCGAACGCATAGCAGATGGTCTCGAAAGTGTGGCTACCGCCATACGCGAGTCCAACGCTCCGGCTCACCGACCGGCGCGAGAAGAGGACAAACCGTGAACACGTCTGCGACATCCGAACTGCTGAGGCCCGCGCCGGTTCGCGTGCAGCCGGTTGTTAGCCCTCCTGTCGAAAACCTCAATAAAAGAGGCCCGAAAATAAGTGAAGATATTGTATTGACACAAACTCGCCCGTGTGCGAGACTCTCTCACGTAGCAAAGAGCTACAACCGACCGAGCGGAACTCGGAAACTCGAAAGAGAACAGAACATGAAATTGACCCTCGTAAAAGAAGAAGTCCTCTGGCCGGAAACGCTGAACTGCGTAACGATCTTAGAGTTCGCTGAACTCTCCACACTGATAATCCGTCCCTCCGACGCACCGGCGTTTGAGTGCGATATGGATTTCGACGAATGCGTGGAATGCTGGAAAAGCGGCGAACCAGCGCAAGCCGGCGCGACGCTAGAGGGTGAACTGGCTGACTACATCGAAAAATGCGGATGGGAAAATGAAACCTAAATCGTCAATGGGACGCCCGCCGCTGCCAGACAGCGAGCGGTCGGACTCGCAAATCCAGCTTCGTGTCACGCGCAAGCGCAAGGGTGCGTATGTGCGGGCCGCGTCGAAGAAGAAACAAACGCTCGCCGCGTGGTGCTTTGAGGCGCTCGATAAAGAGAGCGGCTACGTGGAGGGCTAACAAGTGATTAGGCAACCACCGGTTAGCATATCGTGAACGCAAAACAGGCAATCGAAATACTCAGCAACACCATTCAGCGCAAGCACTTCTCTATATCCACAGAGGAGTCTTACACTGGTTGGTTGATACGATATATGCGATACCTTGGCGATGGTCACGCAAAGGGGGCGACCGGTGAACACAAGGTTGAGTCGTTTTTGACTCAATTAGCGAGGCAGGGAGTGTCGGCTTCGACGCAGAATCAGGCTTTCAATGCGCTTTTATTTTTCTATCAGGAAGCGTTGGGCCAAAAACTCAGCAACATCAACGCTCTCCGTGCTAAGCGTCCAGCAACAATCCGAACCGCGCCAACACTCCAAGAGACGCGGTCGCTGCTCAAGGCTGTGAAAAATGTTCACGGATACCCGACGCGGTTGATTGTCCACATGCTTTACGGGTGTGGGTTGAGAGTGGCGGAGCCGTGCAATCTACGAATTAAAGACATCGACCTTGACGGTCAGTTATTGATGATTCGAGGAGCCAAGGGTGGCAAGGACCGAGTCGTTTCCATGCCGTGTTCGTTATTCACAAGCATCCGGTACCAGATTGAGATAGCGCGGTTGATGTGGAGACGTGATGTCGTAAATGATACTCCTGTTCCATTGCCGGGGTTACTGGCAAAGAAATATCCGGCATCACAATTCGCTTGGAAGTGGTACTGGCTATTCCCATCGCACACGACGTGTGAGCATCCTCGCACGAAAGAAATTGTGCGATGGCGAGTCCATGAGGCGAATGTACAACGCGCTATCCGCAACGCCTGTACCGCGCTCGGCTTGGAGGTAAAACCGCACGAGCTAAGGCACGGATACGCGACTCACTGTCTGAATCGCGGTGAAAATCCTCGTGCCATCCAGCAAGCGATGGGGCATGCCAGTTTAGAAACGACGATGGGGTATTGTCACTCGGAGGCCACTGGTGTTCGTAGTCCACTGGAAACTTTGGAGGTAGCGTAAACTTTTGAAACAAAAACATATCAAAAATTGCATCGTAATCGGGTTGATTTTTATGGTCGGCTGCGTCAAGATAAAACAAACCCCCGCAGAGTCAGTAGCGGTGAGTTCAAATCCGGAAATTCAAGTCGAATTGATGTTGACGCATGACGGAATCAAGGTGTACCGTTTCTTAGACGGCTACCACTATGTGTATTTCACAGACGCCCGGGGCTCAACTGAATGGGCGCAGCAAGATGGTAAGGTGCAAGTGCCGGTCCGTGTGGAGACAGTGCGATGAGTTACCGGATGACGGGCATTGATAACTCTGTGACGGAATACCCAACGGTGTCGCAGGGGTTGCTACAGAATAATATTATCAAAATTCGTAAGAATGAAAATGGCGAGTTTGTTCTCACAGAGCAATGTGATGATTATTTCGATGTGACGTTGTCTCGTGATGAATTCCTTGCATGGATTGAGGAACTGAAAGTGTTGGCTGGATAATGGCAACTCTACTTTGGACAGGCTACCAAGAAAACTTGGATGTTGATGAAAAATATGTTTTAGAAGAACGAGCGGCAATTATGGAGGATGGGAATCGAAAAATGACGAGAGATGAATCGGAGCGATTGGCAGCGGCGGATTACCGGAGAAATAGCATCGCCGTGGGTGGCGTTACCGGAAAAACAGCGACATCATTCTCCGCTAACTCCGCCCAAGGAAAATAATTATGGCAACTCCCAACGAATTTGAGTACCGGTGTCCGGCCGATGGAAGTCTGATATGGAAGACAGACGACGAAGCCCGGAGCTTTGCAATCACGTGTTGGTGCGGAAAGAAAATGCGCAAGACCGGGCAGCGGAAAGAGCATGGGGAACTGGTAGTACCGGAGCCGCCGAAGGTCCAGCCGACGATGATACCGGCCGGGCCGCAGGTGAAATTGATTGACAAACCGGATGCAACCGGTTAGAAAGTAGAACGCAACGGGCTTTTAGTGTAGTGGGGAAGACATGCTGACTGCTGAGACTCAAGAAATATCTAAAATTCAACCGCCTGTACTGGCGACGGCCGCAGGGTCGTTCGCCCGAACGGCAACTCCGGCCTCAGCAGCGGGATTGCGCCGTCGTCAGTACGGGCCGCTGACGGGGTGGCGATGAATCGTCGCAACGGGCGTTCCTATACTGAATTGCTGCGCGACCCTCAATGGCAGCGGAAGCGGTTGGAGGTTTTGAACCGAGAAAATTTTACCTGCCAATCATGCGGTAGCACAGAG
>CAITXU010000287.1 GCA_903896505.1 uncultured Verrucomicrobiota bacterium | reverse complement strand
TCCATTCCTACCTTCGCTTTGAAGGCTGCACTGTGCTTTTTTCGCTTCGCTTTTGCATTCATTGGTCTGATCCTTTCCTTCCAGATCAAACCCGCAAAACCATAACTTAACAACTGGTCCAGTTTTCGGGGACCATCTCACATCCCGGCGGACAGTCCCCAGTCGAAGCTCGATTTCGTTTCAGCACCGCCGAACCGGGGACACCCTGCTTAACTTTCCGATCGGCCTGAATAGGCTTTTGATTTTCCTGGCCTGGATGTTGTGCCTGCTACCGGCGACCCAAGCTGCCGAAACGTTTGTCAAAGACCTGTCATCGTCCGGCACTGTGGTGGTGAACGCCACAGCCGTTCATCCAGCAGATGGATCGGTCTATGTGACCGGTACTTTTTCCGGGGCACCGGTCACGATCGGCAACAAAACCCTGCAACCAGTTGGGAACAAGACCACAGGGTTCGTTGCCAAAATGGGCAATGACGGTGCATGGCGCTGGGCGGGGACTCTGTCGGACGCGGATGGCCGTGGCACATTGGTTCCGCGGTCTCTGACCGTCAGCAGGGACAATATCTTCGTGAGCGGGGACGCCAACAATGGAGTGGTGACATCGATTCAAAATGGTGCCGCAATCCTGACGGGCTTCCTCTCACGGACCAACGTGAGCCGGTCACCCTTTGTCGTGAAATTCGACACGGAAGGGCGGACGATATGGGCTCAAATGGCGTCGAATAGCGAGACGGCAGCCGGGGGATCGGATGCCTTCGCTTATGACATGGCGATCGACGGTGAGAATAACGTCTATATCTGCGGTTCGTTTCGATCGAATGAAATCACTGACGATACGACCAAGGGGTTGAATTTTGGCTCCAACCACGCCTTCCGGGTCCGCGACCGAAACGGAACTCCGCTGTGGAACTATATCACCCGTGACGGGTTTCTGGCCAAACTGGACTCGGGAGGAAAATGGAAATGGGTGGCGACAGGCGGAGGCATGGAGGATGAAACGGACAATGGGACGGGGGCCTATGGCCCATACGGAGGTGGCTTTTTCGGGGTATCCGTCGACAGTGCCAACAACGTCTATGTGGTGGGAAATGCTTACGGCGATTACATTAACAACAAGGCGGGGGCTCTGATTCACGCCCACATGACCAAAGACAAATGGAATGCCAAATTTCTTCCAGGATCGTTCCCTTATAAATTTCCTTCCGATCTCAACTCTTTCGTGGCCAAGATCAGCGGCAGCGGCAGCACGGAGGGAACCTGGACCAGCACCGTCTTCAATTGTATTCGTACATCACCCGCTGCCAACTGGTTTGGAACACCCACCTACGCCCGAAGCATCGCAGTGGTCGGGGACCAAGTCTATGTTGCTTACCAGGAAGCGGGGCTCGACGGCGCGAAGCCCAGCAGCGTCCGCACCCTCCAAGTCAGACGTTTGAAGCTGGATTTAAGTGCATTCGATGCCTCGGCCTCGGTGACCGTCAATGGCCTGGCTGGAACCAATGACGTTGCCTTTGGTAAATCCCTCAGCTCGGACAACTTTGGCAATCTCTATCTGGTGGGAAGGATCGGTTATCCTGGTGCGGTTTTCACGAACAGCGGCACGCCCCTGACCAACATTCCGGTCAGTGCCAACGCCAATTTCTTTGCCGCCAAGTTAAACTCCAGCCTGAAATGGCAGTGGGTCAATACGGCCAGCGGCAGTCTGCCCCAGTTTGGAGAAATCGCCGGTTCGGCAGACCCGCAAAACGGACGGCTATATTTTGGCAGTTCATTTGCCAATGGCGTCCTTGATCTCGGTCCAGCAGAAGCGGATACGCTGGTGCCTGCATCCGGCACACAAGGCCCCAGCTACAGATCGTTTGTTTCGGCGGTGCAATCAGCAGGTGACTTTCTTCAACAGGTTACCTTCCGGTTGGACACCGCCTTTGGAGGCGATTCTGCCCAGCCTCCACCAACCCCCCAAACCGTTTTTCGGGGTACTTCCATCTCTGCATCCGTCCCTGCCCAACTTTATGAGGATGCCAATGGCGTCAATATCAATCCTTTGGACAGCACGGCCATCGAGTCCCGGTCAGTGACGCGGCATACCTGTATCGGTTACGAGGTTCTTGATACCGCCATTGCCGGAACCAGCTCGGCCTACGGATTTACCATCAATGCGGATACCGTGCTCCGGTTCAACTGGTTGACCGAATACGCCCTGGACGTCACCAACTATCTCACCGGACTGGTCGGGCTTTCCTCGCAGGCGGCGGGCAACCCCAATCCGGTCTCGCAAAAGCACTGGATCGCCGCCGGAACCATCACCACGGCGTTCATCGATGGCATCGCCCCCTCCAGTGAAGCGAATTCGTTTGGCACGCGGTTCCGCTCATCCGGTTACAAAGCCGGCGGCCCGGTGGCCCCGCCCGGAGGCGCCATTTCGTTCCCCGGGGGGCGACCCCCCATCAATTTGGGCACCCGTGATGCTTATAATCCAGGCTCGGATCCTTTCACCATGGAGTTCTGGTTTCGGAGCGATGCCGTCGACATCTATTCGCGCCGGTTGGTCGAATGGGGCGACCTGATGTACATCTATCAGGGCGACGGTGCCCCCAACCCCAAGATCTATTTCAGCTCTCCGAAAACCTTCACGGGCGAATTGACGTTGGATGACGGACCTCTGGCCACCAATGTCTGGAGGCATCTGGCACTGGTCAATGATGGCACCGCCTGGTATATCTATTTCGACGGGACACTTGCCTTGCGACAGGCCGTCACCGGACCCCTCGGTTCCACAACCATTCCGCTTCAGCTGGGACAGTTTTTTCAAGGAGCGATCGACGATTTCCGAATGTGGCGGGTGGCGCGCACCCAATCCGAACTTCAGCAGAGCTCCCGGCTTCCACTCAGCCAAATATCGGATCCAAACTTGATCGCCTACTGGACATTTGATGATGCGTCGAGTGGAACGGTTTCCGACCTCAAGGACCCGACCCGCACCGCCGCCATCGTCGGAGGAAGTACGGCGGCCACTGTCGGCACTATTCCCGCCCGCACTACCCAGTTCATTCCCTGGGAGGGAGTGCAACCGCGCCAGCAAGTACCCCAATTCATCATGTACGGTCCGGCATCGATTGAATATCATTGGGTGAAGGAAAATTCCGTCCGGGTTGCGGCCTCCCCCTCAAGCTTGGAAACGGTGCCCATGGTCGTGAGCGGCGGTGTCACCAACAAGGGCAGCGGCGAATATTGGTTTCCTGAAAATTCCCGGGTCAAAATCTATGCCCCGCTGAAGCCGGTTTCCCCCGTGGGATATCAATTGAGCTCGCGGGACGGACAGTACATTGGCGGCTACGGCAATGTGCCCTCCGGTTCCGGCAATGGTCTGGCGGACCCACTGGACGTCAACCTTCGGTATGTGGAAATTCCAAGTCTGACACAGGGCAGTGCCCTCACGTGGAATTACGCACAGCGGGTTTACCTCGGTTCGACCGTGGCCATCGGCAACGCCATCGACGGTTCACGCAACGGGGCCAACGCGGTAGTGGGCACCTTCGCGGGAGACCCCATCCCCGGATCGGAAGCCATCGACCTGAGCAAGCCGCCTACTGGAACCACCATTGTCTCAAATGCCCCATCGGGCAGCACCGTTCAGGACATGTGGGTTTGGGACGACGTGGACAAGCGGTTGTATCCCTTGCGCCCCGGATACCTCCGCCTCGAATGGCCCCGGCAGGGCGGCGGCGACCCCGTGATCACCGAGGTCAACTTCGCCTTTCCGACCGCGGCCTCTTTCCCGCATATCGCCAACACCCCTCCCGTGCCCCTCGACGAGGACAAAGAAGACGACGTGAACTTCGTCGGTCTGAAATATTCGGAACGGACCACGGCCGTGGTCAATGACGCGGAGGAATTCTCGGTGAACGATCCGCAGTTCACCGCTCCGTTTTGGAGCGTTCTCCTCTTCTCGCAGACGACCAATCAGACCGTGGCGATTGGCGATGTCAAAACGGAACGGTTGCAGGTACGAACCGTTCAAACCCGGCGCTACAGCGACGGACTCGTTCCTGCTTCGGCCACCGTCGGCACTCCCATCACGAGCACGGCTCACAACCCAAAGGTTCCCCATAATGGTTACGTCTACTGGGAGAAGGCGCGCTACAACCCCAATATCTATGACCGTGCGTCGCGTAAGGGACCGATCATACCGGTCAATATTTTCCCCACCGCCAAGCCCGAGGAAAAACTCGTCGTCGTCTGGTACAGCCAGATTGACAAGCTCAACTGGCCGTCCAAGGCATTTCTCTACAATCCCACATGGCCCCAGGACGCCAACCGGATCGTTATTGCCAGTCGCCGGGGATCCGAGGGGATCAGCCTGCGGGGGCAATCGCAACCGGTGTTCAATTCGGATCGCTTTAGCGACGTGCGGATTTACAACCAGCCCGACCGGAATCTACCCGGCTATAATCCCAATGAGGAACACGCTTTGGTGGCCCCTTCCCTGGTCAACATTTCAACACCGACACCGGCGGCTTTCGCCTTACGGCGTGACTTGAACCAGACCCACCCGGATGACACCTATACCTCCGATCCTTTTGTCCTCGTTCAGTATTATGATCAGCAGGTGACCAACTATGGGATGGCGACCTATCAGGTGCAGGTGCAGGATGTCAATGAATCCACCGCCCGCCTGGTTTTCGGCATCAATCCCACCAACACTCTTCATGTGTCGTTGGGAACAAACAACGTGCTGGAATTCAACTATACTGCGGGTCCGTACAATCTCACCGGCTTCCATTCCGACGAAATCGCAGACCTCGAGCCGAACGAAAACCTGCCCGGACTCGACGGTGGCCGGTACCGGGTATCCATCGTGAATAACAGCAGGCCGGCCAAGTTTGTCCTGATTCCGCTCACCAGCGGAACTCCGATCACCGCTTCAGCCATTGTTCCGTCTGAGAACCCGACCATCACATTGACGCGGGCATTTCCCTATGTCTTTGAATACACGATGAAGGCGGGGGAGCCCGTCCAGGCACCCTATCCATTGCAGCGCGTCATCGGTGCCTCCGCCTGTGCAGCCACCCGGGGTGAAAATCTCGATCCGAGTCAGCTCGTCTATTGGGAGGATCATAAAAAGCAACCATGGGCCGTATCCGGCAGCGACAATCCTGCGGCTGGGTTGCGGGCCCAATTCTATTATCCACGACCCGCGGAATTCTGGCACCCGTCCGCGCTGGTGGGCGACTGCCTCGCCTATGTCTCCAACAGTGTCCCCATCTGGGTCACCAATCGTGTGACCTGGCCTGCGGCGGTGCCGACGCTGAAAGCCGGCGAGACCCTTACGTTCAGCGGTGGTGAGGTCAACCGGGACGATGCCAGTCGCCCCGGCGTGCCGGGCGTGATCGGTTGGGCTGCGGGGAAAATCGTGTTTGACCAGGCCAATCCGGCTCTGACCTATGACAAGACCATCAGCAATTACCTGGCTCGTCTCGCCTCGCCGTTGCTCTCAATCGAGGTGTCGCTTCCCATTGCGAAGGTTCCAGCCGAACTGCTGCCTGCGTCCGGCAATGTCACCGTGACCGGGACGGGCTGGACGTTCAACAATCTCGATGCCTCCCTTCAACCGCGCATTCGTTATGACCAGTCCAGTCAGAAGCTTTCCGTTCGCGGTTTCCTCGACGGCAAGACACTCGGCGACCCCACCCTGACGGCGGCTCCCGGCTCGATTTATGTCCTCCAACCCAATATTCTGACGGAAAAGGACCGGACAGCACTGTTGAAGCTGGTCAGTACCGCCTCTGCCGACTGGACTGGTGCCGTCAGCAACCTGGTGCAACTCAGCCGGGATCCGCACCAGGCTGCAGCGGGCGGTTATGGAGTTGGTCTGGAGCCGATTCTGGGTGCCAAAAGCCAAGCGCGACCGGCCGTCCAGTTCGGTCCGGGACTGGCACTGCTGCCCAACCAGGGGTTGCTCGATCCGATCGCCAACCTGAGCGAAGGTTATGTGACGCTCGCTGAAAATGATGACGATACTTTGGGAGCGGCACCGGTGGTCCTACACATTGTTCGCATCCGAAAACAACCCCTTTTCCGCGGGGCGATCAAGACCATCAATCCGCCCAATCCCTTTGATGAAAAGGTAACCCTCCGGCATTCGGGTGATTTCGGCGGGAACGCGTCCAACCTCGAGTTCGAATGGTATTATCGTCCGGACGACGGGAAGGTGGTCGCACCTCCGAATCCGCCGACCGCCCTGGGTGACTGGAAACTCTTCTCGAGTGCAACGCTGGGCCTTCAGGAGATCAATCTGGCAGGCGCGGGCGCTGTCACCCTGTCCGACAATCGTTTCTTCGTGCGTTGGAAGCACAGCAAGGCATCCACATGGTCCCAGTGGGCTGGTGCGGCCAATAGCCGTCCGCCGGGAACGAACGAACTGGCTCAAAACACCTACGTGCCCCAATTGGCCGAAGGCTGGGTCAAACGTGTGATCGCCGGCATCAACCCCTTCGATGCGCGCATCACCGATTTCCGGAATAACGGCACACCAGCGACCTATGCGAGCATGGTGCAGCAGGCTGGAGCCCCGTATCGCGGCCCGGTGGCGTTGAATCAGGACAAGAATGTCATCGAGAGCACCGGACTGATTGAATTGTATACCACCGTCATCCAGCGGGCCAAGGCACTGAGCATCGACCTCTCATCACCGATCAATGACCCAGCCGTGAACAATTCCATTCTTCTGGCGGCATCGCGGATTGCCGACCTGCAATTGCTGCTGGGCAATGAGGCCTACACCGACGCACAAGACCCCACCATCGGCTTCGGTAGTTCCAGCGTGGAATATGGTTCGCTGGCACCGACAATTTTCACCTTCCAAAACCAGGTGGCCACGCTGCTCGACGAGGAGCTGGCATTGATGCGGGGGCGTCCTGAGGAAGGCGCGTATCCGGCCTACAACCGTCTCCTTTGGAATTTCACGCGGGCCGAGGGCGAAGCGGCTTACGCGCTCTCCTACAACATAACAGATGTCAACAAAGACGGTTTCATCAACGAGGCCGATGCGCGTATCCTCTATCCGCAAGGCCACGGCGACGCGTGGGGCAACTACCTCTCCGCCCTGCGCACTTACTACGATCTCTTGCGTCATCCCAATTATAACTGGCAGGCCCGGTCGGAAAATCTCCAGATCGAGGGCGTGGTGGTGGCGGTCGATTATCTGGACGAACGCAAGTTTGCCCAGGCTGCGGCTGGAAAGGCCAAAGCCGGCTCCGAGGTCGTCAACTTGACCTATCGGAGCCGCTACGTGGAGGACCCCGACGGGCAATGGCAGGGATACCAGGACACGGACCCCAATCGTGCTTGGGGTGTTAGTGAATGGGCACAGCGGGCCGGAACCGGAGCATTGTTCGACTGGATCACGGCGAACGCCATCCTGCCGTCGAGCAATACCCAAAAGACCGGCATCGAGCGGGTGGACCGAACCACTGTCCCGGAACTCGCTCAAATTTCAGCGCAGGGGGTTGAAATTCGAAAGCAATTGGACAACGCCAACTCGGGCCTCAACCCGGTGGGTCTCGCGACGGATGTGGTTCCGTTTGACATTGATCCGATCGGCTTCGATGCCAGCACAGGGACTCGGTCGACCCATTTCGATCAGGTCTACGACCGGGCCGTCAAGTGCCTTCAAAATGCTCTCAACGTCTTCGACAATGCGAATCAGCTGAACCACAGGCTGCGCCAGGTGGCCGAGACCACGGAGCAATTTGCAAAAGATGCCGCCGAACAGGACCTGGACTATCGCAACCGGCTGATTGAGGTCTTCGGCACGCCGTACGACGGGGTGATCGGACCCGGTAAACCGTACCCGGCGGGCTACACCGGTCCTGACCTATATCTCTACATGTACACCGACGTGACCGGCATCCAGAATGTTCCGGCCCCCAGCACCAACTTCACCGCCTATTTCGGTCAGATTCCCGGTGGATTTGTGAAGGCGGTGGGAGCGAATGGGGAGGCGGATTCGATCACCAAGGCATGGAGTAGTTATTTCGGCGGCGATGCGCCCAACCTCGAGGACAATACCAACACGGATTTCAGTACCAAACAATTGGTCCTCAACATGCCTCAGACCGCATCCGGTTATGCGTTTCAAGCACCCGCCTCCTGGGGGAGTCGCCGCGCCCCCGGTGAACTGCAACAAATTCTTTCTGAAATGGTTCAGGCTGAGGCGGACCTGCAATTAGCCCTGCATGATTATGATGGACTCGTCGGTGATTTGGGCGATCTCAAGACGCTGATCCTGGCGCAATCCGGCGTCCAGGCCGAAAGCATTCGAATTCAGGAAGCGGGCCGGGATAGGACCATCGGATTAAACACCGGCATTCTGATATCCCAGGTAGCGGCCGGGAGTTTGTCACTTGCCGCCGATACCGTGGATAAATCCTCGGAGGTCGTGGCCGATGCACTCCCCAAGGTTGTGGGACTGGCTTCGGACGCCTTCTCCACGGTTCGTGCCCTCGCAACAGGAACCGGAGCTGTCACGGCGGGTAACCTTCGCAGCACGGCGCTGGTCTCCGAGCTCGCCGGTTCCATACTCGAAGGCACCAAGGAAGTGGCTCAAATCCAACAGGACATTTCCCTCCAGAAAAATGATTTCAAGTACGCCATTCAGGAGCAATTGAAGGAATTTGAGTCCCTTCTGGGTGATGAATCCGCCAAGCGTATTGAGGTCTTTCGCAAGCAGGAGGC
Organism: uncultured Verrucomicrobiota bacterium; assembly: GCA_903896505.1. Classification (GTDB taxonomy): domain Bacteria; phylum Verrucomicrobiota; class Verrucomicrobiia; order Limisphaerales; family UBA9464; genus CAILNN01. The sequence continues at coordinate 98,958 of CAITXU010000287.1, read as the reverse complement.
CCTGCGCCAGGTTTCCGGGAAGTACCGTGCCCAGCTTGAATCCGGCTTGCGGCTGATGGAGGAACGGGCCCTGCACAACCGACAATCCGCCGGTGCCACCCAGAAGAACCGCTACCAGGACTTCACCTTCCGCGTCGCCCGTAATGATGCCCTTTCGAAATATCGGGCAGCTTTCGACCTGGCGACCCGCTATGCCTATCTCGCGGCCAAGGCCTACGACTACGAGACCAACCTCGATCCGAATGATCCTGCCTCGGCCCGTCCCACGCTCACGCAGATCATCCGGGCGCGGACCCTTGGCGCACTGGACAACGGTGAACCTCGGCTCGGCTCGGGTGGATTGGCGGATGCGCTCGCCACGCTCAAGGTGAACTTCGAGGTGTTGCGCTCCCAGATGGGGTTCAACAATCCGCAGGGTGAGTCGGGGCAGTTCTCTTTGAGGCACGAGCTCTTCCGGATGCGGGGCACCAACGATGCGGCTTGGCGGCAGGAGTTGGAGAAGTATCGGGTGGCCGACCTGTGGCAGGTGCCGGAATTCAGGAGGTATTGCCGGGCGTTCGCCCCGCAAAGCGCCGGTGTGCAACCGGGCATGGTGATTCCGTTTAGTTCACAGATCGTCTTCGGAAAGAACTTCTTCGGAAAACCGCTCGGACCCGGCGACAGCGCCTATGATCCCACCTTGTTCGCCACCAAGGTGAGATCGGTCGGCGTCTGGTTCGACAACTATGCGGGAGAGGGTCTGGCCACCACGCCTCGTGTCTATCTCGTGCCTGCGGGACTCGACATCATGTATGTGCCCAACAGCAGCGACTTTGCCACCCGCGAATGGAACGTGGTGGACCAAAAGATTCCCGTGCCTCTGCCGGTCAGCCAATCCAACCTCCGCGACCCGTCCTGGATTCCCCTGCGGGATTCGGTCAACGGCACCATCGCGGATATCCGCCGGTATTCCTCCTTCCGCGCTTATCACAACGCCGGCTTCACACCGGACCAGATGAGCTTTGACAGCCGCCTGATCGGGCGCTCGGTATGGAACACCCGCTGGCTCTTGATCATTCCCGGCGGAACATTCCTCGCGGACCAGACGGACGGCCTGGACACGTTCATCTACGGCCTCAAGTCAGCCAGCGGCGGGGCGACCGACAGTCGCGGCAACCGGCGCGACGGCTGCGGTGTCTCGGACATCAAGCTTTCCTTCCAAACCTACGCGATCTCCGGCAACTGAACATTCCGGAACCATTGTCATGCACAACCTTTCACACCATTCCGGCACGTCCGAAGCCTCGGTCCACCGGTCCTTTGCCTGGGCTGCGATGGCGGCACGCTGGATCACCCTCCTATTGACTGCGGGTGTCGGCGCGCTTGCGGCGACCATTCCGGAGCCCGACACCATCTTCTACGGCAAGGTCCTCAACTTTGACCACGGAAGCGAACTGCTGGTCACCAGCGGCCAGCTGGACTGGACCATTCGCCTCGAAGGAAACGACGGTGTCTCCTACCGTCTGACGACCCCCCTCGAATTGAACACCAACGGCGGATTTTCCTATCGCCTGAAAGTGCCGCACGAGGCGTTAGTCGCGGGACTTGCCGGAACCGATATTACTCCCACGACAGTCCCACTGGGGAATGTCAACGCTCGCTACAGCCAGTCGGAGATTCGGATCAACGGCGAGCTGGCGAAGATTCTTCCTCCGGCGTCCACGATCTTCAATGTTTCCTCGGATCGCCGGGCCACCGCCTATCGCCTCGATTTGGAAATTGCGGTCCCCATGCCTGATTCCGACGGGAGGGGGTTGCCGGATTGGTGGCAGCAGAAATATTTCGGACGACTGGGCATTGATCCCAATGCCGATCCCGACGGGGACGGCTGGAGCAATCGGCGGGAATACCTGGCCGGCACCCATCCGACCCAGGTGAACACCTCCCCGGTCATCGCCTGGGATTTGGCAACCGTGGACGAAGGCACCACTGAATTGCTGACGCTACGGGCGGTGGACTCGGACACGACCCCGGATCAACTGGTCTACACTCTGACGCAGGAACCCACAGGGGTCGGCATTCTTCAACTCTTTGGCGCATCCCGTCCAGGTCTGGACGGAAAACGGGGTGACCGACCACTCCACTCCGGAGATACGTTCACTCAGGCACAGGTGAATGAAGGACGATTGGTGATGGTTCAAGATGACCCGGCAGCCAAACAGGTCGTTCTGGGGCTGAGCCTGTCCGACGGCAATACCAATCATGCGCCCTTTCAGACCAATCTGGTCGCCGCTGTTCATACGCCCACTCCCACCGATGGATCGGATGCGGCGGTCTGGCTTGACGCCCGGGAGGCATCCAGCCATTCCGCAGTGGGCAGCCTGACCCGTTGGACGGATCGCTCGGGACCGAAACCATTTCTTGATGGAACTTCCGCATCGTTTGACGCAACAACCGGCGGGTCGCCTTTACCGTTGGCCAATCGAGGCCCTCTGGGGCAGCCCGTCATTGGCTTCAATCTGTCCAACGCGCCCTCACCGCAATCGTTGGCCTTGCCGACACCGGATCGCGCCCAGGTTTTGACATCGGGAGATGTGACCGTGTTCGCCGTCTTCAATCCGGCGGGCCGCCCGATCGCACGCCAGCAACTGGTCAACGGCGCTAATTTCCAGGTCGCACTTGCAGGACCTGAAGACCAGGGACGAGCCGGTCAAATCCGGTTTGCAGCCGAAGGGCTGGGTGTGGTCTATGGCAATCATCGAATTCAAGACCAGTGGAACCTCCTCACCGCCCAACGGGACCAGAACGAACTAAGCCTGGAAGTCAACGACGGCTGGGTCGGCGGACCCAAGCCACTCAATGAAACGACCTTGTTGGGCAGCGATCCCGTGGTGGGCGCAAAAAACACGTTGGGCAACACATCTGAGCCGTTCCACGGTTACCTGGCAGAACTTCTTGTGTTCAACCGCTTGCTGGTCGGCGTGGAACGCCAGCGCATCAACGCCATGCTCCTGAGCAAATGGTTCGGATGGGTGGTCATCGACGGCAGTGACGACGAACGGGATGTGACCCGGCGGGTGCCGAGCAGCGGACTTTCTGCGGACCAATACCGGACCAACTTCGTCCCCCTGTACGGTCCGGACCGACACTACATTCTGATCGGTGGCGGCGGTCGGGACGTGCTGCAGGGAGGGCAAAACGATGACATCATCGTAGGTGGACGCCAGGCCGATGTGATCTCGGGGGGCGGTGGCCGGGATCGGTTTGTCTTCAATTACTCCGATATTCATGCCGATTCCGACACCATCACCGACTTTGATCCCGTGGTGGACCAGGACGTGATTGATCTGAGTGACCTCCTGCGGGGTGACAGCCGGGATTTTCGCGATTACGTCCGGCTTCGGACCGACGGTCATCACTCCTACCTGGATCTCGACTTCCGCGGCACCGGTAAGCAAACCGACCATACGATCATCCTGCAGAATGTGGTGCTGCGAAACGAAGACCGCTTTCAACTCTGGTCACAGGGGAATCTCCTGACAGGTGACAAACGCTTCCCCCTGGCGGCGTCCATGACTGTCGCACGTGGCACGGCCACCGAGGCGGAGGGTGACGCCGGTCGGATTGACATTCGCTTCACAGGCGGACCGGCGGTGCCCACCGGACTGGAACTGCCCTTCATGCTGAAGGGCTCGGCCATCCGCGATGTGGACTACCGACTGAGCGTGCAGCATTACGACATCTCGTCCGGTGCCTATAGCTGGATGCCGGTGGATGGCCAGGAACTGTTCGTACAGCTTAAACCGGGAGACCTGGACCTGGGTGTCCGGATTGAAGCGATTCCCAACAGCAAATCCGACCCGGTACGGACGATGGAGTTTGGACTGACCCCCGTGCCTGAGATTTACGATGCGCCCACCACCTCCGCGACCATACAGATCGTGGACGCCCCGCAAAAGGTTTCGGTGAGTGCATCGGTCCGACAGGCCATACCCGGGGGCACACCGGGGGTCTTCCATATTGTACGTCAGGGGAGTCTGGATATCCCACTGGATATCACCGTGAAATTGGCTGGCCCCGCCGTCAACGGGGAGGACTACAGCTATGTCCCGTCGGTCCTGCACTTCGCGCCGGGTCAGTCGACGCTCCCGGTCAACATTGCCGCCTTGCTGGACGAAAACACCAAACCAACCCGGACCGTCGAACTGGTGCTGGAGGCAGGCTCCGGATACCTCGTTGCCTCGGACGGCCAGTCCGCCACCATCACCATCCTGCCATCGCTGCCGCTCATCACCGTCGAGGCGTACGATCCCTTGGCCATACAAAAGGACAATGTCAATGGTTCCTTCCTGCTGCGACGCCAGGGCCCCAACAGTGCGACGCTCACCGTTCTCTTCGACGTCAGTGGAACGGCGGTTGCCGGAAAGGATTTCCAGCGGTTTCCCCGATGGGTGGTCTTCAACCCCGGTGCAACGCTGGCACTTGTGCCCATCGTTCCCGTCGCCGGAAGCAGCCTCAAGAGTGTGAAAACCATTGCGGTCAACCTCCAGCCCGACCCTGGCATCCATCTGGGTCCACAACGCAGCGCGGAGGTCCGGCTCATTGCGGCCAGCACGTCCTTCGGTCAATGGAAAACCGATCTGTTCCCCGGGAATTCGACGTCACCGGAATCGTTTGCCCTCCAGGACTCCGATGGTGACGGTCTGAATAATCTCTCGGAATACGGCTTTGGGTTCGATCCCAGGACACCGGACGCCGACAAGCCCGGTTTGCCCAGGGCGGTGATCGTCGATGGGCGATTGGGCGTTCGCTTCACGCGTCCCGTCGCCGCGGTGGATGTGGATTACCAGATCGAGACCTCGTTCGACCTGCGGACATGGCAATCGTCGACGGAAAACTTCGACCCCAGCTCCAGCGTCCTGCTCGACAACGGCCTTGAAGACGTCACGCTCGTGGACCATGGCAATGCGGCCACCCAATTTGACAAGCGTTTCCTCCGGGTGCGGCTTCAACTACGGTAGTCCCGTATGAAGCGATTCCGGACTCGTCTCGAAAGACACCTGGGACCACGAGCCGCCGCCACGTCGGTTGTTCTACTGCTACTGGGCCTTATTGACGGTTGTTCGCCTCCGCGTCCACAGGACTCAAACCTTGTTGCGAAAATCGGTTCCCGCGAAATCCAGACGTCCGAATTCCAAGCCTGGATGCAACGTCGCGCGATGGGAAACACCCTCCAGGAAAAGGAGGTGCTGCTCAACGAACTGCTGGACCGCCTGGCGTTGGTCGAGCGTGCCAAGGCAACGGGCTTGGATCGCGATCCGGAATTGATGCGTGCGTGGGACAACCTGCTGGTATCCAAGCTACGGGAGCTTCAATTGGAACCCCAATTGACCAATACCCAACCTTCCGAGGACCAGATTCGATCCCATTATGAATCGAATCGAACTGCCTTCACGGAACCGGCCATGCGCCACGGTGCCGTCTTGAGTGTCGAGTCTCCCAAAAAGATGCCATCGGAGGGGCGCACAAATGCCCGGCAGCGTCTGCAGGAGGCCCGGACCAAGGCCCTGGCCCAGGCGACCAACGAACCGTCGGCCCGCGGTTTCGGGCGGTTGGCGGTGGAGTACTCGGAAGACCAGGTCACACGCTATCGCGGTGGTGATTTCGGATGGGTGCGGGCGGATCGTCTAGACTCCCGCTTTGACCGCACGGTCATTGACACACTTTTTGCCCTGGCACAACCGGGTGCTGTGAGCGACGTGATTGAAACAGAGCGTGGCTGCTACCTGGTGAAGTTGTTGGATATCCGACCTGAGCGCGTGAAGCCATTGGAGACCGTGGAAACCGCCATCCGTCATCAACTGCTGTTGCAAAATCAGCAGCGTCTTGAAGCCCAGTGGAAGCAAACCGCTCGTGCCGAACTTCCAACAGAGATTCACACCAATGTGCTGACGCTCATTTCCATGCCATTGGAATCCAAAACGTCGACAAACCCACCTGCCCTGCCCTAATCCTCCCGCAGTTGAAGGACAACCATCCATGCACGAGGCTCTGACCATTCTGGCCAGTCATGGGTACTGGATTGTCTTCCTATGGGTTTTTCTCGATCAGGCGGGCTTGCCCGTTCCCGCATTTCCGGTCCTTCTCGCCGGCGGTGCCTTGGCCCGCGATGGTAAGTTGAATCTCCTCGCCGTGATCGGTTCCGCAGCGGTCGCGGCCATGCTGATTGATACCATTTGGTTCGAGATCGGTCGTCACCGTGGCAGATCTGTCCTGAACTTTATCTGCCGTACTTCACTGGAACCGGAGAGCTGTGTCGACCGAACCCAATCCATGTTTTCCCGTCGGGGAACCTGGACCCTGGTGATTTCCAAGTTCGTGCCGGGAATGAATGTCATCGCTTCACCAATGGCTGGAATGACTGGCATTTCGCGCTGGCACTTTCTGGTGCTCAACCTCATCGGAGCGTTGTTCTTTGCTTCGGCACTGGTGATTCCAGGCTACCTCTTCAATCAGGAGTTGGAGGGCCTTCTCACCGCGATTTCGACTTCGGGACGAGTGGTCTTGTCGTTGGTCGCCGCCTTATTTGTAGCCTACATCGGTATCAAGTATGTCCGACGCGTCCAGTTTGTGAGAAAACTTCGCGTGGCGCGAATATCACCGGAGGAATTGAGGCGCCAACTGGAGGCATCCTCCGGTCTCGTGGTGTTGGACCTGAGACTGCCTTCCCACTTTGCCCAGTCACCGGAAACCCTCCCCACGGCCATTCGAATGGCTCCGAATGAAGTCTCCCGGCGGCACTCGGAGATACCTCGAGACCGGGATATTGTCCTTTATTGTTCCTGCCCCAATGAAAATGCCAGCACTCGAGCCGCACTGCTCCTTAAGCGCTATGGCATTCATCGCGTCCGTCCGCTGGCAGGGGGATATGAAACCTGGCGGCAACGAAACTTCCCGATGGCATCCGAATATCCATTCACTCCTCGGGAGTCGGTCTGAACCCATGGGAAGGAATGGAGTCGCCGACTGAACCGTATTGGTCGGCAGAGATGGGATGGTAAGCTTGACCTCGCCGGACCAACCCGGAAGGAACATCGATCATCCAGACGTTCAATGGATCGAGTTTATCGCCTTGAACATCCCAAGCGAATCAACGCGATGGCTGGTGCCTTCAGCGACAGGTGCATCGAATCGGATTCGGCCCTGACCGTGACCGACTGCAGACTCAAAAAATTGCGGTCCGCATCCACGATGTGGATTTTTGCCATCGTGTCACTGGCGTTGGTGAATCCTGTCCACCGAACTGTGAAGTTGGTGCGCGTATCCGTGAAATTGCTGAGCAACATCGTCGCCTTCTGACCGTCGGCGCTCAACCCCGCGACAAAAGCCAGTTTTCCACTCACAGCTCCATGAGTTTTCACCCGCTGCGGAGTTTCCGTAAGGCCCTGGAATGCCCGCAGGGCCTCGTAGACCTTCAGAGGAACTCCGTCCGGGGTAAAAATGCCGAATCCTCCCGTCTCGCCGTGAAACAAATTGCAGACATCCACGGGTGCGTCCTGCAGTTCCATCGGCGCTGTGGCAATGAAGGCCGCTCCTGCGGCCCCCGCCATTTCATCGTAGTGATGTCGCCTCGCAGCGGGAGTGCCCGTCTTGGAAATCGGCTGCCAGTCATTGTTGGGCAGAAAATTCCATTCATTCAAATGGTTCTCGGTTTCGGTGAAACCGTTGGAATCCAGAAGTCGCCGGATGGCTCGGCAACGCATGCCTAGTTCGGCAGGGTCTGCGGTATAGCAATGCCAGGAAAAGAAACTCAACGGCACGGCATCCCGACGGCACATCGCGAGAAACCGGTTGGCGAAATCCGTGGGAACGAATTCTCCATGGACAAAGGAGCCGCTGGCTCCGAGCGACGGACCACCGACTTTCACGTCCGGAAACTCCTTCTTGATGGCCTGGGCGGCCATGCGATAAAGCCGGAGATAATCGTCATCCGTGCCGCTCCACATCGCCGGACGGTTCTCCGGTTCATTCCAGATTTCCCAATACCGGATGTTGTGATGGAAGCCATTGGCCCAACCCTCATTGTAATGCCGGATAATGCCGCAACAGACGGCCGCCCATCGATCCATATCGGCGGGAGGATGAACATGGCGTTTCACCCCGGTGTGCTCGATGCTTTCCCCGAGGCGATAAATCGGTTCTGACCCCGTTCTCCGTACCGCATCGATGTATTCGTCCGTCAGACGGAAATCATACGACGTCGGTAAGGCAGGATCGGCGTTTGGGTTGGGAAACACTGCATGATGATCGACGACATATGGATTGGGCCATCCGCAGTCATGCAGGCGTGTGAACGGAATCCCCAGCTCCGTCTGCTCCCGGATCACATCCACGATTCCACCGGGGACCAGCGGTCCTTTATTGATGCCGTTCAGACGCCGGATGGTTCCGGTAATGACTGAAAAATCCGCACTCAGAATTGCATCATCGGTGATGGGCGGCGACGGAGCGGCATCGAGCTGGTCGAATTTGGTCGTGCGACCGTTCGACTCTTGAACCAGCATTGCCAGCCGATCCCCAGCCGCTTGGCCCCATTCGGCTCGATGCATCGGAGATACAGCGTGGGCAAGCTTCGCCTCACTCGAAGTGACATCAGAAATAAAACGGGAGGCATTGGGGATCGGGCTCTCCGCCCGCTCCTGGAAGGCGCAGAACAGCAATGCTCCGAGCAATATCGACACACCAAGCAGAAATTGACGATTCATGGCACGGTACACGCCTCATTGCGACCCGTCACAGCAGCGCAGACTCGGGAACCCATCCCCGACTGGTCAAGAGCAAGTGCCGCCAAAGTTCCCATCTAAGTCGGAGCCGAGGCACCCGCCCGAAAACAACCGATGAAAAAACCAACCACCTTCGTTGCCTTTCCAGGCTTCCCAGCACTCGTAATCCTTCCATCGTGGCCGTGCACCGGGCAGGACCAGTCCATCGCCCTGTCCAACCCACGGAAACCCAAAGGAACCCAAGTTCTTCATCCATCCGAGAAATTCGCAATTCGGTCATTTTGTATTAGCCTCCAGCATATTTACCGTTAATCTGCTGTCAGTGTTTACACGGCGTTACCGGGTTCCAGATCATTCGTTTTTCCTTTTCGGCCCGCGCGGCACCGGCAAGAGCACCTGGCTGCGGCAGGTAGTGCCGGACGCGCTCTGGTTCGATTTGCTTCGCACCCACACACTCCTCGGATTGATCCGGCAGCCCGAGTCGTTCCGACAGCAGGTTGAGGCGCGTCCGCATGGAAGCTGGGTGGTGGTGGACGAGGTTCAACGGCTGCCCAGTTTGTTGAATGAAGTTCATTCGCTCATCGCGGAGACCGGACCTAAATTTCGGTTCGCCCTAAGCGGCTCCAGCGCGCGCAAGCTCAAGAGGCTGGACGTCAACCTTCTTGCCGGCCGCGCCGTCAATCGCCAGTTTTTTCCCCTCACCGCCGCCGAACTCGATTTCGATTTCGACCTCGATCAAGCGCTTCGCTTCGGACTGCTGCCACAGATTCACGCTGAGCCGCTGCACGCCCTTGAAGTGCTCGAAGCCTACGTGTCGAACTACATTCGAGAGGAGATTCAACAGGAGGCACTGGTGCGTAGTCTGGACTCGTTCGCTCGGTTTCTCGAAATCGCCGCCCTTATGACCGGCCAAGTCGTCAACGTGGCGGGACTCGCACGCGATGCAGCAGTCGCACGGCCCACTGTTCAAGGTTACTTCAACGTGCTGGTGGATACGCTCATTGGCTTCTGGCTACCCGCCTGGCACCGCCGGGCCAAGGTCAAGGAGGTAGCAAGCCCGAAGTTTTACTTTTTCGATTCCGGAGTGGCGCGCGCCCTCTCTGGACGTTTACGCGAACCACTTGAAGGGATGGAACGGGGCTTTTTGCTGGAGACTTGGGTACTACACGAGTTACGTGCAGCAATGGCGTTTCATAATATTGGCGGGCAACTCCATTATTGGCGCACTTCCCACGGCAGCGAAGTAGACTTCATCTGGACTCGAGCCAAACACGCCATCGGCTTTGAAATCAAAGCGTCCGAACGTTGGCGACCGGAATTTGGAGGACCGCTGAAAGGATTGCTGGCAGAAGGCATCGTCCAAGCCGGCTTCGGAATTTACACGGGTTCGGTTGAACTCAAGGATGGTCCGTTAAGCGTGCTGCCGCTGAATCAATTCTTGATGGCATTGGCGAACGGAAGCTTGTTCCCTTGATAGGCCTCCGACGACACGATGTCTATCTCCTCCTTTTGCGATGGGGGCTACTGGCTCACCTAGGTTCATTAATGAACCAAAAAAACATTCATTCGCACAATGACCAACGGAGGCCAAACCAGTGTAATAACTGTAAAGAACGAATTGTAATTTTCGGTAGCCAATCAATGTTTTAACTTTTCCCATTCGCTCTCGGTGGCAGCGGATTTTTGATATTCCATGAGTGTCTGCCACCGCTTCTCCTTGAGGAGTAGCGATTCAAAATGGATGTAATCATCCTTCCGGGTACCGTTCGAATCGACGGTCCAATAGTGAAAGATGCCGGTTTCATGGGCGGTGGTTTCGTCGCCGAACCTCTGGCTGAAGCGGAATTCCACGCCCGCCTTTATTTTACCGGATTGGGTGTCGAGAAAGCCCGGCTTCCATCGTGCCATGGCTTTGGAAAGTGGATAGGAGGTTCCTTTGGTGCCAGAAACAAGAATACCGGAAGGATGACAGGTTCCTTCGTAGCGCTTGTAATTCCCGTCTTGCACTGCTGACCGGACCTCACTCCAAAACTGATCCAGTTGGGCTAGCCTCAGCGTCTCATCCATCGCGCTCGCAGTCAGTCCGGCGTTGCACAGCAGGAGCACCGACATCCACCCGATTCGGAATGCGTTTACCGTCTTCATTCTCCCACCCTGTCGGTGACAGGAGTCTTCAGCAAGAAGGAATGTCCGCGCCTCGGCGTGTGGGCACGCGGATGGGTAATAGATAATCATCCACCTCCAGGCTTGCCCTGCTTCCCTGACTTTACTGGCTCGATAGTGACCGAGTAGCGCTTGAGAAGCTCCTGGTAGAATTTCTCATTGGCCGCCAACCGCCGCGCGTTGTCCCACTCGCGTCGAACGGCGTCCCGGACCTCGGCGATCGGAGGCAGTTGCCCTTCGGTGCGTTCGCTGATCCGGACGAGGTGCGCGCCGTAGCCCGACTCCACCGGCCCCTGCCAAAGTCCGGTTTCCATTTTGCGGAGCGTCGCGGCAAAGCCTTCGCCAAATTGCTTCGAGACCTCGCTTTCCGGGGTCGATTTGAAATCCGTTTCGAGCAACTGCGAATCTCCCAGCGCCCCTGCATCGGCTCCAACACCGGGCTCGTTCAATCGCGCAAGCAATTGGCGAACGTCATTCGCGAGCCCGTCGCCGCGTTTCTGAGGGTTGAGATACACCTGCTGGAAGGTGAATCGCCGTTCGACCCGGAACATTTCGGGATGCGCCTGGAGATAGCTGTTAAGCTCCCCGTCGGTCGGCACGGTTTGAGCGGCGATGTCGTCGGAGACAAATTCCATCTTCAGGCGCAGACGTCGGCGAATGACCGTATCGTCCTTGTCTAATCCCAGCGCGATGGCTTCGCGGCACAGGACCTCCCCGCGCACAAAGTCGCGCACCAAGCCGGAGAGTTCCTGGTCTGTAGGCGGGCGCAACCATGTTTTCTCGAATCCGGTTGAAAGGTGCCCTATCCGCCCTTGCGTGATAACGATTCGTCCCGGCTCGCCGCCGTCCCGTTTTGGCAGAAATCGATAGGCCACGAACAGAGCAACCGCAAGCAACAGGAAGTGGAACAGCGGTTCCATGGCGATTTTTCTCATTGCCTATTCGATCGGACGGCGCGCTTGAACGGTCTGTGATTTTCTCTTACCGCTGGATGCGATGTCGGCCCGAAATGCAGCCACAAGGCCAACGTGGTCGGACTGCTGGGAAACCGCCAACCCATCGGTCCACCCGTAAGCCTTGAGTCTTTGGGTGGGGTTTAGGGGGTGTACCAGATCGGCGAGGTGTAGGCGCGCTCCTGAATAGTCATTGGAACCTCGGGAGGCATCTGGATTCCGAACCGCTTCACGTCGTAGGCTGTCCAGCGCGGCGTCGGGATTTCAATAACGCGACCGTAGTAAAACGCGCGTTGGGAGGCATCAAACTCCAGATCTTTCCAGACCGTGATCAATTCAGATGCGCCAATGGTATTGCTCCAGGTGGCGTTGGCAACATCTACGGTGCTGCCCACAGACGGCACCTTCCCGTCGGCGTCGCGCTTGCGATCGCCCGCCCAGACAGCGTCATAGACCTTTTCATGCAATTCCCCTTTTGCATCAAGCCAGCCCTTCACGATTTGATATCGATCCAGGTTACCGCTGAGGGGATCCTTGAGCGCGGCCATGAGGAAGGACGGAGACTTTCCCTTCGGCGCGTGGTGCAGGTCACCGCCCATCGGAACTCCCTTTGCATAGCCCGCTTCGGCTGGCATTCGAGTTTGGGCGTCCTTGGCGTCAAAATCCCAGCCGCCAAAAAAGCGGACGGTCATCCGGGAACCGGTGGTGGAGTAGGCTTCTTTGCGCTTGAGCGCATCCCAGATCGACTCTCGGGTATTTTCCGTCGCCCAGACGCCGGTATATCCTGCAGCTGCCATCTGCCAGCCCATGACGTTCACTTGGGGAGTCTTGATTACGGCGTGCTCCCAGCGATGCGGCGATGGCTCAACTCCGGTGTGTTTGCCGAAAAAATTATCCTCTTCGGCGGTTGTTAGCCCGGTATGACTGTCGGTGCCTCCGACCAACCCGAATTTGAATGGATTAACACCCAACGATTCCTCCAGTTTCAATCCTTCTTTGAGTGCCTGCCGCGCGTACTCGCGCTCCAGCATTCCGGGTTTCTTGGGGACGCCTGCGAGGTTGGCCTGGTCCCATTTCTCGAAGTTTGCGAATTCGTCACTGGGCGATAGTGACGGATGGGTTTCGCCGTCACCTTTGATCTGAGTTGCTTCATAGACAGGTTCCCAGCGGGCTCGTTTCCCAGCCCATTCGCGGGTCAGCGGATTACCGAGGAAGGTGTTGAGGGCAAACATCTTTCCGTTGGAAAGGTTGCCGTTGTGCGGAATCGCCAGCAGCGAGCCTCCAGTCCTGGCCTCCCATGCCTCCATCCACTTCCACAAATCCTCTGGGTTCTCACTCTCAAAGGTCGTCATCGGCGTCACCATGTCGGCAAGGGCCTTGCCATCGCGGTAGAGGATATTGCGATGGAGATTGTCTCCGCCGCCCGCGTTGCTGGTCCATTCATAGCCGATGAAGGCGGTAAACCGGCCAGGCTCGTTGTATTTCTCCATGATGGCGGTGTTCTTCTGCCAGACCGTCCGCGCCAGTTTGGGATCCTTAATAGCATCGGGAAGTTGGTTGTTGGATTGCGCGCGAATCATCTCGCTGGCCGCCTCGACGCCTTTGCCGGAAGCCATCATGTCGTGCCAGCGCTTGACCAGCGGATCGATCATCAGGTTTGGATTTCCGTCGCGAATCTCAAAGATGACTCCCGCCGCATCCGAGTGATCGGTGACGGCAGCCCAATCGAGGGGTCGCGAGAGTTTCGCGGGCTCGCCCAGCGAAGAAGTCACCTGCTCGCCCCGGGCGAATCGGAGAGCTTCCTCGGGTCCAAGCGAGCAGCCAAACGCACCAGCGTCCACCGACCAACCGGTGTGCAGATGTTGGTCGCCCCACAGGACACGCACCGGATAATTCCGGTTGGCATACGGAGAAAAGCCGCGTCCCGGAAATGCCTTGGAGGCCGCTTCAACGTTGATTTCCCCCTCGTCCGTAACCGCCGGTTTGTCAACGGCCAGCCCCCTACCCATTGCACTCACGGTGGCCAGCGATAGCAGGGTCAATTGGATGAATTTCATGGTTTTGTTGCTGATTTGTAATTTGGTCTCAACGTTTGCGAAAACTGGTGGAATCGTCGGTGCCCTTTTCAATAGCCTTCTCCGACCGCGCTATTCCAAGCCCCCTGTGCTCGACAAGGATGGTCATTCCCCATCGTGCCATTCCCTTCGTCCCGGGGTTGACCGTTAACATATGCTTTCCTAGAACTTCAGCACCACTCTCAGCCAGACATAATCCCCTTCGAGCCGTTTCTTGGTTTCCACGTCGTGCAGCCATTTCGCTTCAGTGACCAAATCTTTGCCTCCTAACTTGCATGCGTAGGAAACCACCGGACCGACGCCGGTGCTGAATCCCTCGAAGCTCCCTAAAGTAGCCCCCGAACCGCTGTCGCCGGTCACCTGAGTGTACCAATACCCGGCCACCCCCACACCTGTCAGTCCTCCAAGTAGGTGGAAATGTTGTGCCACCGTTCCGTCCAAATGGAATTGCGTCCCGCTCTTGTAGTGGGTGTCCTCGTTTTCGGAGTTAAAATCCGTTCCGGCATAGACCGACGCCTCAATGCCATTTTTCTTGCCGAAGTAGAGAAAGCCGATAGTCGGCTCGACGGTCCAGAAGTTCTTGCCGGAGTTGGCCAACCTTCCGACCTCGTAGTCACCTGTCGGCGCGTAAATTCCCGTGCGGAAATCGACATGAAAGTCTTCGGTCACGGCGTAGTTCAGCATCAACGGCATGAGGACGATGTCACCCAGACTGCTCACACTGCTCGAACGTCGCACTGTCACGGGTCCGATACCGACGTTGGCATCCACCGTCAGCGAAACGTAGGGAATCGTCGCATTCATTGCATAGGAGAGACCGGGGGCCAGTTCGAAGCTGGGCCGCCAGAGAAGCGTCAACCCGCCTCCGAAGGACTCGGCATTGACATTCAAGGGGGCGGGCCTGATTCCAGAAAGGGGAAGTGATCCCGGGAGGGAGGCATTGCAGTAGCCGCCATTGAACCGCGCGACAAAGGCGGGGTCCGGAGGGGTTCCGTCCACAAACGAGGAGATGGAACCTGGCAGGTAATGGCCCGTCCCACCCTCTTCGGCTTTGAGGGAAGGTTGAAACATTATTCCACAGGCGCACGAGGCCCCGAGGAGAAGTTGGATCTGGCGGTTGGTTATCACTGTTAGTGGGCTGATGATTGTTTCTCGAAAAATGAAAGTCGAGGGGTTTTCAGATGACTGCCCTGGCATCCCTATCGATCGGATTTATTGCCATGGTCCTGTAACAAATGACTTGGGCATCGCCAATGCGGGTGAGTCCGATGTTGAACGGAGCGCATGCCCCCCGGCATCCAACCGGGGTTTTCCGCTTGCAATGATGGCCACCCCTAGCCAACGCGAAGCCTCCCTCCAACGGCTGCGGCGAGACCAACAGCCAGTCCTGCTGCATCTGGGGCAACGGGCACAGCGCTACGGATTGTACCAAATAGGCGAGGTGTACGCGCGCTCCTGGGTGATCATCGGAACATTATCCGGCATCTTGATACCGTACCGAATGGCTTCGTAGGCGGTCCATCGCGGGGTCCGGATTTCGATGACCCGGGCGTAGTAAAAAGCGGGCTGCGAAGGATCGGAATCGGGGTCCGTACAGGTGGTGCCTAATTCGGGCGCACCGATGGTATTTTCCCAGGTCGCCTTGCTCAGATTGACGGTGTTGCCCACCGGCGGGAGCTTTCCGTCCGAACCAGGTTTCCGATCACCGCTCCATACCACATCGTAAACCTTCTCATGAGTTTTTCCGTCCGCGCCAAGCCAGCCTTTGATAATTTGGATGCGATCGAGGTTCCCACTGTAGGCATCTTTCATTGCGGCAACCAGGAAACTCGGTGCCTTGGCAATATCCTGCCTCCGTAGATCGCCCCCCATTGGAACGCCCCGGGAATAGCCTGCGGTTGCCGGCATCCGAGACTCAGAATCCTCCACCGTAAAGTCCCATCCGCTGAAGAAACGGACCACCATTCGGGGCCGGTTGTCGCGTACGTTTCCCTGCGCGATAGTGAATCGACGATCTCCATCGGCGTGCCGAAAATCCGGTCGTAGTTTCCAATCGTCAATTCGGCGTGCCACTTCCTTCCTTTTTCCGTCGCCAGAATCTCAGGGTCGCCGCTGAGCAATTGCGGCATCAGCCCATACATCTCGGCGTGATCAGAGATGATGATAAAGTCCAGCGGACGCGAGAGCCGGGCACGAAGTCCATAAGTGGTGAATATTTCCTCACCTCGAGCGAAGCGGAAGGCGTCCTCCTGACCGCCCCTGCACAAGGTACCCGCATCGACCGAAATGGCGGTGTGCAAATGGGTATCGCCGAAAGGGACGCGAGTGGGGAAATTCCGTCCCGCGCACGGTGAGAACTGCGCAGGGTGCGCTTTCGCCATGTCGTCCTTGGTGATTCCCTCTCCGTTGGAGGATTCCAAAGCACGAGCCGCTCACGGCAGCATCAGACCGGCAGCGACAATCACGACTGAAAATGTCGTTTTCAACTTGTGCGGTTCGGTTCTGAACTCGTCTTTGGTTCGTCGCAGAGCAATAGGATATCTTATAAGCTTTCGGCCTTCGTGCGGCAAGCACCTACACCTTGATGCACCGCCTCCTTCATCCACGATCAATTCCAGTCGTAGGCCACCAGGGCCTTGAGCTCGCGGATGAGTAACAGATGGTCACCCACTGCCAGATGCGCCCACGTCTCGGATTCGGTCAGCCTTCGTTTCTCGATCAAGTCGTATTTCTCCGGATTTGCCCGAATCAAATAAAGCCAGCCTCGCTGGTCCAATGCCAATATCCGGTCATTCTGGGCCACCTCACTCATATACTTTCCAAAACTCTCTTCGGTGGTCCAAAGCTCCGCGCCGGTCTTGAGGTTGATCGCGGTGAAACGCTCGCTCTTCAAATGGTGGTAGGCGACGTCCCCAATGATTACGGGACTGGACATATACCCCTGGGCTTTCAGCGACCAGCGATTTGAAACCGCCCACCGGTCGTGCTCTTTCGTCAATTGATACAGCGTTGTCCTTCCGCCATAGGTGCTCGTGAAAAGCTGGTCTTGGTAAACAATCGGGGTCAGAATATTCATTCCCCGAAATGCTTCGACTGGCTGACTCCAAAGAACGGTCCCATCAACTGGATCGAGTCCCGACAGCTTTTCGCGTCCCTGCACCAGGATTTGGCGATGCCCCAATAGCTCGGCCAGCACCGGAGAAGAAAATGCACTCCCATTCATCCCCCCACCATCCTGCAAGGCCCGCCACCGAAGTTTTCCGGTGAGCCGGTCCAAACAGGCCACTCCTCCGCCTGCCTGAACATAAACCGAATCCCCCTCGACAAGCGGTGAACAGACCATACCGAAATCGGGAACACTGCTCTTGAGCTCTTGAACAAAATCGTACCGCCAAAGCACATTGCCCGTCGCCGCTTCCAGACAAACGACGACATCCCTTATCCCACCGACATAGACCCGTTCGCCATCGGTACTCGGGGTCGAGCGAATCCAATCACCATTCGACTTTGCGAAAAACGGGACACTCACGGCCCCTTCCCAGGATTGGGTCCACAGAAGTTTTCCAGAGGTGAGGTCAAAACACTTCACCACCTCGGTCTTCTTGTTCAGGGTCTCAGTGGAGTACGCCCGGTCTTCCCAAAAGATTGGCCCGGAATAGCTTGGGCCTAGATCGACGCGCCATCTTACCTGGAGGTGATTGGTGTCGATTGACTCCGGCCAACGGCTCCCGCGCACCAATCCATCCCGGGATGGCCCGCGCCACTGATTCCAAGGTTCAGACGCACTCACCGCGCACCAGAGCGGGGTCAGGAGAGCGACACCGACAAACCACGCGGCGAGGCATGACTTGAGTCTCAAAAAAAACCGATGAATGGACCTGGGATTGCTCAGCATGGGAAGGAGTATGTCATCGAAAGAAATCGTTGCAACGAATGACACCCTTCCGGAGGTCTCTTCATGGCTGCGGATTTTTTTCAAGAATGCTGTCCCTGACTCTCCGGCAGCGACGCCTGTCATAATGAGGCGGTGCATCGCTGTCGGACATAAAACCCGACGATGAGCTGCACTTGACGCACCTGAATAACGACTGACTCCGGCTTCAGGCCACGGACTTTTAGACCAACCGATTCAATGATGACGACGACCACACAACGACGAACGGGTGTTGCCTCCAGGGGCATTCCCGCCGAACGCCGGTCGGGCTATTCGCGTCGCGTCGGCGGATGGTCCTGCGGGCGGTCTATTGGCTTCGCTCTTGTGGACCTAGCGTTGATTGGACCGCCGCGGCTCGGCAGGAGCCTCGCTACCAATGTTGCGGCTATTCAGGAGGTTCCATTTGAATCTTGGAAATTGGATTCATGCTATTGTCTGGAAGTCTATCCCGAATTCCCAATTTGCAGGCGAACTTAAAGCGGATGATTTGAACACCCCAGACTTGTTATTGACGAGAAACCTTCGTTGGGCATAATTAAACTGCAGGAGACTATAACACGGAATTTCATATGATAGACGTATTTGCCAGATTGCCGAGAGGATGGCGGTGGTTGGCGGGGCTCGTATTGGTCTTCAGGGCCATCGCCGCACCGGAATTCACTTTGACCGTGGAACCGTCGAGCCTGACCCTTGTTCCCGGGCGGCAGTCGTCACTATTGATCTCCACGAGCCCCCTCGACGGGTTTTCAAACCAAGTCGCACTGGCGACAGGCCCGTTGCCATCGGGAATCACCGCTCAGTTTTCGTCGCAAACCCTTCAGCCTCCTGGCGCATCGGTATTGACCCTGAGCGCCGCCACCAATGCCGCGATTGGTTCGTTTTCGCTGTCGGTCATCGCCATTGGCGGAGGCATCACCAATACGGCCTCCAGTGGTGTCATCGTCAATTTTGGCCTGATCAAGCTGTGCACAGGCGCCTTCACCGGCTCGGTGACTGACACTGAAACAGGTCTGCCCGTCACCAATGCCACTGTACGGACGTACTATTTTAATCAACCAGTCGATGCGCACGGAACCTACCTGATCGATGGCATTCCGCTGGGGGACGACAATTCACCTCAGCCGTATTATGTCCAGGCCATCGCGGAAGGCTATTTTCCCTCCCAATCGGTTTATTCCTACGCGATCTGCAATGTGACCAACCCAATCGATCTCCAGGTGCTACGCCAGCGCTACGGATCGGTAAGCGGAACCGTGACGATTGCCGGAGGCGGGCCTGCCGCGGGTGCCCGTGTCTCGCTGTCCGGCGTGGGGAGCGGAGTAGCTACCACGGATGCCTCCGGCCATTATCAGGTGACGAACTTGGCACTGAATAATGGAAATGTTCCGGCCAATTATTCATTGGTGGTCTCTACCAATAATTATTGGAGTGCCTACACCAATGTGACCATCATCGCGGACTCCAACGCGGTGGTCGACGTCCGACTGGTACCGGTCTGTGGTGGCAATGTCAGCGGACAGGTACTGCTGGCGGATACCCTTCAACCAGCAACCAATGCCTTCGTCTATATTTACGGCGGACACGGCTAGGTGTCAGTCACCACGGATGAACAGGGAAACTATTTCTTCCCCGATATCACGCTGAATACGGACAATGCGATCCTCAATACCAGCGTTGGAGCATCGTTTCCGGGCTACTATTCCAGCAGCACGAACATCGTCCTTTCGAGTTGTGGAGAATCCGTGGCTGCACCGACCCTCTATCTCAGCCCCTTCCCTCGAAACAACTATGGTGCCATCGCCGGCCATGTCTACGATGTGGAATCTGGGCTTCCCCTGGCAGCGGCCACCATCGATTACGTAGCGGCGGTGACCGACTCCACCGGCGCTTATCTCTACACCAATATCCTTGTGGGAACCGGAACGGTGACCAATTCGCTCCGGACGGTGCTGGCATCCGCTCCGGGATATTTTCTGAATTCCTCAAACATCATTGTGACCGCCGGTGTGACCAATGCATTGGACATTTACCTGTTGAAGTTCGGCTTCGGCGGTGTGACCGGGTTTGTGCGTGATGCAGCCACCCAGTTGCCACTCACCAATGTCTTCCTGGGCATTTCCGGCGTTGGTTCCATTACAACAGACTCCCAGGGACACTATTTCAGCGGACCGGTGCGGCTGAATCCCGGGAATCCACCGACGCCCGTGAACGTCTATGCCGGCCCGATCGGCTATTATCCTTTGGAGCTCTCCACCACGGTCACCAATGGGATGACCAACCTTCTCAATCTGGACCTGATCAAGGTTTGTTCGGGAGCCACCATCGTCGGCAATGTGGTGGACGCCGTATCCCAGCAGCCCATCACCAACGCCACCATCTCCGTCAACAGCGGACTGACGGCGACTACCGACCCGAGCGGCAACTTCATTCTAACCAATATCACGGTTGGCAACAACAACTCCCCCATTCAGACCACGGTTTACGCACGGGCACCGGGATACAACCCCCAGTCCCGGACGGTGACGATTTTCTGCGGGGCAACCATCACCACCGAGTTTGGGGCACCGCAAACGGCCGTTGCCGGCATTGTAGGCTTTGTCACCAACGCAGTCACCGGATTGCCGCTCGCGGGGGTCTTCATTGGCAGTCAATTTGGGGAAGCGACCACAACCGATACCAATGGATTCTACACCCTGAGCCAGGCACCTCTGGGCGCCAATAATTCCAGCCGCACGTGGACGGTGACCGCCCTTCCGAACGGGTTTGCCGCCAAAACCCAGTCGGTGACGGTTTCTTCGAATTCCATTTCCCAACTCAATTTTGGATTCGGTGAGCCGCCCACAGAACTGCAACTGACCGAGACATCCGATCCGGCATCGGTCACCGTGGGCAGCAATGTGGTCTACACCGTCAAACTTAAGAATCTCGGAGCCGATGCGGAGAATGTGCAACTCCTCGATACACTGGACCCTGGTGTTTCTTTCATCAGTGCCAGCTTTACCGGTGAAGCCTTCGGCGCCTTTTCACCTCCAATTTTCACGAACGGAATCGTCACCACGTCGGCGACCAACCTGGCCTCTCAGCAAAGCGTTGTCCTGACGGTGGTCGCCCGTCCGTCCGTGACCGGCACCTTTTCCAACCATTCGGTTGTGACGAGTCCAACTCCCGATGTCGACCCGACTGGAACCAACCGGATTGCTTCTGTGGTGAACACGGCCACCGCGCCCATCTCCACCGATGCTGACCTGCAGGTGACGATTTCAGCCGTACCGACCTCGGCACAGGTGGGGGATATCGTGACGTACACCCTTGTTGTGACCAATGCGGGACCCGCAGACGCTCCAGGCGCTCACCTCGATGCCCTCTTCGGCACCTCCGAGCCGATTATTTCAACAGAAGCCAGTCAGGGGTCGGTCACTCGTACGGGACCATCTGTCCACTGGGAATTGAGTGCCCTGGGAACCGGTGAAGTCGCGAACTTGGTCGTGATGGCCACGCCGCAATCGCCCGGAACGTTGACCAACACAGTCGCGGTCACTTTGATTCCCGGTGAAGTCCTGGTGGTCGATCCCGATCTGACCAACAACAGTGCGACGGTTTTGGTTCCCGTCACTCAACCTCCCCCCGCCACGACCAATCTCGTGATTGAGGCGGGCGCAGTGGTGTTTGACCCGCAGACCGGACTCTACGAACAGCAAGTCCAGGTGCAAAACCCCACCGCACAGTTGGTTCCAGGGCTGTGGTTGCTCGTATCGGGTCTCCCGTCCAACGTGGTGCTTTACAATGCGGAAGGGGCGACCAATGGCGTGCCCTATGTCGCCTACGGTCAACCCCTGGCTGCGGGTGCCTCTCTCGTCCTAAACCTGGAATACTTCAATTCGACCCGACAGGCATTTGTCTCCACCAACTTTTCCGTGGTACCCATTGGAACGTCGACGATTGGAACACCATCGGGCACATTGCTGACCCTCGATAGAACACCGGCAATGGTTAACGGGCACCTTGTAATAGAATTCCAAGCCGTACCCGGTGCCACCTATTTCGTCCAATACAGCAGCGACCTGGAAACATGGAAGACGGCTCAACCTCCCATCGTTGCCCCAGTGGATCGCGTTCAGTGGATTGATTCCGGTCCGCCCAAGACGGACAGCCAACCCACCAACGTCAGCAGCCGGTTCTATCGAGTCCTCCAGACATCCGGTGCAACCACAACTCACCTTTAAGCCACCTATCTCCTTTCAGGCTTATGCGCACTGTCTTCCTTACTGCACTTGCCACCTCACTCGCCGTTCCGCCTTTCTTACTGGGTCAAACCCCGGACGATTCGGAATGGAACCACTTCAGTACCGAAGCCCGACTATCCTTCAATATCCGGGCCAGGTTTCAAAACGTGGGGGGGGTCGGGTCCGTCCCTCCCCCTGCCCCTTCCAGCGGAGGGGCCGCAGACCGAACCTATGGAGACGGTTTCGTGAAGGTTGACTCCAGCGGAAACCAAGGCGGCCTCACTTGGAACTGGGGATACAAGAATAACTCCCAGGTGCCCGGCAACGACACCGTTCAATTTCACACCAGTTCTCTCACAGGAGTAACAACCTCCCGTCGGGATGACCCCAGTCTCGGATTTGAATTGGGCTACGTGCGTGATTTCGGCCACGAACGTTGGGGAAATTGGGGCCTGAAAACGGCATTTGCCTACAACACGATTCGATTGGAGGACCGGCAAGGATACTCCGTCGACGTGTCGCAGGTGACCGATTCGTATCCCCTTAACGGACTTCTGGCGCCGCTGGCACCGTACAACGGTGCGTTTCAAGGACCGGGCATTGCAATTGGAAGCACACCCACCCGTTCCAGCCAAACCACACCCAGAGGCGCGCAAATCTCCGGGAGCCGCAGCGTGGACGCAGACCTTTACCAATTGCACTTGGGCCCGGATGCAAAGTATTGGATTTCAGACCGCCTATCCTTGGAGGTGAGTGCAGGTCTTGCCTTGGGGATCATCGACAGCACGCTTTCGTATTCGGAATCGATCGCCACGAGCGATTCCACACGATCCATTTCAGGAGGTCATCAAGGCACTGGAATCCTTCCCGGAGTCTATGTCGAAGCCGAACTAAACTATCGCTTCTGGCGTTCGGCTTCCGTCTTCGGGGGAGTCGGATTCGAGTACCTGGGAACCTTCAACCAATCGGCAGGTCCGAGGTCGGTCCAATTGGACCTGAGCGAAACCGTGATTGGGTTGGCGGGTTTGCGCTGGAGCTTTTAAGTTTGCATTGTACTGCATTTGGGCTTCAGACACCCACGCCATCGCGGAACTAAAGCCATTCGAGAACACCAAACCTCCGGTTCCGCGCCGCATCGTCGCAACGTTGAAGCCATCACCATGGGCTATTACTTAGTAATTTTGCGGCGATTCATCAGAATGACCTCCGCCGCCGCCCAACCCGAGATCGCAGCGCCTTCAACGCTTGGGCCGCCGAAGGCATCGCCAGCAAAAATCAGCGGAGGCGACTGGCAGGCGACCACGCAGCGTTCTTCATCGATCCGGATCGGCTTGCTGTAGCGCCAACCGTGAACTTGAAATGTCCTGATGCCCGAACCAATCCACGGTGAGGCCGCATCCAACAGGGTGCGGCCCGACACCTGCCGGTCGGCATCCCACTGTTCCAAGCTAAACGCCGGCGTGGAATGAATCGTCACGGCGGGCTCCGCAGAGATTCCTTTCAACTGATTGTCTGAAATCGAGGCAATTGGCTCTTCCGCTGGAGTAATGAAGCCCGGGGCTGGAATGCGGGAGGGAGCGTCCAGTATCGCCATAACGGCCAGGCAGCGGTTGTACTCGATGGCCTCGAGCCGCGCCCGAATCGTGGAATCAACCACAATGCCTCCCTCATCCAACATCCGGAGTGACTGCGGAACCGGGGCGGTGACAACCACGGCGTCGGCGGTGAAAAGAGAGCCTGAGTCCGTTTGAACCTGCCAGCGACGGCCATCCCGGTGCACGCCGGTCACGGTGGTCTCCAAATGGAGATCCAGCCCACGTGCCAGGTGCTTGGCCAAGGCTGAAATCGCTGGGGTTCCACGCCAGCGAATGAACCCGTCTGCGTTGCCTGCACTATTACGGAACCATTCCTCGACCGCCCCAGCCTGGCGTCCCTGCTCGACGAGGGCACCGAAGCGAGAGTCGCGAGCGGTAATGAATTGCGCCCCATGATCAAACGTGGAGCAATCGATCCTTCGGGTCGCCATCCGTCCGCCCACGCCGCGGCCTTTGTCGAGGACGAGCACCCGGGCTCCAGCGAGGCGCAGTTCATTGGCTGCGGTCAGGCCGGCCATCCCGGCGCCGACCACGACGACACATGCTTTTTCCTCCGTAACCTGCATAAAGTGCACCAAGGTTCCGCCTGTTGACTTGAGATGCAACCCGGGACAAGGCAATCTCACCAGAACCGGCACGACAGACTACAGGACAACAGTTCCGGCGCTCTGCGACCGCCGCACCGCACAATACCCCGCGTGGGACCGACTCACACTGAAATACATGCCTCGCTACGTTGCTTTCCTACGTGGGGTCTTCCCAACGAACGCCAAAATGGCTGACCTGCGCCAATGCCTTGAAGCCGCCGGTTACGCGGACGTGCGGACGGTTTTGGCGAGCGGAAACGTCGCATTCTCGACGCGTTCATCGCCGGTCGAGACGCTGGAGGGACGTCTTGCAACCGAGATTGAACGGGGACTCGGACGTGCCTTTAGCCTGACCGTGCGGTCTGTCGACTATCTAACACAACTCCTGGCGTCGGAACCATTCTCCGAGTTCGCCGTGCCCCCTGAAGCCAAGCGGATCGTTACCTTTTTACGCAATCCCGATCGGTTGGTGTCCCCACTTCCGATCGAGCAAGACGGCGTTTCCATTTTGAAGCGGGTGGGAACAGAGGTCTACACCACGTACTTACCGAACCCGAAGGGCCCCGTGTTCATGACTTTACTGGAACGCACCTTTGGAAAGGACATCACGACTCGAACCCTGGAGACCGTCCGCAAGTGCGCCAAGGCGTGATTTGAACGGCCTCTCGCACAATAGGAGCCTCGCCACCGAGGTGCCTTTTGAACGGGAGGGGTGACGATCCCAGCAATGATTTGGGACTTGCAGGAGCGCGTCCCTCCGTTGGATGTCCCTCCATCGGACGCGCTACGCCTCAATCCTGAGCCGGTGTCACATACTCGATTCCGTGCACACCGCTGATGGCGACAATCCGCCCCATGTCAGGTCCACCTGGCAGGGCAAACTCATCCGCGCAACGGCTGAAAAGGGTCTCAAAACCGGAGGGCGTTGTGATGATCCACTGGCGACTCGGTGTAGTCCCGACCTTGCGATAACTGTGGATTGTTCCGCGCGGCAGATAGACCACCCCGCCGGGTCCCACCTCTGTCCACCGTCTCTCCGTAAGATAACTGATACGTCCATCGATAACGAGGAAAAGTTCGTCTTCAAGCGAATGTCGGTGTAGAGGAGGACCGCTATCCGGAGGAGTCACGTCCAACATCACGGCAACTTTACCGCCGGTCTGTGCACCTTCGATGAGGACCGTGAGGATATCGCCCAACGCGCGGAGTTCCTTGCCTCCACCAGGCTGGACGATGATGGGTGCCGAAGATGGATTCATTGTGTTGCGAGGAATAAAATTGGCCCGAAATCGATCCCTCTGTAAAGTGCTTATGCGCCAACTCCGTTCACTCTATTGATGAAGGCCCTATTCCCTTTGCGGACTCCTGGTCATTTCAAATCACGGTGCCGCCGTGGCTTGATCGGTTTGGCCCAGAAAACAATGGGTGAAGAAGCGTGCATAGTCGCGATAAGCTCCGCGAATATGCGTCAGCGCGAACAGACCCTCGCCGGAAGCGTCGTGGCGCTCGATGAGCGCGACCAGCATCCGTCGCGTGTCCTGGGTGAACTCGACTTCCGCCGCGTTGGTCCAGCGCATATGGAGCGCTCCAATAAACAAACGATCATAAGTATGATCCTCAGAAACCGGAAGCGCGAGCTCCAACACCCGTCCTGATCCGTCGATAATGCGCAATCCGATGCTTCCTCCGTCGAGAAAATATTCGGTCTGGACAGATCGAATCGGGGCACTGAGTTCGCGCAACTTCGGATGAACCCGTTTGATATCGTAAGCCGAAGTCGGCCACAGCATGACAACAATCACCAAGAGGACCAGGCCGCCCCCGACAATGAAAAGTTTTCGCGACACAGTTCAATGCGGACCGTTATCCAAAACATGCACCAAAGTCAATCGACGCTTCCCGGCCCAAGAATCCGTTGTATCCATGGCGGATTCAACCAAAGGGGTGTGCGGGCCGGTTCAAGACCACACCCCCGATCCTCCAGCCCTATTGAGCATCGATTCGTTCCAATTAGATCTTAAATATTTTAGTCAAGTGAGCCGTGGCATCCTCACGCTGTTCAATCACCGCTGCGATCACGGTTTCCAAGGTCTCGGCGGGTTGACGCCCCAATTGCATCAGCATTTGGGCAATTGGGCGTAAACGTTTGGCAATGATGTTGAAATGAAGTCGGCAAATTCCACGACTTTCGCATGGGCTGTAAAACGCCGAACTGAATAGACGGCTGACGCCTGGCACAATTCCAAAACAAAGAAACGTACAGGCTGATCCTCGAGTTTGGACGTCGTGCCGCTCAAGTCCTCGATTTTAGAATTGCACCCGAGTACGCTTCTCGACAACGGGCCGGTGGAGGGTTTATAAAATGACGTGTGAATCCCACTTCGTATCGACGCCCCATCGGGTATCACCTCGCTCTGGTGATCGTCTGCCTGGCCATGGCTCTGTTCGGACCCCTTGCCTGGGCCGCAGACAACTGGACGGATATTTCCGGCGATTTGATACGTAGTCTAACCAACAACGGCGCAAAGCCCGCATGGCCTGGCGGATGCTCTGGAGTCGTCGTCGATCGGTTGAATGGGGATGTAACGATCAAGGTCGTCGGATTGGGACTTTGGCGCAGTTCGGACAAAGGCACCCACTGGCATCGGGTGGACAATGACACCATCTCGGGCCGCGACGAAACCGGTTGGGGAACCAGCGTCGACGCCAACAATCCCACTCGGATTGCCAGTTTTTCCCTCGATGGATCATCCGGCCTGTTCGACGGCGTCGCCTGGAGACCATTCACTACCTTGGGTCGCAACTGGGATTTTGGTTCGGTCGACTGGTCGGTACCCGTTCCCACGACGATCATCGCGGCGAAGCACGAGACGGATCCACCCGGTGAGGTCTATCTAACCCAAGACTGCGGCAAGACGTGGAGAAGGCTATCGATTCACCTGTCAGATAAGCGGGAGCGCCCTTCCATGGTGGGTGCCCTCAGTTCCAGCGCTTTTGTTTACTGCAAGGGCGAGGGCATCCAACTGAGCAAGGACTTCGGGGCCACGTGGTCCCTGGTTTCCACGGAAAATCCGCAAACGCGCGCCCCGGTATTCTTTAACCGCGCGCATTATTTGGGGAATGGCAGCGGTCTGCTCGTCAGCCGGGACATGGGAACCACTTGGAAACGGCAGGGTTCGTCCGTCGACATTTGGCTCGGGCCGTATTTCGGAAGAAGTGAGAGTGAAATGGTCGTTGTTGGTAAGGACGGAGCTTTCAAATCGTTGGACGCCGGAGAGACATGGAAAAAAATCTGCGACCTTAGGCCGAACGGGGCACCCTATTCGTTCCAACCGAATTGGTTCGGCTGTTATGCGTGGGATCCCGTCAACAGTCTGCTTTACGCGTCGGCAATGGGAAACTCGGTCTACAGGCTCGAACTCTGAACACCCTTCCCCGATACATAGTCCTTACGACAGAGCTCGAGGCGCGTCGGCATGGCGTGAAGGGTCGCCCCACCAGGCCAATCGCTATCGTCTTTTGTGCAACTACCTGACCTCTCTTCCATGTTACGCTCATTTCCCATGGCAAAGAACCGGTGCTTTTCCTTGCGCTTCACCGTTGTCGCACTTCTGGCCATTGCCCTGACACCGCCTTCTCAGGCGGAAGACAGGAAATCGCCTGCCCCCGCACCCAACCGAAGCGCGGCGACTTGGATTCGAACCGAACTTTATGTCGGAATGAGCGAAGGGGGACACCCGGATGTGACTCCCCAGAAATGGAACGATTATCTGGAGCTTGAGCTCGCTCCGCGCTTTCCTGGCTGAGTGTTCGTACTGGACGGCTACGGGCAGTGGAAGGGCATCAAGACCGGAGCGATTGAAACATCCCGCTCGCGGATCATCATTCTTTATTCGCCAGATACCCCCGCAGATCGCGCGGCCATCGAAGCCGTTCGGATCGCTTGGACGAAGGCGACCGGCTACGACTCAATCCTGAGCTCCATTCAACCGGTCCCGGTCAGTCGCTGAGCCAAGCTCTTCGCCCGCCCCGGCTCCCAAAGCAAACGCCATTGAAATAAAGTGCTTCTCTGAGCTCTCTGTGGTTGGACTCTTGTTGACTGCCCTGAGGGTCAACCCCAGAGAACACAGAGAAAGGAGGATGGGGTGATGGGTTCGATGGGCACCGATCCAATTCGCAGGCCTTCTTAACCACGCCCGCCACGCGAATCAGCCTTGGCTGTTAGTCGACACCTGGCGTTTGCAAGTCATAGTCGTTCGCGCTTGGCAACGCCGCGGAACGCCATGGTTGAGGTCTCATCCCAGGGGTCAAAGTTCACTATCTCCCAGCCCTGCTCTCCAAGTTCATTCAAGTAGGCCTTAACCGTCTGTCGGTCCTTGGCTTTGAAAAACCCACGGCCTGGTCGAACTGCTTCAACTCACGATCCCATCCGATTGACAATATGGCCGTAAAACTGTATCTACTGCCAATGAAGACAACCATTGATCTGCCGGACGATCTGCTTCACCGGGCAAAGGTGGCTGCCGCACAGCGGAAGACCACCCTGAAGGAACTCGTGCAAGCGGGTCTCGACGCGGTTCTCAGGTCGGATGCCGATGGTGCTAATCGGGATGCGGCCATTGGCCGCCTCCAAGATGGACTCCGGCTGAACGGTCAACCGTTGACCCGCGCCCAAATTCATGAACGCAACCCGGTTTCTTGACACCAACATCCTGATTTATGCCTACGATCTGGGTGCACCTGCCAAGCGTACGGTAGCGCTCCAGTTGGTCAGTCAGGGATGGGCGGCCCTTGGAGAGACCGCCATCAGCGTCCAGGTGTTGCAAGAGATGCACGTCCATTTCACGCGACGCGGCGTCGCCCTGAAAGAAGCCGCTCGTATCGTTCGCGATTACACCGATTGGCCCGTGGTGGACAACACGCTCGAACTCCTCAAGGGAGCACTCGACCACCAAGTTCGCTGGAAGATTTCACTCTGGGATTCGCTGATTCTGGCAGCCGCGCATGCCTCCGGTGCCTCCGAATTAATCACCGAAGACCTCAACCACGGCCAAAACTACGGAGGCATCCGGGTCGTCAACCCGTTTCTATAATGATGTGGAAGCGACGTCTCGTTGCTTTTGGGGAGATAAGCGGCGGGACGCCGCTTCCACTCTCCCGGAAAGCAAGCGGCGGGACGCCGCTTCCACTCTCCCGGAAGGCAAGCGGCGGGACGCCACTTCCACTCTCCCGGAAGGCAAGCGGCGGGACGCCGCTTCCACTCTCCCGGAAGGCAAGCGGCGGGACGCCGCTTCCACTCTCCCGGAAGGCAAGCGGCGGGACGCCACTTCCACTCTCCCAGAAAGCAAGCGGCGGGACGCCGCTTCCACTCTCCCGGAAGGCAAGCGGCGGGACGCCACTTCCACTCTACCTGAAGGCAAGCGGCGGGACGCCGCTTCCACTTCGGGTCATTCAGTAACCGGCAGGATCACGGCACTGGGATGGGTTGGGCCACGGTAGACGCTTTGGGTCGCCTTTTGATAATCCCCGGCCTTGGCGTTGAAAATGTTTTCCACAAAGGTTTGCGGATTCCGATCGTACAACGGGAAAAGGGTGGACTGCACCTGAACCATGATCTTGTGGCCGGGCAGGAAGACATGGTCCACATGGGGAAGTCCCCACCGGTATTCCTCAATTTTTCCGGGGGTCAACGCCTGCGGTTTATCAAAGCCGTGCACATACCGACCGCGAAAGATTTCAATGCCGATGGGTATTTCCGCCCCGGTCAGTTCCACGCCCGGTGCTCCTTGAGCCTTTCCTTCCGTGCTGGTGTCGGGATGGACATCGATCAGCTTGACCACCCAATCGCCGTCCGTGCCCGACGTGGCGGCAAAGAGGTCCACCTGCGGTTGCCCCATAATATGGACGGGTTTGTCGAGCGGCCGGGTTTCATAGACCAGGACATCCGGACGATCGGAAACAAAGCGTTGGTCATGGACCAGCCACGGTCTCCACTGCTCCCCGTCGCCCATGTTGATCGGACGCGGAACGAACGGAACCGGCTTTGCCGGGTCGGAGACATAATCATCGTGACCGTCCACCGCCGTGCCGGGCGCTT
Organism: uncultured Verrucomicrobiota bacterium; assembly: GCA_903896505.1. GTDB lineage: Bacteria > Verrucomicrobiota > Verrucomicrobiia > Limisphaerales > UBA9464 > CAILNN01. Next base: position 68,569 of record CAITXU010000287.1, on the reverse strand, counting down.
GAAACGACGCCGTCATCCGGTCTTGGAAATAGAGTTTCACCGGTCTCCCCACCGGCCAGTGCTGCGAAACCTCCCACTGATTGACGCCGGTGGCATAGGTGAGGACAGGTGGTGTCTTGGGATCGGGCGCACCCTTCAAATGATGGTCCAGGAATGGCTTGAGGAATCGGGCTCGGAATTCCTCGGCGGTATCGCCGGTAAAATTCAACCCACCGAGGCTATAGCCGTAGTGATTGACACCGGAATGACGCCACGGGCCAATGACAAGAAACACCCGGTCGTTGTTCTTATCCTTCGGTTCGAGCGCCTCATAGACCGCAGGGGCACCATACGAATCCTCCTGATCCCATTGCCCGACCACCAGCATCGTGGGCACGGACAACTCCTGTGCGGCCATCCATTTGTCGACGGCCTGCAGTGACCAGAATCCAGTGTAAGCCGGATTCTGCATGACCTTCTGCAGGAAGGGGTACTGATCGAATCCCCAATAGCGGATGAAATCACCGGTCGAGCCAGCCTCGAGATAGCGGCGGTAGTCGTCGCCAACGCCAAAGGCGGGCCCACTACCATCGGCTTTGGCCGTGGCCTTTTGAACGACGTAATCGATGGTCGGATTTCGGAACGCACCGTTGTGAAACCAGTCGTCGCCCATCCATCCGTCCACCATCGGACTTTGGGGCACCGCAGCCTTGAGGGCCCGATGAGGATTGATTTCTGCCATCAAAGCGGTGAAACCAGGATAGGAGGAACCGATCACGCCCACCTTGCCGTTGCCTTCGGGAACGTTTTTTACCAGCCAATCAATGGTGTCCCAGGCGTCGGTGGATTCGTCGACTTTGGAATCATTCAATGGCCCAATGATGGGTCGATTCATGACAAACTCCCCTTCGGAATGATGAAGTCCGCGAATGTCCTGATAGACCCGGATATAATTGTCCTCGACGAAATCCGCATCCATGACCGGCAGGATTTCCGTAATCCGCTGGCTGGCGGTACGGGCGGCCATGTGTTTGGCATCATAGGGTGTCCGGGTCAGCAGAATGGGCCCGCCTTGGGTCCCCTTCTTCATGATGATGACGGTGTAGAGTTTCACTCCATCCCGCATCGGAATTTCGGCTACCCTACGGATAAAATCAGCTTCGGGTCGGACCTGCTCATAGCTGGGGACCGTGTCCACCGTCATGGGAGTAACAGGAGATTGAACCGGGTCGTCTCCGAGCATGATGAGGCATCCAGCCATGAGTGCGACAGCGGAGAGAGGGACGGGGTATGATTGGGCTTTCATTGGAAGGCACGGATTCCACTGCCTGGAAGAGGCTGTCAGGAATTCGCGTGGGCGAAAGCCAGAAACATTGGGGGGTGACCAAGAAAACACATGCTGAAACCGAAGCGAGCCGCTGATGACTCTCTCCCTTGCGCCTCGCGCCCCATTGACGTTCACTCGCACCATGGTTTTACCCGTCTTGGTGCTCCGCTTGGTCGCACTGAATCTCTGTCTCACCGGGGCAACCGTCCGCGCGCAACTCGGTGCAACAGTCGCTTCGCCCGACGCCGACGGATCCCAGCCACTGCAAGGGACTTGGGCAGGAACAGGAAGCTACGGGGAACCCGATTCAAAGAACGGGGTCACCGTTACAATTACTGGCCACAACCTTCGTTATAAGGGAGTTAGATCGAACGACTGGTACGATGCCAGCTTCACGCTGCCTCAGGGCACCACCCCAGCGCAATTGCACGCCATGATCACTGACAGCCCGGACAAAGGTGCCATCCGCAAGCCGGTCTTTGCCGTCTTCAAACTGGAGGCAGGTTGGCTCACACTGGCAGAAGTCGAGGCCGAAGCCATCGAATCGCCAAGGAACGAGGGGAAAGACCAACCGCTCTCCACCTTTGGGGGCGGGAAACTGGACCTGTTCGGACCCAGTGCCCCGGACCGATGGAAGGCCTTGGAACCCAGCATGAGGTTTCGCGCCAAACTGCGGAAGGTTCAGCTCCAGGCCCAAGTGGACTAGTGTCATGCTTCCGAAATGGCTTACAGTTTGCCGCGAGCGATTTTCGGCTCCCGCAAGGCGACGAACGACGAGCATACCCGGAGTAGTCTATGAGGAGCGAGCAACCTGAAAACCGGTCGGACACCGTCGCCTCCAACCGTTCGTCTTGTTCGCTTTATTTACCGTGCTTTGCGACAAGTCCAGGCATGTTGTGGGCCGCCTTTTCAAAGTTCCCATGGATATCCTGGTTCAAGGCCTTTTGAATTTCAGGATTCAATGTGAAATACAGTTTTCCATCCATGATCTGCCACGTGCTGATATCGATGGGAAACAGGGCGTTGTCAGTTCTTCCTTGCCGGTGCGGAAGCTGACAGTGGATCCGGATGAAGAATGGATTGTTTATCCCGAATGGGTGAGAGAAGAGAGGATCAGAGACGACGCCGCCCAACCTTTACACTTCCGCGGTGAGACACTGGGTGTACTTGAGGTCTGGGACCGGACGGTCCTCAGTGAGGAGGACCTTGTCTGGTTGCGGGTGTGTGCCGACCAGGCAGCCGTGAGTATTGTGAATGCAAGGGCGTTTGAAGAGATTGCATCACTCAAGGAACGACTTGAGCTGGAAAACAACTACCTGCGTGAGGAGGTAAGCGACGCACTGGGGCATCACAACATTATCGGCACCAGCCCGAGAATCAAAAAGGTCCTGCAACAAATCCAGTTGGCCATCCAGGCGAAACTCCTGCGTGTGTTGCAGGAGCAGGAGATCGAACGTGTGGGGGATTCCAGAACCCGTAAGATTGACGTGCGCATCGTCGCGGCCACCAATCGTGACCTGAAGAAGGAGGCTGACTTAGGGCGGTTCCGACAGTATCTGTTTTATCGACTCAGTGTTTTCCCACTGGAGATTCCGCCGCTTCGCGAGCGTCGGCAGGATATCCCGTTGCTGGCGGCCAATTTCATCGGGCTGATTTCGAAAAAGATGAATCGGCCTCCGCCTCGATTGACAAAAGCACAGGCCGATCGTCTCTCGGCCCTCGATTGGCAGGGCAATGTCCGTGAATTGCAGAACACCATTGAGCGAGCCATGATTCTGGCACAGGGCTCCAAGCTGGACCTTGAATCCCTGCTCGCTTCGAATCCCGGCCATGCCCGTCCATCGGAACCCCGGATGCCGAAAAGCCTCAGACTATCGTCACCCGCGACGAATGGAAGCGACTGGAAAGGGAAATCATCGAGAACGCATTGAGGAGGAGCCACGACAAGATATTTGGGGAATCCGGAGCTGCCTCGATTCTAAGAATGAACCCAACGACATTGCTTTCACGAATGAAGGCGTTGGGGTTAAAATCCAAGGCACGTTGATACGGATTGCGTTCATACTTTTTGGTCAAGGGCATCAAGAGAGTTGGTCAATGCGCCAGATGGTGGTGGCCTGATGGGCCATCCAGTTCTGGCGTGCGGCCAACCGCTCGGGAATCCAGTCGGCATTATCCTCCGCGATCTTTTTGGTGATGCTGAAGCTACTGGCGGTGTAAACGGTCTTCTTGATTGGGAAGGGTGCGTTGCCCAGGTCTTTGTTCGCGCCCTTTGAAAGCAACGTCAGGTTGCCAATGCGGTAAGCCAGCGCCTCCACCTCGTCGTCTGAGAAAGATTCCCAGCCCACCTCAGGGTTCTCTGGGAGGATGTGTTCGAGATTGAAACTGTCGCTGTCAAAGTCGAGCGCCATGCCGGTGAGGCGCTTTTCCAACGCGCAGAGAATGTAGCGGACGATTCGCTTGTTGCGCGACTGAGTGGTGCGCATGGATTTCTCAGTGAAGGCTGCACGAAAGGCGTCATCGCCAGGATAAACCGAAGCCATTGCGGTCAGCATCTGGCCGGGATCTGCCAGCTGACGTCCGGCTATTTTTTCGGCCACGGCATTGTAGACGCGTTCCTGTTCATGGGTCGGCTGGCTGCCAATGACATTGTACCGGAACGAAATTATGACGCAGGCGCGCAGCACGGTCTGGAACGCGGCATCTGGCAGGACACGCCGCGCCGCCATCAGGAGCGGGAACGGCTGCCGCACGCTGAACATGCGTAGATCAGAGGCATACTGCTTTAGGGCGGGCGCCCAATGCGACGTTTCCGGCTGCGTCAGTGCCATGTAGGCGTCCATGTCCTCCTCCATCTGCCGGATGAGGATAAAGACCGCATCGCGCGTGGAAATTTTCCCACGAATGGTTTTGAATAATTCGGTCTGGCGAACGAACGCGAACCGGCTATTCCAGTGGACGCGCAGGAAATCGGGAAAGCTCTCACTGCCCAAACGCCCCACCATCGCCTCCCAGCGATCCTCCAGCGACTTCATTTCGTGCTCATGCTGACCGTCCTTGTGAAGCACGGAGAAGAGGTAGTTCTTAAGGAGGTCAGTAGCGGAAAGCCGCACGCCGCGAGCGTTCAACGTGTCGAAGACCTTGTAGGCGTTGAGTTCATCTGTGACGGTGATGACCGTGAAAAAGAGCTTGTCGCTCATGGATTCGACGAACTGGGCGAGCGATACGCCCGGGGCGCCGCCGTGTTCGGCCGCGAAGACGGCGATGCGCCTGTCAAACCACTCGAACGCCTTGCGCAAACCATGCTCGGAGGCACGAAAGCCGCGCACCGGCAGATGACCCAACGGAACGAGGTAGCTCTGAAAGTAAGTGTCGTTGTTTCGATTGAGTATCAGCTTCGACCGGGACACGAGCGTGACCGGATCCAGATAGCCGATGTAGGTCTGGCGAATTTGACCGAGTCGCTGCGTGTTGCGGTCCGCGTCCTTGTTCTCATCAATTAGTCGCTGAAGGTTTTTCAACACCGCCAGAACGATGAGCGTCAATGTCGTCAGCCTCTGCTGACCATCAATAACATCGAAGACCTTGTCGTTCTCAGACTGGAGCACAAGATAGCCCATGTAATGAGCAGGTTCACCGCCCGGCTTGATCGTCCCCAGAATGTCCATCCAGAGGTCTTCCCATTCCTCCTCGGTCCAACTGTAATCGCGCTGAAAGCGCGGAATACGATAAGTCAGCCCGTTACCCATCAACTTGCGATAGGTATCGTTTTTTGTGTTAAAATTGGTCGCCGACATCGTCTGAAAGGATAAAGGGTATGGTTTCTACTTCAACGTCCAACGGAATGTGCAGGGTTTTTACAACTCACTTTGACGCGGGAGATACCCTTGGATGTTGGAAATCAGTTCCCCACGTTGGCCGACCGTGGATGATCCAGTGTCGCCGTTCCTTCTTGGCCGAAATGTGGTTTCCACACTGATCAGGGCCGTCTGACGACGAGCGACGACTTGCGGGACCGGTAACACCCGGAAGCGAAACGACGCTCCCCGCGATCCTCGCAATCGACTACGCCAGTAGCGGCGTCACCACGTCGCCAAACACGTCGGTCAATCGGAAGTCCCGACCCTGGAAGCGGTAGGTCAGCTTCTCGTGGTTGAAACCGAGCAAGTGCATCAAGGTGGCGTGCAAATCGTGCACATGGACCTTGTCCTTGACCACGTTGAACCCGAAGTCGTCGGTCTCACCGAGGGACAATCCCGCTTTAACCCCGCCGCCGGCCATCCACATGCTGAAGGCTTGGGGATGATGGTCACGTCCCAGGGAACGTTCCAATTCGATGCTACCCTCCACCTGGGGGGTCCGCCCAAATTCACCGCCCCAAACCACGAGAGTGGAATCCAAGAGGCCCCGTTGCTTGAGGTCCTTAATTAGGGCGGCGCAGGCTTTGTCGGTGATACCCGCCTGGGCTTTGACTCCGCCTTTGACGTCGCTGTGGTGGTCCCAAGCCTCGTGGAACAACTGCACGAATCGAACGCCGCGCTCCACCATCCGGCGGGCCAGAAGACAGTTGTTGGCGAAGGAAGCCTTGCCCGGTTCTGCGCCGTATGACTCCAGTGTGGCGGCGGATTCGCGAGACAAGTCAACCAATTCCGGAGCACTCATCTGCATCCGATAGGCCAGCTCGAAGGAATTAATGCGGGTGGCGATTTCCGGGTCCCCAACGATCCCCAACCGCTCTTCGTTCAGCTCCTTGATGACATCGAGGGTTTTGCGCTGGAGGTTACCGCTCATTCCCTTCGGATTCGACAGGTAGAGCACCGGGTCGGCCCCTTTGCGAAAGAGAACTCCCTGATGGACGGTGGGAAGGAATCCGGCACCGTAGTTTCCCGCGCCCCCGCTGAGTCCACCTGCTGAGTTGAGAACCACAAAGGCCGGTAGGTCTTGTGATTCACTGCCCAGACCGTAGCTCACCCAGGACCCGAAGCTCGGTCGCCCAAACTGTTGGGAGCCGGTGTTCATGAATATCTGGCCTGGGGCATGGTTAAAGGCATCGGTGGATACCGAGCGCACCACCGCAATGTCATCCGCCACTTGGGACAGATGGGGCAGTGCTTCGCTCATCCACTGACCGGATTGACCGTGCCGCTCGAACTTGAATTCTGGAGCGTAAATGGCTGAATCGGGTTTGATGAAGGCGTAGGTTTGCCCGCCCAGGATATCCTTGGGGACCGGTTGCCCGTTGTATTTGGCCAGCGTCGGCTTGTAATCGAATAATTCGAGCTGGCTGGGAGCCCCGGCCATAAACAGGTAGATGACCGATTTGGCCCGCCCGGCAAAGTGCGGCAGCTTCACACCGCGCATGGATGCCGAAGGAACTGCGGCATCCGCCCGGGAGCCATTGAGAAGAGAGGCCAGTGCCAAACCGCCCAAGCCCATGGCGCAATCCTTGAAAAACCAGCGACGGGAGAGGTGCTGCCGGCGTTCGGCGAAAAATTCGGAGTCCAGGTTCATACCTTCTGCAATTGGGAAATTTCTTTACGTTGGTCTAGTCGCGGGTCAGTGCCTCGTCCAAATTCAACACAGCACGGCTGACGACCGACCAGGCTGCCAGGTCTGGAATGGAGGTGTCCGGCGGCAAGGGGGCCGGATTGCGTGGATCGGCAAAGGCAAATTCAGCCGCCGCCCGGGGCTGTCCTACGTATTCCTCCCGCGCCGTCGTCCAGAGGCCTCGAAGACGTTCCACTTCACGCGCATTGGGCTGACGCCCGAGGCATTGACGGAAAATCCAGGTGGCCCGCTCTGTTTCCGATGGACCGGCCGAATTCAATGCCCTCCAGGCAAGCCAACGGGCTGCTTGATTGAACGTCGGCTCATTGAGCGTGACCAGTGCCTGCAACGGGGTGTTGGAACGAACCCGGCGCACGCAGCTCTGTTCCGCCTGCGGGGCATCGAAAAGGGTCAAAGCTGGATACGGAACGCTGCGTTTCCAGAAGGTGTACAAGGCTCGGCGGTACCGGTCCTCACCCTCACTGACATTCCAGGGAATCTGTCCGTACGCCATCGCCATCACGCCGTCCGGGAGGGGAGGGAAAACACTGGGTCCGCCGATCTTGCGGGAAAGGAGTCCACTGGTCTTCAGGGCCACATCCTGAATGCCCTCGGCATCGAGGCGAAAACGCGAGGCACGGGCGAGCCAGCGATTGGCGGGGTCCTGCTCCGCCATCTCCGGTGTAACCCTCGAGGATTGGCGGTAGACGCTGGAATGGACGATCAGGCGGTGGATATGCTTGAGGGACCAAGGTTTAGGCCCACCCACACCCGCCTCGGAAGAAAGCGATTGCTGCGGGGTCATGAACTCGGAGGCCAGACCATCGAGCAGCTCAGGATAGACGGGCTTCTCCGCCCGGGTGCCAAAATCCTCGGAGGTGATCACCAAACCCTGACCGAAGTAGGACTGCCAAACCCGGTTGACGATGACCCGGGAAGTCAGGGGATTGCGTGAATCGACCAGCCAATTCGCCAGCCCCAACCGATTTGGAGAAGCATCTGGAGCCAACGCTGGCAGGACTTGGGGTACGGCGGGAGATACGGCGTCCAACGGCTTTTGCCAGTCGCCTCGCTTGAAAACGCGGGTGGTTCGGACCGGTTCCCGTGCTTCCATCGCCAGGGTGGTATTGTCCGCGGCAGGCCAATCCTTCCACAATTCATCCCAGCCCCGGGCGCTCGCAGCCAAGGTCGGCTGTGAGAAATGGTAAACGTGCAGCAACTCGTTTTTCTGGGCCTCGGTCCTCTTGGCCGGAGCAGTGGCGAGGATGTGACGTTGACGTTCGCTGAGCGGGTCCACCACCAAGGGCCCCGGTTGAGTGGTGTAACTGAGTCGGAACCGGCCCAGTATTTGGTTGGAAAGCGGTGAGTCTTTTGGCTTCTGCCATAGCGTGATCAGAAGCCGGGTGCCACCGACGAAACCGACCGGTTTCTCGGCTTCCACAACGGCCCGACGCTCCTCATTCCTGCGTCCCGCAGTGAAATCGATACCCCACCCTCCATTGTCTTTGTTGCCGTCAATCAAGCCTGAGGCCGGATAGTTCGGCGACTCCTGGTCTGCCAAAGCCCGGCTGAATCGAATCAGGTTGGTGGTGGCCGAAAAATGGGTGCTTCCAGCGTTTGTCGCGGCAAGTTCCGAAATGGGTGTGGCTTCGACGGTGAATTCACAAACCTGAAATTGACCATTTCCATCCAGGCCGGGGCCGTGAAACGGGAGATTGCCACTGTTCAACGCCTCGAGCCGGAACCCGGTAATGTTGGTCTCCATCACATCGGCCCAGATGCGAATGACACCGTGATTGTAGACATCGCCGCCCCCCAGGAGTGAGCCATCCTCCTGAAGCTCGTATTTCATCGGTTGGGAATGCCATTCGCGGAGACGCAACACCTTCCAGCCTCCAATGAGCTTGGGAAGTTCCTGCGTTTCCCACTGTTCAAGGCTTCCCGCACTGACCACCGGATTGGTCTGAAGGGCCGTCTCCCAAGCCCGCGCCTTGGCAGAGATTTCCGAACGTCGCGATTGCTGGTCAGAGGACGGAACTTCAATCCGGGGTTCCGCGTCCTGATTGAAAAATGCGAAAAAGCGGTAGTAATCGGCCTGCGGGATGGGGTCGTACTTGTGTTCGTGGCACTGGGCGCAGGCGATGGTCAGCCCCAGCCACGTCCGCCCGACGCAGTCCACCCGGTCGATGATCGACTCGACCCGAAATTTCTCCGGCTCGATCCCGCCCTCCATGTTGACCATCGAATTCCTCAAGAACCCGGTGGCAATGCGTTGATCGAGTGTCGGATTCGGCAACAAGTCCCCCGCCAGCTGTTCCCGGGTGAATTGATCGAAGGGCAAGTCTCGATTCAACGCCCCAATAACCCAATCGCGGTAGGGCCAGATGCTTCGGGTGCGGTCCTTCTCAAATCCATTCGAGTCTGCATAGCGGGCGGCATCGAGCCACCAGCGGGCCCATTTCTCCCCGTAATGGGGGGAGGCCAGCAACCGCTCCACAACGCGGTCGTAGGCTTCCGGTGAGGTATCCGTCACGAAGGCATCCACCTCGGCAGGGGTCGGCGGCAACCCGGTCAGGTCGAGAGCCAGACGGCGCAGAAGGGTGGGGCGGTCGGCTTCGGGTGAAAGAGCAAGGCCGCGGGAGGATAGGCCGCGGGAGACCACGTCATCGAGGGCCGTGGTCGGGACCTGGCGTTCGAGTGGCTGCGTCTGCCTCGCCGACTCCGGGTTGGAGAATCCGTGAACCGGTTGGAATGCCCAATGCAACTCATTGGTCTTCAGCGATGAACCAGTTTCAGGGCTGGCTGCCAGCTTCAACGCAGTCAGAAGAACAGCCAGCCATCCGACTTTGCCGAGAGGAACGACAAAAATGCTGAGTTGACGCATCACGGTATCTTTCCATGGACGCCGGATTAACTCCAGCATTCACTCGATTCGGTTCCAAAAATTCCACCTGACGATCGGACGAGGGTTGACAGACGACTGATTGGGAGTATGCAAACAGATAGTCAAAGAATTTCGCGGCCCCAAAACCGGATTTCAAATGTTCCCGTCATTGCTGACACTCAGACCAGCACTGCCGACCGTCGAGAAGGTGACGCTCCGGTTACGATTCAGCTTTGGCACAATTCGAGTTGATGTCGGCGCCGGAACGCTCCCGTGGACACCCTGTTCCTCAATACCATGAATTCCCCACTTCGGAAGGCTGGCACTCCCCGTCGGACCTCGAGCTCTGACAGAAGCGCTTTTACACTGATCGAGTTGCTGGTGGTCATTGCCATCATAGCCATTCTTGCCGGGCTTCTTCTCCCCTCGTTGATCGGTGCCCGCAAAAAGACCCAAGGTGTCCAATGCATGAACAACCACCGCCAACTATCGTTGGCTTGGCGTATGTACAGCGATGACAACCTGGACCGTCTCCCGTATGCCAGTGAGGACCCTGTCAAACTGGGAACCTTCAGCGCGTCGTGGGTGACCGGAACCCTCGACTTTGATCCCGCGAACCGGGCGAATTGGGACCCGGATTTCAATATCAAAAAAGGGGCCATCTGGCCGTACACGGGCAAATCCCTGGGGATATATAAATGTCCTTCGGACCGATCGACCATCACTGTTAATCGCAAGATTTACCCGCGGGTTCGGAGCATGTGCATGAACGTTTTCCTCGGGGGATGGGGAGGCACGGATGGAGGCTGGGGACCACCTATTACGAAGAACATCATGTATTTCAAGAATTCCGACCTGTTCAATCCAGGGCCTTCGAAGGTGTTCGTCTTTATCGACCAGCGAGAGGACAGCATCAACATGGGCAACTTTGCGGCCAGCATGGCCGGCTATCAGCCCAATAATCCGGCGCTGTATGAATTTTGGGATGTACCGGCGAGCTATCATGGACGAGCAGGCGGTTTCTCCTTTGCCGACGGACATTCTGAGATCCGTCGATGGGTGGACTCCCGAACCATGCCGCCGCTGACTTCCACCGGGCTGCCCACGATGTCCAAGTCGCCACGCAACGTCGATGTGGAATGGCTTCAGGACCACTCGACACGTCCAGTGGCCCGTTGATCCTCCCGGTAAAAAGAATTTCCCCGCCCGTGGGGCGGTTTGAGCCCTGATTCCTATAAACCAACACGACACCAAAACCTACCCATCATGAAACCAACCTCATCCCGCCGCAACCTGAGGCGGTGGATACCAGGCATTCTGGGAACGGCAACGCTCTTGCGCCTAACCACCTCGCCCGTCGACGCCCGGGATTATCCTTCGACCATCTTATCGCAGCAACCGGTGGGCTACTGGCGACTGGAGGAAAATACTCAGCCCACCGTGAACAGCTTTACGGCGGCAAACCTCGGCAGCTTGGGCTCGGCTGAGAACGGGACCTATTCCGATAGCGTCACTCGCGGTCAACCAGGGGCATTCCCCGGGGGCGGCAATTCAGCCCAATTTTCGAATCCGGACTTTTCAGTCACCTACTATGGCCCCGTCGTTGATATACCGAACTCCCCTGATTTGAACCCGACGGGGGCCTTCTCAGTGGAATTTTGGGCACTTGCGAATGCCCAGTTCCCCGTTCTTCTGTCGCCTTTGAACTCACTGGACACGACAAAAGGACGCCAAGGGTACCTTTTTTATGCCGGTGCAGATGGGACGCATGGAACCGTCTGGGAATTCCGGGTCGGCGATTCGGTAGGTTATAAGGCAACAGCCTATGGACCGACCGTCACAGCCGGGGCTTGGACTCACCTGGTCGGTGTTTATAACGGTTCCGCCATCACGCTCTACGTGAACGGCGTTGCCACGGCGCCGGTCAACGTTCCCAGCTTCTCTCCAAATCTCACCCAACCCACCCGAATTGGTGCCACGACCATTCCCAACCGCGGTTGGGATGGAAACGTGCAGGAAGTGGCTGTGTACAGTGGCGCTTTGACGTCCGATCAGGTGACGGCTCATTACAATGCGGGGCTCACGAACGGAGGAGCCTATGCCTCCACGGTGCTGGGTGATCATCCGCTGGGATACTGGCGATTGGGCGAAGCCCCCAATCAACCGCCACCTGTGGCCGTCAATCTGGGCTCGCTGGGCAACAACGGGAACGGTGGATTTATTTATGGGTCCAATCCAGGCCAGCCTGGTCCCAGCCACGCCTCGTTCCCTGGCTTCCCGGCGGGCAATTCCGCCGTGGCGCTGAATGGCACCAATGGCTACGTCACCCTGCCCCGGTTGGGACTCAATACCAATACCATCACCATTTCGGCCTGGGTTTACTCCAATGGCACCCAGAGCACGAATGCCGGCATCGTCTTCACCTCCGGTCAGAATTCGATTGGTGGTCTAAAGACGGACGTCAGCGACCTCAACGGGCTTGCCTACGATTGGAATGGGGTCGCCGCTGCCGGGAATTTCAAAAGCAGCCTGGTCATACCCGACTCCAAATGGACCTTCGTTGCCTTGTCCGTGACTGCGGACACAGCGGTACTGGCTCTGCACGATGGAACATCGTTCGTCAACGCCATCAATTACGACGCCGTTCATGGCGTTCAGGCGTTCAACGACGAATGGCGGATTGGCAATGACGCCGACTATCCTGGCGACGAGTTCAACGGATTGATCGACGAGGTCGCCATCTTCAATCGAGCTCTGTCGCTGGGTGAACTCTACACCCAGTATGCCTCAGCTGTCGGCAATGCCGCGCCGCAAGTTTTCAGCGGTGCCTCCGGCCCAGCCAGTGATGTGAGTGTTGGCGATTCCTTTCTAGTGACGGCTGACGCTGGGGGCACGCCACCGCTGACTTACCAATGGTATCTCGGCACAAGTCCAATTCCAGGTGCCACCTACCCCACGCTCACCAATTCGGCTGCCGCCCTGACCGACGCCGGAGACTACACGTTGAAGGTTTCCAATGGCACGGGCAGCGCGACCAGCGGAGCGGCACACATCAATGTCATCACCCTGACGGCACCCGTGATCACGGCGGCCCCGGTGGGTCGGACTATTTATGCGGGAGGCTCGGCCACGCTCAGCGTTTCAGCCACCGGCGGACAATTGAAGTATCAGTGGTCCAAAGGGCTGGATGCCATCCTAGGAGCCACCAATAGCTCTCTCGTCTTTTCGAGCATCAGTGCCACCAACAGCGGCAGCTACACGATCACCATCCATAATGGTGCCGGGTCGATCACGAGCGATCCAGTTACCCTGACGGTTCTTGCACCCGCGCCCGGTTCATTCGAGGCGGTCATTCTGGGTGACAAGCCGGAGGCCTGGTGGCGGCTGAACGACGCACCGGGCTCCACCGTTCTCCTGGATTCTGTCGGACGTCACGATGGACAGTTCACTGGCACGGGCATCACTTTGGGGCAACCGGGAGTGGGAAATCATCCGGGCGCGGGGTCCGTCGCATTTGATGGTTCGGGTGGATTTGGAACCATTCCCTATGCCGCCATCTTTAACCCCAAGACCAATTTCACGATTGAAGGTTGGGCAAAACCCACCGAACCGGGCCCCGAACTGACTCCGTTTTCCTCCTTTGCGGGTGGAAGTTCAACCGGTCGCGGCTACGGCTTTGTCAAATCTTCAGGCGATTCCTGGTGGGGAATCACCGGCAATAACGATCAGTATACCTTCTACTACGCGGACTTGGGTGGCATCCGTTTGAAAGAATGGACCCATCTGGCCATTGTCTCCGGATCGAGTGGGATGACCTTCTACCGCGACGGCAAATATGTGGGTGGTCCGTACGGCAACTACGTTCCCAACCTGACCCAGCCGTTCATTATCGGCGGTCGAAACAACGATGGCAAGGTTCATCAGTTCTGGAAAGGACAGGTAGCCGAGGTGACCTTCTATGCCTCGGCCTTGAGCGACGAGCAGATTGAAGCTCACTATCAGGCGGCGCTGTACGGAACGAATTCGGCACCGTCGTTCCTCGACCAACCGATATCCCAGACAGTTGTGGTGGGACAACCGGTTACCTTCAATGCCAGTGTTCGAGGAACCTCTCCGCTATCGCTTCAATGGTTTAAGGACACCAGCAGCCTTGCCGGGGAAACCAACGAAACATTGACCATCGACCCGACCAGTTTCGGGTCCATGGGTGCCTATTCCCTGGTGGCATCCAACCCCGTCGGGTCCACCACCAGCTCCATTGTCTCGCTGACCGTTGTGTCAACGCCAGTGTACGCCAACATCACGAATGGGTTGGTTCTCCACCTGCCCTTTGATACGGACGCATCGGACACTTCCGGTCGTGGAAACAACGGTACCTATGTGGGATCACCCTCCCTGGTACCGGGCATCATCGGCACGCAGGCCCTGCACTACAACACGGACACGACCAACAACGCCTTTAATTACGTGACCTTGGGGACACCCGCAGACCTTCAGTTCAGCACCAACATCAACTTCTCCGTTTCGCTTTGGGTACGCCTGCCGAAGGGGTCCTTGAGCGGAGATCTTCCGTTCATGTGCAATGCAGTCGGTTCCTATAGCAATCCGGGTTACACCTTCGCCCCGTCCTACAAGCTGGGCGGTTGGTCCTGGAGTCTGGGTGGTTCGGACATCTACGGACCCGATGGCTCGATCAATGACGGCAAATGGCATCATCTGCTCTATGCCTTTGATCGGTCCGGCTTGGGAATTACCTACCTGGACGGCGAGGAAGTCGATTCTCGACTCGATATCGGATCCGGCGACCTCGATACGGGCAGCCCGACGAATATCGGTCAGGACCCGACCGGTACCTACGCTGAATCTGGTTCTGCGGACCTGGATGACCTCGGTATCTGGACGCGCACGCTGACCGCTTATGATGCCTGGACCATTTATCACGTCGGAAGCACTTACAACACGAGCTTCGACAGTACCACCATCCCAGCTAACGCCAATGTCGCCATCACTCTGCAACCTCAATCGGATGGCACGGTCTCTCTGTACTGGTCGGTCGGGCATTTACAATCCTCCAGCAAGGCCACTGGCCCATGGGTCGATGTCAGCGGTGGCAGCAGTGCCCCCCATGTCGTGACACCCTCGGGTGCCGGGACCTACTACCGGGTCCAATTCTGACCGACAGTAGGCGCTGACCCGATCAATCCCACAGTCGATCCTTAACCTGACAGGCGGGATATGCTCATGGCATATCCCGTTTTTTATTGGATTCGTGCCGGGTCCAGAAAACAAGGGGGGAATCAAAACAAATGACCTGTCCTGCGGTTTGAAACCGGCTATCGCGCGTGAGGCTTGGCGACGCGTCCCAATTCCGCTAGGATGCGCAAAATGGTGACGGGCAAAAACCTGATTTACATTGGGCTGGCGATTGCGGCCCTCGGGGGCGTCCTTTGGATTGCGGAATCCCGGGGCTGGTCTCGGGCGACGTTGCTGCCCGGCGACATTGCCTTTCGAGGCAAATCCATCACCTTTATTTTTCCGCTGACAACCTGCCTGGTACTGAGTCTGGCTCTGTCGCTACTCAGTCGCTGGCTCAACCGATAGAACCGTGGCGGACCGCCAAAACCCCATCGTCCGATGCCCGCGATGCGGGAAGGCTGGAACCTGGTTCGAACAACCATGGGGCCCATTTTGCACCCACCGCTGCAAGCTGATTGACCTGGGAAAATGGTTAAACGAGGAACATGCCATTTCCCGGGAATTGCGTCCGGGTGACTTTGAAGGATTTGATGATCTCCCGCCGGGGCCTGACTTGGACAGGATTGACCACTCCTATTCATGAAAGGTCCAAAGTTCGGGAAACGTACCCGGGTGAAAAACCCATGGGCCTGGGCCGTCTTGTTGATTGCCTTTGGCTTCTCCGGCTGCGCTCATCGGGAACGTCCGGACCGGAATCCAATTGCGGCCCAGTTGCAAAAGGCTGAGGCCCTGCAAAGGGAGCTAAAATCCACCTCGGCGGCTGGGGAGTCCCAGGAAAAGTTACGGCTTAAGTTTGATCGGCAGATTTCCAAAATTGTTTCCTCACTCCGGGATCGCCTTTCACTGATTGGGGCAATGGCATTGACCAATGGCGGGTTGCGGGTGGGTCCGTACCTTTTGCAGATGCCGCCCAATGACCGATCGGGAACATCGCTTTGTCTCTCCGATTATGACCGATTGCACCCGGCAGACCCCACGGAGGAGCGAGGAATCACTGTTGAATATGCCAGGTTGGGAGCGGGAGCCGCTTTGGTCGGGGAGCTGGGGGAGTCGCCTGAACTGACCCGGGAAAGGACCAATTTTTATGCACAACGAATCTACCTGCCTGTTACGGCGGTGTTGGATTTCCCGGAATCAGGCTCAAGCCCTCCGCGCCCCGCTCACCTTCGACTGGTCGACCCCCACGTCCCTCCCGATCGAATTCCCGGGTTGAAGGGTCAGGTTTTGTCGGCGAACTACCCGGCGGTGGCGCGGTTGAGTCTCGCCCGGGAGGCTTTTATCAAATCGGCGTGGCTGGGCCTTCTATGGCCGGGGCTGCATCTGGAGGAAAGTGGCTTGTTTCTGCTTGAGCCTTATCGCCCACACAAAATTCCTGTGGTCATGGTGCATGGCCTGTATTCGTCACCGGCCACGTGGCTTGAAATGGCCAGTGCCATTCAAGCCGATCCCATCCTCAGTCAGCGCTTTCAGGTCTGGTATTTTATCTATCCGACCGGGCTGCCAATCCCGGCGTCCGCCCAGCAATTGAGGACCTCCCTGAAGGATGCCGTGAATCGCCTGGACCCCGGACTCCAGCAGGCCGCGAGTCATGAAATGGTGCTGATCGGCCATAGTATGGGTGGAATTCTTTCCCGGCTTCAAACCACGCAGTCGGGAGACCTTTTTTGGACCAATTTCTTCACCAAACCGGTGGAGAAGCTGATCGTGAAGGACTCGGTTCGGCGGGACCTCAAGGAGAGCTTTTTCTTTGACCGACAGCCGTGCGTATCCCGGGTCATTTTTATTGCAACACCCCACCGTGGAAGCGGGCTGGCCGATCTTTGGTTTTCCCGGTGGTTTGTCCGGCTGATTCATCTGCCAGCCACCACCGTTCAAACCGCGAGCGAACTTTTGACCCTGAATGTCGATGCCGTTCGGCCAGACCTCTTGAAATACAGGAAACTGGGCCTCACCAGCGTCGAGTCATTGTCTCCTGGAAATCCACTTTATCGGGCTATGGAGCAACGGCCGATTCCTGTTCCATTTCATTCCATCATTGCAAATCGTGGTGACGCCAAATCAAAGCCCACCTCCGACGGGGTCGTTCCCTACGACAGCGCACACCTGACCAACGCCCTTTCTGAGATCATTATCCCCGCAGGCCACGCCTGCACCGACTCCATGGAGGCCATCTCAGAGGTCAAACGCATCCTCCAGGTTCATCTCGAAGGCTTCGATCTACGCCAAAAGTCAGGGTCCCAGGAAAGAGGCTCTGAGCAGGCGGGAAGTCATTAAGCCCGGTCCCAAGATTGCCATCGGCGGCACCTGTCAGTAAGGTCCGGCAATGATTCTCACCCCGGCGGAACTGGCATCACTCAGTGAATTGAGGCATGCATCGCCACATTCCCTTTTGGGAATGCATGCCCTGGATGGCAGAAAAGGCGTGGTGGTTCGGGCTCAGGCACCGGATGCCGCCCGCATTGAGTTGGTGCCCACTCATGAATCTCATCGACCCCATTTCCCCCTCACCCGTCTGGGCGATACCACTGTCTTTGAGGGGACGACGGACGCAGCAACGGAGATTTACGCCTACGATTTGGTCATCACCGACCACGCCGGACAACGTCGACAACAACGGGATGCCTATTCGTTCCTACCGACTCTGGGTGAAACGGACCTCTATCTGATCGGGGAAGGAAAACATCGGAAACTATATGATGTCCTGGGGGCACAACCGCGAACAGTAGACGGCGTCCGGGGAACCAGTTTTGCCGTTTGGGCACCCAATGCCCGGCGGGTTTCGGTGGTCGGTTCGTGGAATCATTGGGATGGACGAGCGCATCCCATGCGCCTTCTCGGAAGCACGGGAGTCTGGGAAATTTTTATCCCCGGTGTGGGAGTCGGGAGTCTCTACAAATTCGAACTCACTGACAGCGAAGGTCGGCCACGCCTCAAAACAGACCCATTTGGCCTCTACTTTGAACAACCCCCCAAGAATGCCGCCATCGTTTGGGACACCCGCCGCTTCCAATGGGATGACGCCTCCTGGTTGAAGCGAAGAAGTGAGACCCAATGGCTCCGGGCACCCATCAGCATTTATGAGCTCCATCTCGGCTCGTGGAGGAAACGTTCCGCCTTCGAGTCCTGGAGTTATCGGGACTTGGCCCAGCCGCTCATTGATTATCTCCGCCGGATGGCTTTTACACATGTGGAATTCCTTCCGGTCTCCGAGCATGCCTTCTATCCCAGTTGGGGCTACCAGGTTACGGGCTTCTTCGCCCCGACCAGCCGATATGGCACGCCGGATGACTTGCAATTTCTGATTCAATCACTTCATGAGGCTGGAATCGGCGTTCTGATTGATTGGGTCCCTGGACACTTTCCCAAAGATGACTGGTCGTTGGCCCGATTCGACGGCACCGCATTGTATGAACATGCCGATCCCCGCCAAGGCTCTCAACCCGATTGGGGGACGCTGGTGTTCAACTACGGACGCAATGAAGTTCGTAATTTTCTTACCGCAAATGCCCTCTACTGGGCCGACCGCTTCCATGTCGACGGTTTGCGCGTGGATGCGGTCGCTTCGATGTTGTATTTGGATTACTCCCGAAAGGACGGAGAATGGGTCCCCAACAAATATGGAGGCCGGGAAAACCTGGAAGCCGTCGCCTTTTTGCGACAGTTCAATGAACTGACCCACACCGAATTTCCCGGGATATTGACCATCGCAGAAGAGAGCACAGCCTGGCCGATGGTATCGCGTCCCCCCTGGTTGGGCGGACTTGGTTTTGATTTCAAATGGAACATGGGTTGGATGCACGACACGCTCGGGTACTTCAAGCGGGACCCCGTTTACCGAAAGTATCATCAAAATGATTTGACTTTCGCCATGCTCTACCACCTTCAGGAGAATTATATCCTGCCGCTGTCCCATGACGAGGTGGTGCATGGCAAGGGCTCCCTTCGAAAACGGATGCCTGGTGACGATTGGCGTTCGTTCGCCAACCTGCGGGCGCTCCTCGGCTATCAATGGATGTTTCCTGGAAAGAAACTCCTTTTCATGGGAGGGGAGTTCGGACAGGTCGCTGAGTGGAATGAAAACGCCTCGCTCGATTGGTGGCTGCTGGGTCATGGCCCATTCCATCAGGGACTACAGGATTGGGTGGCCGACCTGAATTCGCTTTATCAATCGGAACCGGCGCTCTCGCGGAGTGATTATGAGGCCGAAGGATTCTGGTGGATGGACTGTGGCGATCACGAACACAGTGTCCTCAGTTTCGTGCGCCAGTCGCCCATCCGCGACATCGGGGACGGAGTCTCCGCCCGTCCGGCCTCGGTGGTGCTGGTTATCCTGAATTTGACGCCGGATGTCCGCAGGAACTATCGCATCGGTTTGCCAAAGCCGGGCCAATGGACGGAGGCACTCAATAGCGATAGCCAGCGTTACGGAGGGGGAAACCTGGGCAATGCCGGTGCTGTAACCGCTGAGGAGTATTCAGTTCATGGACAGCGCTGGTCCGCCCTCTTCACTCTGCCGCCGTTGAGCATTCTCGTCTTCCGGGCATCCTAGTGTCGTGTATCCCCTATAGCTTACAGTTTGCCGCGAGGGATTTTCGGCTCCCGCGACGCGACGAGCGACGAGCATACCCGCAGTGGTCCGTGGGGAGTGAGCAACGAAGCGGGAGCCGAAAACAAAAACGCCCCGACCAACAAAGGTCGGCGGGGCGTTTTCTGGATTGCTTGGCCCCTGAAGGGCCACAAAACGTCAATCAAAGGCGTGACCGGCGCTGCAGAGGACATTTCGGAGCTTGTGGCGGACCAACTCCTTGGTGGCGACGCGGGCAGGTCCGAGGTACTTCCGGGGATCGAATTCTGCCGGTTTTTCGGCAAACACCTTCCGAATAGCAGCAGTCATGGCGAGGCGAAGGTCGGTATCGATATTGACCTTGGTTACCCCGGTGCGGCGAGCCTCTTCGATGTCGGACTCGGCAACACCGGCGGTGTCGGCACCCATTTTACCACCGTACTTGTTGATCTCATCGACAATGTGGGCAGGAACCGATGAGGCCCCATGCAACACCAGCGGGTAGTCTCCCAAGTCGGCATCCATGAGGGCCTTCTTGATGTTCTTGAGACGCTCGATGTCCAACCGCTGATCGCCCTTAAACTTGTAGGCCCCGTGGCTGTTGCCGATCGCGATGGCCAGCGAGTCGACACCCGTCTTCCTCACAAAATCCACCGCCTCAACGGGATGGGTGTAGTGGCCGCCCACGCTGTAGTTGCCGCCTTCTTCGCCTTCATCAAACTGGGCACCGACCAAGTGACCCAATTCGCCTTCGACAACGCAGTTGTGTTTGTGAGCGTACTCGACCACTTCCCGGCAGATTTCGACGTTTTTGTCGAAGGGCTCATGAGAGGCGTCGATCATGACGCTCGTGAATCCCTCGTCGATGCACTGCTTGCACAATTCAAAGGAATCACCGTGGTCCAAATGCACCGCGATAGGGATGGTGCTCAAACTGACCGCTGCCTCAATCAACTTCTTCAGGTAAACCGGGTGGGCATATTGCCGCGCCCCTTTTGAAATTTGGAGCATGACCGGGGCCTTTTCCTCTTCGCAGGCCTCAATAATCGCCTGGATCAATTCCATGTTGTTCACGTTGAAGGCACCCAGGGCGTATTTCCCTTTGAGTGCCTTGGCGAACAGGTCGCGGGTGTGTGTCAGTGGCATAATCGACAATCAGGTTCGAGTTGAGTTCCCTCCCGGTTGAACGGAGGGGTACAAGGGACAGGAGCCTACAAGAGTGATCGAAGATAGGGAATTCGATTTTTTGGAACGGTCCGAAAACAGAATCCCTTTGGGCTCTCTGGATTCAGTCCCGGGCACTTGGCGGTCGAACACCCACTCCGCCGAGGTCAATGGCCTTAAAGCCCAGCTTGAAGGCCGGAGAATCCGACCGCAGACCCTGTTCCGGGTGTTCGGGATCGATTAGCAGAGGGTCGGCAATCACCGAAGTGACGTCCTGGCCCGACCGCCGCCATTCCTGCAAGTTCTGCCCTCCAAACCTCAAGTCTTCCACGTGGGTGGCTAGCCGCTTGTCCCAGTAGAGGTTACCCTCCATCCGGAATTGATTGGTACCCCCCGTCCAGTTGCTGCCGAGGAGTTCACCCGTATCGAAGACCACCACATTGCGGGTGAAGGAAAACGACAGATGGTCCTCCGCCCTTGTGCGCATCAACTGGTAGTCGTGATTGAACGCAAACAGGTTGTTGCGAACCACATTGTCCCGACCGTAATGCTGGTGAAATCCGGCACTCTTGCAGCGATACACCACGTTGTTTTCGAGAACGATCCCGGTACTCCCTTCGTCCGTGTACAACCCCCATCCTCCGTAGTCATGGCTTTCAATGTCCCGGAACAGATTGTTTCGAATGAGGGTCCCGGGTTGGGGACCGAGAGTGTAAATGCCGCCCATGTCGGTCAACTTCCCCTGTCCCACCCGCTCCACCAGGTTGAACTCGACCAGATTATCGCGACAGGCGGACTCGGTGTAGCCCCAGGTCCATCCCACTGAAATCCCGGTGTAGTAGAGGTCGTGAATCCTATTGTGCCGAATGCGATTTTTTCCGCTTTGGTAGACCACAATCCCGGAGGCTGGAGCAAAAATCCGACCCAATTCGCCAATATCATTGTCCGAAATGCGATGGCTCTCACAAAGGTCATCTGCCTTGGGAAGCGGATGATGGGGATCACCCACACGAATTCCTCCGGCACCCAGAGAGCGCAACTGATTTCCAGCAATCACCCAACCCTTGGAACCGACCCCCAATTCAATGGCATAGCCTCCCAGATTTTCGAACAGGCAATTTTGAATGGTTCCGTCGATTGAGTTCTCGATGGTCACCGCGCCATGAATTGGCACGGCGGTCTGCTGGGAAATCAACCCTTGGGAGGGCAGTTCATAATCGCATTCGGTGAACCGAAGGCCGCGGAAGACCACCCGGGACACCGGTGTGCGGACCAACGCCTTCGTGTCGCCCGAAACCCGAACCAACTCCTGCAGCCGCGGGGCGGTCACCATGGACTTTTTGGGGTCCCAACCTATGGGTGGATAGTACTTGAGAATCCCTGTCTGGACATCCAGATACCACTCGTCCGGTTGATCCAGCGCTTCCGGAATATTTTCAACCCAGTATCGGACGGACTTTTCGTCCATCCAATCGGGCAAGCTCATGGACCCCAACGACGCCACCCAAGTGGCCTCGTTAACACCCAAAAGCGGAAGTCGGAGGTCGGTCCACTTTTCCAAAAGAACAACCTCGCCACCCGGGGCTTGAGTCCAGGAGGAGAGAAGGTCTCCCTTTCGATAGGGAAAGGTGACTTTGGAACCTACAGACAGCGGCCCTTCAGTTCGAAAGTAATCCCGGTTTGGAGTTCTGGCCCGGGTGGCACGGTGGCCATCGACGAAAAGCTGATTGAATCGCCAACTCCCAGCGCGGACTTGCGGCAGGGTGGTCTGCCATACCTTGGGATTTTCTGGCGACGGCTGCCATCCGGAAACGTGCGTGCCACCGCTGATTTCAACCCGGGCACCCGGGCGTGCCGCCAAGGTCAGACCCGAGTCCTTCGCTCCAATCACCAGCGGGCCCGGAAGCTCATAGCGACCTTCGGCGATTTCCACCATCACCTCGACTTCGCCCCGCTCACCCCGGACTGCACGCGCCGTCAGAATGGCTTTCTGGATGGATTGAAGCGGTCCGTCCCGCCGGTCGTCCCGGTTGGTGGTGCGTCCGCTGGCACCGTCACTGCCTTCGGGTGCCACATGGATGACCACGGATTCGGATCGAAGCTGGAATCCCTGGGCCATGCCGACCAGGTAAAAAAGCGAGAGTAGGAAACGACGCATACGCGCTGATTTTAGCTCAAGAGACCTGTCGTCGGGATTTCTCCCGGGGCTGTGTTCCGACAATTTCCACCAAGGCCTGCCTCAAGACTGCCCCTTCGTCCATGGAACTTCCCACCAGCTTCAGGTTGGCTTCGAGCAACAGTTCCATGGCCCGGTTGAGTTCGGAGATGGCGTAATTGTCGGACTGGCGGAATGCCTGAAACGCGACATACGGATGCCCTGCGAGAGGATTGAACCGCCGGTCTTCGGGCAATTGTCCTGATGGGATGCGCTCCACCTGAGCCCGAAAGGCGCTGTAGTCCGAGACGGGTTTCAGCAGAGAACGGTCGCGAGTTTCGCGCATCAGCAACATGGCCCTCACCTTGCTGATGAGTCCATACAGGACACCAATCTCCGATTTCCCCTTCTCGACACCCGTTCGAATTTCACCCAACTCGCGATCCAGCAACCTCAACAGTCGGGGAAGGTCCCGGTCGCCCAACGCTTCGCCCAGCGCGAATGCCTGCGCCTGCTTCTGTTGGGTGGTGATGGCGCGAATGTCGTCCACTGTGACGGTCTTTCGTTCGCCGACATAAAGGATCACCTTCTCGACTTCGTTGATGAGGGCACGAAGGTTGGGTCCCACACGGGCGACACACTCGGCCAGCGCGTCATCCCGAATATCCTTGCCCGCTGATCGGATGGCCTTAATCACCTCGCCCTCTGCTCGGGTGGCCCAGTCCTTGTCGTCGGCGGACAGGGCGGCGTACCACTCGACCCGACCGGTCGCCTCCAGCCACTTAAAAAAGACGCGCTTTTTATCCGGCTTACCCGCCGAAACCAAAAGGCGAACCCCATCCCATCGAAATTCCTTCAAGGATTTGGCCAGGTCGCCTAGAGCACCTGTCACTGCTGCACTGCCGGAGGTCCGGTCTTCCCCGAGGAACGAACAATCCTTAAACCAGACAACCTTTGCTCCACCAAAAAAAGACCGCGTGTTTATCGCCTCTCTCAGGCGGGAAACAGCGTCTGAAGCTTGGGATGCATTGGAGCACCCGGCATCGATGATTTCGTGGTCATCTCCTCCGAGTTCGCCTCGCCAGCGTTCAAAGAGCTGACGCGAGCGTTGCTTGATGGTGAATTCGTCATCACCGCAGATCAGGACGACCGGACCTTGGACTTCCGACGACACCGGGGCGGACGCCATCAAGCCGGGTCGGTATCGCCCCCGTCCTCGCTGATTTGGGAGAGGACCTCGCTCATATCCTCCACCTCCTCGAAGAGCTTTGTCCGGACGAAAATGGGCCGCTTCTGCATGGCCGCGAGGGCCAGGCAATCGCTGGGGCGGGCGTCTATTTCCACGACATTGGAGCCCAGCTCGTTTTGTTGTCGCAGGAACAGCCGCGCAAAATAGGTGTGATTGCGCAGCTCCGTGATGACGACCCGGTCCACCTCGATACCAAAGCCGCTGAAAACCCGCCCGAGGAGTTCGTGGGTCAGCGGGCGTTCATGCTGAACCCCCCGCAATGCCATGCCGATCACGGCCCCCATGTTGTGTTCAACCTGGATGACGAAGATTTTGTCCTCGTTGCCGACGAAGAGAGCGCAGCCGCCTTGTGCCGGCAACAACCCCCGAATCTGCACTGACACGACGTCCTTCTTCACGATTCAAGTTTGATGTGATCCGGAAGGAAAGGCAAGCGATAGCCATCTCCGGCGCAGAGCTGATCAAAGTCGGAGGAAAATCTTTCTCCGATAGAGCCAGAGGAGCAGCAACCAGTACACCGCCAGAATGGCAACCCCATGTAAAAAAGGTTGATAGGCGGCACCAAACGACTGAAATATTCCCCTCCCAAAATGGATTTGGAGGTCGCGGGCAATGAACCCTTCAAACAGATGGGCAATCAGATAGGCAGCAATGGAATTCATTCCCACCACCCGAAGCAGAAAGGACCATCCTGGCTTTTGAACCATGTCGATGCCCGCATAAAACCCACCCAGCAGGAACAGACACCATCCGCCGCTGAAAAGGACCCAACTGGGGGTCCATATTCGTTTGACCACAGGACAAATTCCCGACACGCCCAACAACCAACCCGCAGCCAGTGAAATGGCTCCCGCAATCAGGAGCCAACGCAGTTTTTGAGCCGGAGTGGACGACGACCTGAGGACTCCGCCCGCCAACAGTCCCAAGACCATGGTCCCGAGCGTGGGAATAAAACTCAGGGTCGAATAACCGCCGTCATTCGCGACGAACGGCTTGACCCGGGAAAACAGGTTCAGGAACCAGGTATCAAATGCCCAGGCGGGATTGCTGTTCTTCTGCCAATGAGCGGCAAAGCCGGAAAGGCCATGTTGCCGAAGCCAATCGGCCGATACATCCACCCTGGCGTAGTCAAAGTCCGGCCCGGGAAGCGGCCACAAGGCGAAAAGTGCCCAATAGCCGACCAGGATTCCCACGAACGCGGCCCATTGAACCTTCCTGGACAGAAAGCCGAGTGAAAAGAGGAATAGGTAACCGAGACCAATTTGGGAGAGGGTGTCTTCGAAGGTCCAGCGGGTCTGGGGCGAATGGGTCGAACGCAGCCATACCCCGAGCAAGACAAGTCCGAGCGCCCGAAAGGCCGCGTGCCCCACCAATCCCGAGAATGTCTGTCCCTTGGCCCGACGACTGGCGATCGAAAACGGCAGAGCAACACCAACAAGGAAGGAGAACGACGGTTGGATCATGTCGTGAAGGACGCAACCGGTCCAATCGACATGGGACTGTTGAAGACAAAGAAACCCCCAGAGGCCCGGTGCCGCCAATGCCTCGGCCACCCGGCAAAAACTGAGGACTTCCCCCATCATGAGGAACATCACGAAACCCCGATAGGCATCGATGGAAGCCAGACGGGCGATTCCGGCAGGAGTTGGCGCAGGGGAAGGAGAAGCGATGGCTTTTCTTCTGTCGTAGACCTGAACAAAGGTCACGCAAAAAAGCATCTGACAAATTACTTGTTGCCTTTCTCAGGGTGAACCGCTCATACATTTTCACCATCCCAATGGTTCGTGTGCGGAAACTTCAACGACATGGTACTGGCTGACCGGTCCTTCGGTCCGCATCCTTCCATCAGCCTGTATGTTCGGCTCAAGACCCAAGACACCTGACGAAAAGCGCTACTACCTGCTCCCCGGGCAAGGACGTGGCAATCGCCGGAAGCATCGGATGCAGTTGCTGGCTGCCATCCTGGCTGGAGCCATTTTCGCCGCTCTGCTGGCGTTGCTGATGTGGTGGACCAATTCCATCCGTTGAAACGACCGACCGGGATGGCCCAAACTTCGCGAATCGATCAATGGCTTTCACGCTGCGGCTATTGCAGCCGACGGGAGGCTCGTGCCTGGGTGCGTCAAGGACGGGTTTTGGTGGGGAATGAGCCCGCGCATTCAGCGGAACAAAGGGTCCCTGGGGGGGAAATTCGGGTGGATGGCGAACCTCTGGAGGCCCCGGACGGACTTCTGGTGCTCCTGAACAAACCCGCCGGACGTGTCTGTTCTCATCAAGCCTCTGAAGGACCCAGCATCTATGACCTGCTGCCCGAACGGTGGCAGCATCGAAATCCTGCCATCAACAGCATTGGACGCCTCGATCACGATACCACCGGTGTGTTGCTCCTGACGGACCTGGGTGACCTCATTCAACGCTGGACTTCCCCCCGGCACAAAGTTCCCAAGGTTTACGAAGTAACGGTCGACCAACCCCTGGACGACACATTGATCCCGCTGTTTGCCAGCGGTACCCTGCAACTGCCAGGTGAGGATTCCCCCTGTGCTCCCGCCCGATTACAGATTCTGGACGACCTTCAGGCACGACTGGAATTGACTGAAGGCCGCTTTCATCAGGTGAAACGGATGTTTGGTGTCACCGGACGCACGGTGACGAGACTCCATCGGTCCCGGTTTGGAGAGATTGAGCTCGGCGATTTGGAGCCGGGAAAATGGCGTTTGCTGGAGGTGCCCGACCTCACGAGGTCCTGAGCGCGGCTGGGCACCACCTCGCCCGTTCGTCGGCCAATAAAGACATGGAAACGGAACATACGTCTTGGTCCCAGGCGTTTCATTCAATTCCCGTGATTCGGGCCTTCAGCCCTCAAAAGCCAATGGCACCCGACCCAGGCCGTTGGCCTGGGCTGGGATGGATGCGGGCCGTTGGCCTTCCAAGTGGGCCGTGGTGGTTTGAACCGGTTCTGATACTGCCCAAGAACCAACGGACGAATGGGTAAGGCCGCGGGTCTTCACGCCGGATTTTGGAAGTTTTCCCTACCCACGGCACAATTCTTCTTCCTCTGTGTCCTCTGAGCCCTCTGTGGTCCATTCTCAGCCGGGTGATCCAGTAGGCACACCGGCTTTCACCCGGGCGATGGACAGGGCGATATGAGCTGCGTCGGACTCAATTCCCACGCAACGTCTCCCATGACGCATCGCGGCCAATGCTGTTGTGCCTCCGCCCAGGAACGGGTCCAGTACAAGGTCTCCTTCTTTGGTCGAAGCCAGAAGGCAACGCTCGACCAATCCGATCGGTTTTTGAGTCGGATGCTTGCCCTCGATCTTTTCATCCGCGCCGGGTGCAGTCATCCGCCAGACGGTTTTCATCTGCTTGCCCCCATTCGTTTCCCGCATCAGATCGTAGTTGAAAACGTGCCGACTTTTCTCGTTCTTAGCCGCCCAGAGAACGGTTTCAGTGGAGTGCGTGAAGTAGCGGCAGGAGAGATTGGGGGGCGGATTGGGTTTCTCCCAGGTGATGTTGTTGAGAATCTTCAATCCGAGCTGCTGCATGGCATAGCCGATGGAGAAGATCACGTGCAGCGTGCCGCTGACCCAGATGGTTCCGTTGGGTTTGAGAACCCGCTGACAGCGGCGAAGCCATTCCAGATTAAACTCATGATTGAGTTCCGGACTGCGGGATTTGTCCCAGTCGCCCTTGTCCACCACAACCATTTTTCCACCGTGGCAGGTCACGCCGCCGTTCGATAAGAAGTAGGGTGGATCAGCGAAAATACAATCAAACCGACCCTCGGGATACTGAGCGGCCAATCCCGCGAGAAGTTCCAGCGAATCTGCATGGTAAATGCAGACCCCACGCTCCTCGTCGCGAAAGGCAAGCCGAGGCAATGTGGTGTTGGACAAAGGTTTTCCCCCGGGCACCTCGATTTCACCGTCCTCGCGAATGGAAAAATGGGCACCAAACAGAGGAGAGGCGTCGACCGAGTGGGACGGAATATCACTCTTCACGACTTGGGAGGGCTTTGGCATGAGCCACTATGCCGAGACCCCAATCACAACCAGGGGTACGGCGGGTACCCCACGACCGTTTCGAATGATATTGTAAAGCTCTCCCTCGTAGTAGCCAGGCCCGGAGGACATTTCGCGCTGGAGGCTCTTCATGGGTAGGATTTCAATTCCCACATCGATCTGGTCGCGAACATAGAATGCCAGGTGCTTGACAAACAAATCGTAGGAAACAAAAGCGTATTTTCCGAACTGAACCTCCAAGGCGACCCGTTCCTTGACGAAGTCTGTCTGATTATAACTCATAATCGGAGTCTCACCGGCGGCCTCGATTTCCGATTTCTGGATAGGCGCTTCCAAAGAAATCGTTCGACGAATCAACCGCTCATTCTTGGTGACCCAATAAGTAATTCGCTCTTCTCGCCAGCCGTCTGCACCCAGTCGTCGAGAGAATTCACTATTCATGTCTATCGGGCTGAACAGCATTTTCCCCTCCATCCCCTTCTCCTTACTCTGCTTCGTTCGGCAACCTCCTGCGTCAACATCACCAATAACACGGAGGACTCCATCCCAAAGGGGCCTCTTGTGAACCATCAAATACTCCAGTCCGTTCAAATGGGAATAGACCTCGCTGGCTTTCATTTGCGTCGAACTTTTCCGTTGGATTTTTCCAGCAGTACCTGCTGTGCGTCGTCAATAGGCTCGCTATCCCAGGGCGATGTCGTCAATTTTTTACCAGCGTCTTTGGGGTCGAAGACTGGACGATTCATGGGGCGAACTTCTAACGTCCCATTCGCCGCTGAAGCAATACGCTCCCGTGCTAATGCCGAATATTGGGGGGCAATCTCAGCACCGAACCCTCTGCGACCGTGTCGAATAGCCGCAATCACCGAGGTTCCGACACCCAGGTACGGGTCGAGGACAACATCACCCTCCCGGGTCAACGACAAGACCAGGCGCTCGATCAATTCCACGGGAAACTGGCAGGGATGGACTGTTTTCTCGACGTGATTGCTCTTCACATTGGGAATCGTCCAAAGGTCGCCTGGATTTTTCCCCAACGGATTGCATGAAAACTGCCCAGCCCGCGGACCCTTGAAGTGTTTCTTTCCCGGATATTTTTGCGGTACGCGGATCGCGTCTAATTCGAAGGTGTAATCCTCGCTCTTGGTAAACCAAAGAATGGTTTCATAACGTCCAGACAGCCGCCGGGTGCAGTGCAGGCCGTGCTCAAAATGCCAGATGACACGGTTCCGAAGCCGGAAGCCCAATTCCGCAAAGACAGGGTAAAGAACAATGTCCAATGGAACAATGGCACCATCTTCGACGAAATTTCCAACCTGCCAGCAAATGCTGCCCGACGACTTGAGCACACGATGGCATTCGCGGATGACCTTTTTCTGTCCATCGAGGTAGGACGTGAGCGACTGCCGCCGCTCATAGGATTTGCCGAGATTGTAGGGTGGCGAGGTTACGACCAGATCAATCGCAGCAGCCGGAATTGAATCCAGCAACCGCAGGCAATCTCCTTCATAGACCACCGCCTCGGCGTCCGGGGAATACTGTCCCGATATCCGGAGCTCTCTGGAGCTTGTAAATAATGGAACAGATTTCGTTCCCGATTCGGCGGGCAAGGAGTCGGTTGTCTCGATTCCGTCAAACCGGGAGCTCGTGCCACTCCGGGGAAGTGTCTTGTTCATTTTTCCGAGGTATCAGACTAGGGCCACTCCATTGAGAAGCAACCGTGGGGCGGGTTGGGTCTCCAGCGGGTTGACGTTGAATCCATCGGCCTCGACCCAATTGCGCCACTGGTGCACCAGGCGGAGAATGTCCGGTAGCACCAAGCCCGCGTGCGTCGGTGGGTAGAGAGATAGGTTGGCCTCGGTCAGACGGAAGAGCGCGACCGCCGGACCCAGGCGGCCCTTCTGGAGATGGACAAAGGCACCGGCCAACTGGATGAGGCCCTTGAAAAAGGCATAGTTGGGAGCCGCCTTGCCGCCCGCCAGCCACAGCTGTTCCAGAACATCGTGTGCCTCAAAATACAGCTGCCGGTTGAAGCAGACAAAGTACCCGATGTAGTGGGGATCATACTCACTGGCGGGAAGATCGGCCAGCAATTCAGCGATGCGCGGGGACTTCTTGCTCAAGAACGTTACCCTAAAACAGCTCAAGCGGGGCCGAAAAGCCTTATCCGACGACGTGACCAGTGAATCGACTGAGGGTGATGCAGAATGCCAGGGTGGAGTTGCTCGGGCTGCGGGTGCCGTCGAAGGCGATCCGAACCGCCACGGCTCACCAGGAGGTTCGCCCTACCATTGGCCCTACGCCTCAGTAATCTCGGCTACTGAATACCAGCCGAATCGGTGAGGCCAATTGGCCGTCCGCAGGACCCAGGCTCCGACGATTGGAACCGCGCCCATCCCCAAAAGCAAAGCGGCAGGATGCCGCTTCCACTTCGGCGTTCCATTCCGCCATTTCCGATGGCCGGTGGGTTCGGGATGAACCCGAGCCCGGCAAACCAAGTCATCCCGTGTGGTTCAGGCTTGGCCATCGGACAAAATCTTGAACAGGATGGGCTGATGGCGCCGTCATCTTTCGACTTGTCCCAATGGCTGACCGATAAAACCAGCCGGGTGGACCGTTCCCTAAATCAATTACTGCCCAAAGCCTCGGCCAAGCCGGCCACCATCCATCAGGCAATGCGCTACTCCATCTTCGCGGGTGGAAAGCGAATGCGTCCGGCCCTGGTCCTGGCGGCAGCGGAGGCATGCGGCGGAACGGACGAACCAGCGCTGCCGCTGGCCTGCGCCGTGGAATGCATCCACACCTATTCGTTGATCCACGACGATCTTCCGGCGATGGACGATGACGATTTTCGCCGGGGTAAGCCGACCAACCACAAGGTGTTTGGAGAAGGCATCGCGGTATTGGCCGGCGACGCCCTCCTGACCGTCGCGTTTGAGTTGGTGGCCGGGGCCAAAAGCTGGCCGCGCTATTCCCACCGGGACCTCATTCTCGAGCTGGCGGTGGCCAGCGGTTCGCGACAACTGATCGCCGGCCAGGTCGCCGATCTGGAAGCTGAAGGAAAGGACATTCCGGTGTCCCAATTGCGCTACATCCATGAGCGCAAAACCAGCGCACTCTTATGCGCCTCGGTGCGATTCGGGGGTATGAGCGCCAACTGCACTCCCCGGCAGTTGTCCGCCCTGACCGATTTTGGAACCCATGTCGGTCTCGCCTTTCAGGTCATTGACGACATTCTCGACGTCACCCAATCGTCCGCCGTGCTGGGCAAAACGGCTGGGAAGGATGTCGACGCCCAGAAAGCGACCTATCCCCGGTTGGTGGGACTGGAGAAGTCGAAAAAGATTGCTGCCGACCTGACCCGGAAGGCCTATGCCTCACTCGAGGTTTTCAATGGTCGTGCGACAGCCCTGGAGGCGCTGGCCCGCTACCTCCTGGAACGCGAACGGTAGACGAACGGACCACGTTACCGCGGCAGCCGGTCGGGCAAATCGGCCAGCAGATAGGTCATGACGGCCAAGGTCCCTCCGACTTGCTGGAGGTCGGAGGGATCGACCTTGTCGACGGTATCCGCCGCCGTGTGGTGGTACCAAAAGTAGTGATTGGGCTTCAATCGGAGACCCAGTTGCGGAACGCCCCCCTCAATGAGGGGAGCGATGTCCGTCTCGCCGGCGCCCAATGCGAATTCTCCCGCGCCGTTCAAGGTCGACAGGAATCGAGTGATGGAGCGAATCACGCGTCCTCCTGCTTCACTGCCGGTAAATCCAAAGCCTGAAGGATAAAACACGCCACTGTCAGCTTCGATGGCCGCCACGTGGTTGGCCAGTTCCTCCCGATGAGCATCGCGGTATCCGCGGGCACCAGCAGTTCCATTTTCCTCGTTGGTCCACAGAACCAGACGAATAGTTCGTCTCGGTTGGATGCCCAACTTCTTGATGACTCTCAGAACTTCCCAAGCCGCCATGCAATTGCCGCCGTCATCCTGGGCTCCCTGGCCGACATCCCACGAATCGATATGGCCACCCACGACCACCACTTCCTCCGGATGTTCGCGTCCCCGAACCTCGGCAATGACGTTGCGGGAGGTCGTCGGTGGTTCCAGGTGGCCCGCCAGTTTCAGTCGAACCACCGGACGTTCTCCCCGGGCCTGCCAGCGGGCCAGACGGGCGGAGTCTTCGGGAGCCAAGGCTCCGTGGGGAATGGCCGGGAAATTGGAGTCGTACGCCATCATGCCAGTGTGGGGTGATTTCAAGGAAAACGGCGTCACACTTCGAATCAGGCTGGCCACGGCACCGGCTTTGGCCGCCTCGGCGGCACCGGAATATCGGTACCGCACGGTGGTTCCGTAGTCGGTGTAGGGGGCCTCGAATACCACGATTCGGCCCCGGGCCTCACTGGTCCGTTCCTGCAATTCAGCAAAATTGGTCACCACCAAAACCGGGGCGGTGATCCCTTCGGGCGGAGTCGCAATGGTTCCGCCCAAGCCCAGGACCACCAGATTTTCGTGACGTGGAGCCAGCATCTCTGCTGATTCCTCCCCTCGCACCCAATGAGGTACGGTCACCGTCTCGCCATGCACGTTTTCCAACCCGTCGGCCTTCATTTGGGCAAGGAGCCAGTCGATGGCGGCCTCCAGATTCGTGCTTCCGGAAAACCGGGGTCCGAATTGGTCGCACAATTGGGCCAGGTGGTCATAGGCCGACGGCGAGTTGGTCACGGCGGAAAAAAGCCGGGTGGCGGTTGACTGGAGTTCCGCAGGAATCGTCGGTCCTGCTGGAATGGCCACGGCCGTGGGCTTGGTTTCGGAAACCGCATCGAGGGTCCGAATGCGAATGTTGCGAAGTTCCGAGGTGGTATTCCAGGCGGCGATGCCAAGGGGCTTGCTCAATTCAATTTCGCCTGGCCGCAGGCTGACCTTGACCCCGTGAATATCGGCCTGGATCACCAGTTCCCCATCAATGGCTGCTTCGAGGCGATTCGTCGTCACCGTCAGCCGGAGTCGATACCAACGATCCGTCTCAAAACGACGGTACTTGGTGGTGGCGTTGTGCGAGGCATCTGCGCCGTCCAAGCTCGAGATGCCAACCACCGCCCCGCCCCATCCTCCGACAATCCACGAGGCAAACGATTCCCCGACCGGGAAGGTCAAACCGCAAAAAAAGTCCAGACCGGAGGTCCGTCGGGCTTCCAACTCGATTTCATAATCCGAGGTGGGAACCGCATTGGTGAAATTGACCCCGGTCAAAATTCCTTGGTGGAGGACGATGGACCCATCCACGATTTCAACCTCACCGGCCCCGCCGAACCGGGTGGGTGACCATCCGGCCAACGTCTTGCCATCGAATAGAGGATGCCAGTCACCGCCCCGGGCCACACAGAGGAGGAACCATCCCAGCCACCAGAATCGTTTCATGTCGGAAAGGTGAGCAGGATTTTGGATTTTGGCGACAGCCTTTCGGTCGCTATTCCCTCCGAAGCGCAACCGTGCCAGAATTATCCCATGCCCCGCGTCACACGCCTCAGCATTGAAGACATTCGGTTTCCCACCTCGCGCGAAAAAGATGGTTCGGATGCCATGAACCCGGACCCGGACTATTCCGCCGCCTATGTCGTACTGCATACCGACGACGGACGGGAGGGGCATGGCTTGAGTTTCACCATCGGACGCGGGAACGAGGTGGTCTTGAGTGCCATCCGGGCACACGAACACCTCATCGTCGGGCGAACCCTGGAGAACTTTGCAGCGAATCCCGGGGCCGAATGGCGGCATTTGACCAATGATTCCCAATTGCGGTGGATTGGCCCGGACAAGGGGGCAATGCACTTGGCCTTGGGCGCCATTGTCAATGCCTGGTGGGACCTGTATGCCAAATCGGAGGGCCTGCCGCTGTGGCGACTGCTGGCCAACATGTCGTCCGAGGAATTGGTCCGTTGCGTCGATTTTCGATATCTGACCGATGCCCTGACCCCAGACGAGGCCCTGGCCATTCTGCGGCGACTTGAGCCCGGAAAACAGGAACGCATCGCCCGACTCGAAGCGGAGGGATATCCCGCCTATACGACGAGCGCTGGTTGGCTCGGTTATCCCGACGACAAGATTCGACGGCTTTGCCAGGAGGCGGTCGCGGAGGGTTGGAACCACATCAAGGTCAAGGTGGGTCGCGATCTGGCGGATGACCGTCGACGACTGGCCATCATTCGCGAGGAGATTGGCTGGGATCGAAAGCTCATGGTGGATGCGAACCAGGTTTGGGAGGTGCCACAGGCCATTGCCTGGATGAAAGAGTTGGCAGAATTCAAACCGTGGTGGATTGAGGAACCCACTTCACCCGATGACATCCTTGGCCATGCCGCCATCGCCCGGGCGATGGAACCGTTGGGGATTGGGGTGGCCACTGGAGAGCACGGGATGAACCGCATCCTCTTCAAGCAACTGCTGGCGGCGAAGGCCATTTCTTTCTGCCAAATCGATTCATGTCGACTGGGGGGAGTGAACGAGAATCTGGCCGTCCTTCTGTTGGCGGCCCATTACGGAGTTCCAGTGTGTCCTCATGCCGGAGGGGTGGGCCTGTGTGAATTCGTCCAGCATCTGTCCATGATCGACTACATTTCCATTAGCGGCGATTGGGAGGGACGTGTGTGCGAATTCGTCGATCACCTTCATGAACACTTCGTCGATCCCTGTCGCATGCGTCGCGGACGATACCTTGCCCCGACCCTGCCCGGCTACAGTACCGAGATATTGCCCAAAAGCCGAACGGAGTTCGCCTTTCCGGGCGGTGCTGCGTGGAAATAGTCCCTGCTCTTCACGCCGCCCGGGTTGCGGTCACTTTCCCCTGTGGACGGTGGTGTGGAAACAGGCGTTCCCGGTTCCTGTAAAGGTACCAGACAATGGCCACGTTGATGATGGTCAAGACCAGCAGTACCACGTTGAAGTGGTGCCCCAATTCGTAGATTTCAATGGGAATGAAGAAGGAACTTTCGACGATCGCCATCCATCCGGCCCAAGACCACCGGTAGAAAAGCCCGACCGTCTCGATGAGAGAGGGCAGGCTGTACAGCAAACTACCGGAAGCCAGCTTGATCAATTGGCCGGGCGTGACTTTGGCCAGCTGTTGCTCCAATTCCTGGAACCACTCATTCTCCGGATCCATGTGCAGCTGCTGGACAATATTGCGGAAATCCTCCGGCAGATTGTTGTCGGTGAGCGTGTAAATTCCCAGCCCCAGTGCGAGGAACAAAATGCCCTTGATCAGCTTGTAAAAGATGATGCCGTACAAACCGGCCGTCCGTGGTGGCAGTTCAGTCATGCTTAGCGAATGAGCGGCAAAAGACGCGGAAGCAGTTCGGCTATGGGAAGGCGTTCCTGCCGACCGTCATCGCGATGACGCAAGGTCACGGTGTCCGCCAGTTCCGGCTTTTCACCCAAGGTATCAAAATCGATGGTCACACCGAACGGCGTCCCCGCCTCGTCCTGACGGGCATAGCGTCGGCCAATGGCACCGGATTCATCGTAAAACACGGTCATGTGAGGCCGGAGTAGATCCCGAACGGCCAGCGCCTTGGCCACCAATTCGGGTTTGTTCTTCAGCAACGGAAAAACCCCCACTTTAATCGGGGCAATCCGGGGGTGAAACTGAAGGACCACCCGCGTTTCGGTCTTTCCCTTTTCATCGGTAGAGACGACTTCACGGTAGGCCTTGCACAGCAGGGCCAGGATGAGACGGTCGACGCCTGCCGAAGGTTCAATCACGTGAGGGACGTAGTGACCCTTGGCCAACTTCTCGAAATATGCCTGAGACGCGGCTGCCGCTTGTGCAGTGGCTTCATCTCCCGCGATTCCCTTTTTAAGGAGAGACTCCTTCAAGGAAGACTCATGCCGGGCTCTTAACGCGGTCCGGGTTGGCTCGTCCAGTATGGCCCAAGCTGAACGAAGCTCCTCATCAAAGACTTCAGTCGATTTCCCAGAGAATTTTTGATGTTGGGTCAGGTCGAAATCGCCCCGTGCGGCGATGCCCTCCAGTTCCTGAACACCGAAGGGAAACCGGAAAAGGATGTCGACCGTCGCCCGGGCGTAATGGGCCAGTTCGTCTGGCTTCTGCCAATACTCGACAAAATCCTCACGCGCCAAACCGATACTCTCGTAAAATCGGACTCGCTGCTCCACCCAGTACTTATGCCAGACCTCCCAGCCCCAGTCCGGCTGGGGCGTCCCCTGCCAGGCTCCATCACTCGCCGACGCCACCCCTCCCGCCAAAGCGGCCACGGCCTCGTCCGGCTTGATGAAAAACTCGAGCTCCATTTGCTCAAACTCACGTGAGCGGAAGGTGAAATTCCGGGGAGTGACCTCATTACGGAAGGCCTTGCCCACCTGTGCGATGCCAAAGGGAAGCTTCTGTCGCGAGGTCTCAAAGACGTTCTTGAATTGGACGAAAATGGCCTGCGCCGTCTCCGGACGGAGATAGCAGACATTGTCATCGCTCTCAACCGGCCCGTAATGGGTCTTGAACATGAGGTTGAACGGACGAGGCTCGGTCAGTTCACCACCACAATGCGGACACGGAAAGTGCGTCAAACCCGCCGCCGCATTTTCGGTGCTCACCGACCGGATAAATTGGTTTTCGTCGGCCCAATCGGGACCGTTGTTGGCGGCCGAGGCAAGAAGCCGGGCGGTGACCGCTTCGCGGGCGCGGACCAGGGCCAGGCTGGGAGCATGCTTTCGGGTCGCCTGAGCCAGTTTCTCCAACGACTCGGCGGAGACTGCCACCGGACTGGACTGTGTCGCCTGTTGGTAAAAGCGCTGGAGTTCCTGAAACCAGTCGGCGTCCTCCACCATCTCGCGAGCCTGGTCCGAGCGAACGAGCTTTTTGCACTGGCGGCAGGTGCTCATCGGATCGCTGAAGGTGTCCAAGTGCCCTGATGCCTTCCAGATCAACGGATGCATGATGATGGTGGCTTCGAGCCCGACCACGTCATCCCGGTAATGGACCATGGACCGCCACCAGAGGTCCTTGACGTTGCGCTTCAGTTCAGCGCCAAGCGGACCGTAGTCCCAGAAGCCATTGATACCGCCGTAGACTTCCGACGACGGGTAAATAAAGCCGCGACGCTTGCTCAGGCTGACAATCTTTTCCATCAGCTCGGTAGATTTCGGGTCCGACATAGAACGAGAACAGGGGCAATCGTGAGGGAAAACCGGAGGTTGGAAACTGACAGGATTTAGGGACGGCTTCTAAAAAATCGAAGAACGATGGAATCCGGAAAGGAAACGAAGACCGCTTCCCTGCCATCGGCGACTGAGATTACTCAATACCAAGAAGGCGACGCCCTTCCACAGTGATCATGCTTTGATGCCAGGGTGGGTCCCAGACAATCTCGACACTTGCGTCTTCGACACCGGGAAGGCCCAAGATTTTCTGCTGGGCATCGCCGGCGATGGTGGCTCCCATGCCGCATCCGGGAGCAGTCAAGGTCATCTTCACGAAGACCTTCTTGGACCGATTGGGCAAATCCTCCAACCCGAGGTCGTAGACCAGGCCCAAGTCGACAATGTTGACCGGAATCTCGGGATCATAGCAGGTCCGAAGGGTGTCCCAGATCATTTGCTCACTGACGTCCACCCCTTCGTCCGGGTAGGTCTTTGAACCCACCGCCCCTGGCTCCGCAACACGGCCCAAGGCATCGGCGTCCTTGCCGGAAATCCGGTAGAGCCCCCCCACGGCATGAACCGTATAGGTTCCCCCAAGCGTTTGAGTGATATCCACTTCGGTGCCCGCCGGCAGAGTGATGGTATGACCTGCGGGGATTTGTACGGCCTCGCAGTCGCGAGTCAGCGTCACGGTGGCAACGGCATTCATGCCCGGTCAGTATAAGGGGGAATCTTTGTCCGCAAAGCGGTAACTGGCCTTTGTCAACCCGAGGGTTGAAACGGATCCAACCACCGCTTCAGGGTGCTGTGTGGCCAAGATGCTGGAAAACCAATGAAATCTCAGCCTCCGACTTCGGCCCGGGCCTCTGCCGCCAGCGCCGTGGACAGGTAACGCTCACCGGTTGAGCAGGCGATGGTGACAATGGTCTTTCCGGCATTCTCGGGTCGCTTGGCCACCTCGATGGCCGCCCACACGTTGGCTCCCGAAGAAATGCCCACCAGCAATCCCTCTTCCTTGGCCAGACGGCGGGCCATGGCGAAGGCGTCGTCGTTGGACACCTGGACCGTCTCGTGAATCTGCGACACTCCGTGCGAATCGTTCAGGTGAAGGTTTTTTGGAACAAATCCGGCTCCAGTTCCCTGAATTTTGTGCGGACCAGGCTTTACCGGTTCCCCTTTCAAGGTCTGCGTGATGACCGGGGAATCCTTGGGTTCCACCGCAATGGCCTGAAACGATGGCTTGCGGGGTTTGATTCCTTCATAGATGCCGGTGATCGATCCCCCGGTTCCCACCGCCGCCACCACAAAATCGACGTTGCCATCCGTGTCGGCCCAGATTTCCTCCGCCGTCGTCGCCACATGGATGGCCGGATTCGCTGGATTTTCAAACTGCTGGGGAATCCACGAATTGGGGGTCTCCCGGGCAATCTGCTCGGCACGGGCGATGGCTCCCCGCATCCCTTCAGCTCCCGGAGTCAGGACCAATTTAGCCCCCAGCATGGCCAAAAGGACCCGGCGTTCCACCGACATGGTCTCGGGCATGGTCAACACCAGCTTGTAGCCTTTTGCCGCACAGACAAATGCCAGCGCAATGCCGGTATTACCGCTGGTCGGTTCAACGATGGTGGTCCCGTGATCGATGACTCCCTGCTTTTCGGCGTCGTCGATCATGGCCATGCCAATCCGGTCTTTGACAGATCCCAACGGATTGAAAAACTCGCACTTCAAAAGGATGGTCGCGTTTAAACCGGCGGTGACCTTGTTCAACCGAACCAGGGGAGTGTGACCAACGGTTTCAACGATATTATTGTAGATGCGGCTCATAGACGTGCTGGACTTCTCACTCTCGTTCCAAATGACGGCTCCGGGCAAGCCGGTTTTGACAGGACCCCAGGTAAGGCCCGCTCCAAATTGCTTGGTTCCCGGGCTCCGCTCCCCTCAAATCCGCGTTGATGACAGCTACCGAGCGAACTGGCGCCACCTTCCGATTGGATTGCGGACGGATGTTTTGCTCGGGTGTTCTCGAGTCGGCGGCAACCACCTTTCTGCTGCTCATTGCCGTCAAACACCTCGAGTTGGGTGCGGTCTCAAAAGGTTGGGTGGCATCCGGTAGTAGTGTTGGCCTCCTTTTGTCACCGCTGGCCGTGTCCTGGGCCGCCCGCCGCCAGGTCCCCACCTCGCGGCTGGCCTCCCAAATCCTCTTTGCGGGTGCCCTCTGCTGTGGACTCATGGCCTCCATCGACTCGGTTTGGGTGTACATCCCGGCGGCGGTCTTCGGGATGGCCGCCAACTGGGGAATCGTTCCCCTGATGACCCATGTGTATCAGGACAACTACCCGGCAGATCGACGGGGGCGGCTGTATGCCATGTCGATCATGTTCCGAATCACCGGGGCGATGTCGTGTGGCTGGGTGGCGGGGCGACTGCTGGATTGGGACATCAAAGCCTACCCCGTTGTCCTTGCCGGGTTTGGTCTTGCGTTTGCCGTCGCCGGATTCCTGGTCCGGCGTATCCCGTCCAATCCCCTACCCGACGCAACCGGTGCTCATCCGCTCCATGCACTTCACTTTATTCGTCAAGATCGGGTGTTTCGGCAAACCCTCATCGTCTGGATGCTGATGGGTTTCGCCAACCTGATGATGATCCCGATGCGGGTGGAATATCTGGGGAACCCCCGATATGGACTGGCCAAGTCGGCCGTTCAAATCGCCCTGTACACGACCGTTATCCCAAATCTGGCCCGCCTGGTGATGAACCCGGTCTGGGGTTTCCTGTTCGACCGGGTGAACTTTTTCATCCTTCGGATGGCCCTCAACTTTGGATTTGCCGTTGGCATCTTCGCCTTCTTTACCAGTGATTCGCAACTGGGCCTGATCCTGGGCGCGATTACTTTCGGCGTCTCCAGCGCCGGCGGCGACGTTGCCTGGGGGCTCTGGGTCACCAAGTTTGCCCCGCCCGGCCGCGTGGCCGACTACATGAGCGTTCACACGTTCCTTACCGGTATTCGCGGTGTTCTCGCACCGATGACCGCCTTCCAAATGGTCCAACATTACCCACCGCCCACCCTTGGCTGGTTCAGTGCCATCCTGATTATTGCCGCGACTCTGTTGTTGATTCCGGAAATTTCGCGATACAAGGCCGGAAAGGATGAGACGGTCGCCACCGAGGAGGTGGTGGACTGAACTGCCAAATAACAGCGTTTCTCCTCCCCGGTCGATTCATCTGTAACCTATTGAATCAAAGTCACATCGGTAGGGCGAGGCTCCGTCCGAGCCGCGGCGGTCCGTGCCACGCCCGCCCCGCAAGTTATCCCCGGCCTGACCCAGGAGCGCCACGGGTGGGATGCTTCCAAATATCAGCTTTTCGCCCGCCCCTGCGACTCCAACAAACCTCATTGAAATCGAGTGGTTCCCTGCGCCCTCAGCGGTTGAACTATTGCTCACTACCCTGAGGATCAACCACAGAGAGCTTAGAGAGCACAGAGAAAGAATGTCTGCGCTACGAACTG
This sequence comes from uncultured Verrucomicrobiota bacterium, assembly GCA_903896505.1. Lineage (GTDB taxonomy): Bacteria > Verrucomicrobiota > Verrucomicrobiia > Limisphaerales > UBA9464 > CAILNN01. The sequence goes on along the minus strand of CAITXU010000287.1, from coordinate 27,763 downwards.
CAATCACGCCGAAATGGGCCCGGCAGGAGACTACCCAGGCTGGCCCGGTTGAATCAATTGCCGGAGCACCTCCTGGGGAGAATCCGTCACGACCAACTCCCGCCGGTAATTGAATCGGGAAAACCCGTCGGCATCCATCCGGTCCAGGTGCTGGAAAAAAGCATCGTAAAATCCTGCGGTGTTGAGAATTCCACACGGCTTTTGGTGGAGCGACAACTGCCGCCAGGTGATGATTTCACACAGTTCATCCAAGGTTCCCCAACCTCCCGGCAGGGCTACAAAGGCGTCCGACAGCGAGACCATCAATGCCTTGCGTTCGTGCATATCCTCCGTGACATGCAACTCGCTCAAACCACGGTGAGCGATTTCACGATCCTGAAGCGAACGTGGAATCACACCCACCACGGAGCCGCCCGCGGCAAGGACCTCGTCGGCCACCACCCCCATCAAGCCGACGCTGGCACCGCCATAGACCAACCCCCAACCGCTCGACACCAAGCCCTGGGCCAGGTCACGCGCCGCATCGCGATAGATCGGGCCAGCGGCACTTGCACCGCAATACACACAAAGGCGTTTCACGGAACAGCGCCACCCTCCTTGGGTGACGCAGCGGCAGGGTCACCGCCTTTGATTGGAACGGCGTTGGTCGGAGTGCCGAGGACTTTACCAGGAGCCGAATTGGTGGTCCGGCCTGTGGCACCGGCACCCGCATCGCTTCCCACCCATTCCTCCGGAAGAACCACCACGGCAATCCGACGGTTTCGCGACCGGCCTTCAACCGTGGAATTGTCCGCCACCGGCTTGAATTCCCCACAGCCCACGGCACTCAAGCGGCGCGGGTCCACCTTCGCCTGGTCGACCAGAAACCGGACAGCAGCCAGGGCTCGACCTGCCGAGAGCGACCAGTTATCGGTAAACCCCTCAACAGTCCGGACGCGGATGGGAACATTATCGGTGTGACCCACCACTTGGATGGATCGCTTCGGGTATTGCGAGAGGACTTGAGCTACCTTGAGCAAGACGGCTTGGCCTTCCATTTTGAGGGTTGCCTGTCCGGAATCAAAGAGCACCCGATCGAGAATGTTCACTGTCAACTTGCCCTGGAGCTCGGTGATGGTGATGTCCTTAGATTCCAGCTCGGACTGCATCTTCTGTAACATCCCATCTCGGGCTTGGGACGCCTCGGTGAGTCTTGCTTCCAGTTGGGTCGATTGCTCCTGAAGCGTCGAAACCTCCCCTGCCAGAACCGAATTGGTTGCCCGAAATGCCTCGGCGTCTGCCAGTGCCTGACGCAGGGCCGCTTCGGCCTGTTCACGCGCCTGACTGCTCTGATGGATTTGCAGCGCAGCCAGAGCCAGAAGCAAGACCACAGAAATCAACCCCGCAGTGACCAGTATCGGTTTCGGCATGGCTCAACTCCAATCTGCCCGGGCTTGGGACGCAATCTTGAAGAGTTGGGTTTCTGGTGACGATTGTTTGGGGCAAAACGGGGCTCACGGGTCCGCGGCAAGGTTTCACTTTCGAGGTAGGCGTGATTTGGACCGCCTGCGGCTCGCCGGGAGGCTCGCCCTACCGATGTTGCTCTTGTTCCATTAGTTATACTCACATCGTAAGGACGGGAGCAAAGCGACTATTCGGAGGGTTGGAGGAGTGCCTGGATGCGCTCGGAAGCCCGCTCCAGAAGGGGTTCGCCATGGGCGAGCAACGCCCGGCCAAATCGGGGTAGCTTCCTCAGGGAGTTTCGCAAGAGTGCAGAGTCCCGGCAGTATTTCTCCGGCAAGAGCTCCAATCCCCTTCCTGGCAGATTCACCACGGCATCCCCAAAAACCATGAGGTCGAGTATAGAACAATAAAACGCCGTTTCGCCCCCTGCCCCGCCGGTAAGGTTGAAGCGCACCCAATCCCAGGGAAGCGCCTGACGCGAGTTTTCGGCGGATTCCAAGGGCGATACGATACCGACGGCAGAAGGGAATCGTTGCGTCCAGGCTTGATAGTCCCGTTCGTGATTTTCGTTGGTGATGATCAGCCAGCCGGGTTTCGGGTCGATTGGCCACGCCGACCAAATGGACTCCGAGAGCGGCAATGGATCAAAAACCAAACAGTTCCTGCCGTCCCAGACCAGATGGCTGGCCAGGTCCACTCGGTGATGCTGCGAGAAGGCAGACCAGCGCCAGATGCCAGGGGCAACCGGCTCAGTGATCGATACAATGGGTAGCAAAGCAAAAAGTCGAAACGACACGGTATAGTTGGCCCGCAATTTCCTGTCGGCAAGTCGGATGAAAAAACCCGAGTGCATCCACCTGCCCACGTGGCGGGCCGGCGATCCCCTCACTAAAACGGGGCCTCGACGCAGGTCAACGTCCCGAAGCGGTGCGCAACGTCGGCGCTGGAAATGGCAGGGTGAGTTGACGCCCCTCCAGCGGTGCCAGGCCACTGACGCCCAAGCCAAGGAGACGCAGGGGACGGCGGACGAGTTGGTCGCGTCCGAGAAGCCAGCATCCCAGCCGATAGATTTCGCCTGCCTCCACCACGGGGTCTTCGACGCTGAATTGACGAGTGAGGGTTTTAAAATCGGCGTAGCGCACCTTGACCTGAACGGTTCGGGCACCAAGCCGACTCTGCAGCAGCTTGGCGGCAATATCGGTCGCTTGTTCCCGCAGACAGGCTCGGAGTACAGGTCGGTCCGAGGTATCCTGGAGAAAGGTGTTTTCGCTGCTGATGCTCTTGGCCTCCCCGCCCAACTCAAGAGCGCGATCATCGATGCCCATCGAGAATCGTTTCAAGACCGGACCAAATGACCCCAGGAGTGGACGGAGATCCCCAGCGTAATCCTGAATATCGCCAACAGTTTGCAGGCCGGCCTGGGAAAGAACTTCAGCCGTGACCCGTCCCACGCCATGCAAAGCACGGCACGGAAGCGGGCGAAGGAATTGCACTTTGGTTTCCTCGGGTACCAATGTCAGTCCGTCGGGCTTCTTGAAATCGCTCGCCAGCTTCGCCAGCAACTTGTTGGAGGCGATGCCGACGCTGGCCGTCAACCCGCGCTGTTCACGGATATCCCGTTTCAGGGACGCGGCCAGGGGCATCGCCGTCTGCAACGGATCGGGATCGTTGACGTGCGATGCACAGACCCATTCGGTTGCGTCGAGGTAGGCTTCGTCGACGGAAACCTGTTCGACCAGAACTCCGGTGGTCGCGACCACCTGAAAAATCCGTTGGGATTCCTCGCGGTAGCGGTCCATGCGCGGTGAAAGGAAAATTCCATTGGGACAGAGGCGGGCTGCCGTCCGGCTGGGCATGGCGGAACGAACACCAAACTTGCGAGCCTCATAGCTGGCGGCGCAGACCACTCCGCGACGATCCGGGGGAGAGCCCACGATCACGGGAAGGCCGCGCAATTCCGGACGGTCCCGCTGCTCCACGGAAGCATAGAAGGCGTCCATATCGAGATGGAGAATAACCCGCATTGACCGGACCAGCCTAATGCGGAGTCGGGAAGTGGAAAACCTCCGAAAGAAACGCCGCCCGTCGAACGACGGACGGCGTTTCGACCCCAACGACCCTAACTGAACCGGCCACCCGGCCGGCAAGTCTTCCGAAGCCAGTTCTGTGCCAAAACAAATGCTGTCAGAACTCGGAAATAATTGTTCAGCTCCCCTCAACAGGGCTGATTCGCCTCAAAAGTTGGGGGATGGGGAACCGACGGGAATGGTACTTAACCTGTTCACCGCTCAATTCAGCTTGCTGGATGGGCTCTTGAACCCCGATACCACCTGTCGCCTTTTGAAATCCCAAGCCTAGTCGGAAGTTAGGACACAACCCCGGCGGGTGGCGAGACGGGCTCCCTACCCTCAAGGTCCCTCCGCATGGCCGCCAAAACCGCCCCGAGCTTCTGTGACCGCCGCCACCACGAGAAAGAACTGGACATTCAAATGGCACCCAGGCCGATAAATCAGAGCGACAGTGAACGGACGGCTGCAATGGGAAGCCCATCTGTATCTAGTTCTCACACCTCCAACCACCTTCTCCGTTACCCCATATATCGGAGATCACAACATCAGGTTAAGCAAAGCCCGACGTTTTCATCCACAAACTCGGTGTTCTGCACGCCCAAATTGAAACGCCTCCGACCTAAATTTTGGCGAGGCTATTTTTTTTACTTTTTACCATCGAACATGAGCAATCCCTAGCCGCATGGATTGAGAATGTCAAGGAATTCGGGGGGATACGATTTGAACTTCATACGCCTTTTCAGGTAAAGGCTCGGTATCCTCCCAGACGTGACCGATGCAATAGTAGCCGTCTTTGGGTTGGGGAAGCTCTCCTTCCTTCATTTGGCGTCCTCCTTGGGAATTTGCACGCTGTAAAAACTGTACTCCCGGTCGCTCTTTTGGGACCTGCAGCACAAACTCCAGTCGGTCAATCTTCCCGACCGCCTGACGATGCAGAAACCGCATTTGGTCGAGATCATTGGGTCCCAATGCCCTGGTCTCCTCGTATTCCTGACGATATTTCTCCGCGCCACCGGACTCCAGGAGGGGGCTGTAGAAGACCGTCAGAATCCCCCTATCACCATCCTTGTCAATCATAGCGATCGAATTGGACTTGATTAAAGTGTCTTGGTCGTTTTGGCGATAAACTCGAACTGCCTCGCCTGGAGGTTGGGACGTCGGTTTGCCGGTGGCGCTAGTGATCATGTAGTGAATCGGCGCACCCGACGGAGAAAATATCATCTTTTCTCGCAGAATACAATCCTTGTTGGGTTCCCTCAAAGTAACGGCAACAATCTCCCATCTGAATTGATGTATGCGGTATTTGGGACGCCACTCCGCAACTTCAAACGCCTCTCCGATACGACGCAATATATTTTTAACCATTTCATTCGTGCCTTGTTCGTCGTTTTGCAATTTTGACTTCTTCTGGAGGTTACCGAAAAATTCTCGAGTGGCTGTCATGATTGCCTGCGATTTACTTCCCGGTTTAGAACTAAGGAACTTGTTGGAGAATGCCGTGTCGAATTCAAACGTTTCGATGTCTGTGGGTATCTCAAAGGCGTGGTATGATTCGACCCCTGCCAGCGAACGGTCTACGGTGTGATCGATCGCGGTCGAGACAAGTTTCTCGAGATATTCTCCGAACTTGCCAATTGTCTTAGGGGCCATCTTAGGGAAGGTAAAACAGATGATCTCACCTTCGACCATGGGGTCGAAATATGAAACTGGAAGATTATCACAAATCCCGCCGTCGGCATGAGCATCCCCATTGTTTTCCCACAAGTTGAAAAGAATCGGTAGGCCGGCGGATTTGAAGGCAGCTTCGACTGCCGGAGATTCTCCGTCGGGCGTGCGGAGGCAAAGGCCGGAGATATCTGAATAGGTTACGGTGGTTGGAATCCCCAATTCGTTCAATGGAACTCTTCCCACCTTCTCAAGAACGTAATCTTTTAATGGTTTTACATCCCAGAATGGTTCTGCTTTCCTGGCCTTCCAAAGGAGTTTCAGCAACCCTATCTTCGAATTGGGCAATCTTAGATGCTTGACGAGAGTACCGTCCTTCTCGGCCAATTATGTTCGTATGGCCTCCAGTGTATACTGTTTCTTCTTGCCCTTTAGGAACCGTCCCGCGTAAAGGACAGCGATAATCGCGCCGGCGGAAGTCCCCGCGATCTCGGTCACCTCAATCTCTCCGTTCTCTTCCAATTTCTCGACCGCTTCCATCGCAGCCAGAATCGAGGTGATCTTTGCACCCCCCCCTTGAAGCGCTAGCTTGACTTTTCTTGGCATTGGGAGAGTAATTTTCTGGTCTATTGGTTGTAAGAATTCAAGAATTAATACGCGCGGTCAAGTGCTTTGGGGAACCGGTGGATGCGATTCTCAATCTGCATACGGCTCCCGGAGAGCCGCAGCGGTTCCGACGAACCTGTACTGCGCGGGCGAGGCCAATGGACCACACACAGGCCCATTTGGACCGGGTGCAGTCCTGCCGACCAGAAAGTCGGCTGTACGGCAGACAAGAATGTCTGCGCTACTTTTCAAGGCAACCGCGCTCTTATTCCCGCAATGGGCCCGGCACCAAAAACCTACCGTACGGGTATCCGCTCGACGACATCCTGTCGAACCCAGCCGCTCCGATCCGAAGCGGGGTCGTGAACCAGGAACCATTCGCCGCGCACATTTTCAATGTGCAACTCTGCCCCTTCAGCAAGATTGAGAATCGACTTGGCCTCAGGAAAAGGACTTTGTCGAAGCGCGGCATCGGGCCGAACAACCACCAAGTCCGGTTCTTGATACCGGACCACTGCGGCCCGGGCGGCAAGGCCGCCCAAAATCACAAACAGGACACCGGCTCCCCAGGCATAGCCCCGCAGGATGGAGCCCGTTCGCGGGTTCATCACACTCAGGAGCCAGGAGCCTGTGGCGATCCAAATGGCGCCGAGAGGAAGAAGCGCCCATTCGTTCAAACTCAATGTCTGGCCTTCCATCCCATCGACCGTGATCGACTTTGAGATTTTGGCCCGCGCCAGCCGCAAATTGGCTTTGACCTCGCCATCTCGCGGGGACAGGCGCTCGGCGAGTCGAAATTGAGCTACCGCTGGTCCGATCTGACCACTTTGAAAAAATGCCAGACCGAGGTTGTTATGGAGGGAAGCGCTGCTTCCAGATTTCAGGATGCCTTGATACTGGCGGATGGCTTCGGCAAATTTGCCCTGAGCCAGTGACCGATTGGCCTGGTCGAAATCGGACTGCAAGTCCGACGCCGAAATCTGAAACACCGAAAATGCCATCAGGCATCCAAAGATGAATCGCTTCAAGCCACTCATGGACGTCCCTCCAGCTTTTGCAATTCCCTGACGGCCTGTTCCGCTTCCTGACAAATTCGGTCCAATTCCACAACGGAGGGGTCACCAGCGAACCGGGCTCGGGCCGAGGCATGGAAGAGGTCCCGCAGAGAGTCAGCGGCTTCAGCCTTCAACCCTCTCGGGACTAGCGCCGTCTCAATAATCTCCTCGGTATAAGCCCCTCCCAATTGTCCAAGAAGGATACCCAACTGCTCCTGCAAGGCACGGTTCGCCGCCTGGTAGCAATCTTCCGCTTGCCTGGATTCCGCGGAGCGTTTCATCGCCTCAAGGTTTGCCCGAACTTCCGACCGACGCCTCGACAACAGGTCCTCCGAACAATCCTTTGGACGCCGCTGCCACCAACGAAAGGTTGAAAACGCGACGACCGCCAATGGCGGGAACGCCACGGCTCCATAATACCATCCTTGGGTCACGACCGGGGCGGTCCATTGAACGAGCTTCCCGAGGTCAGGCTTGAGGGGTCGCAGCTCGGAATTGGGATTTTGAGGCGGCGGATTGGTCCCCGAGAGGGCGGCAGGTGATGGGCCGCCCGGGATGGCCGCGTTTAAACTGGGCCGAACGTTCAACGGCAGTGACCGGCCCTCGGCCAGTCCGTAGCGCTTTGCCGTAGGGTCCCAATAGGCCAGCGGTGGCAACGTCAGTTCCCGAAGGGTCGCGCGCTCCGGAACCAGCACCTGTTCAAAGGACTTCACCCCTTCCAAACCCAATGCATCGGACGGTTCAAACGAATTGGTTCCAGGATATGCTTGGAAACCGGAGTCTGCTGGAAGTTCGGGTAGGCTGAGTCCATCAAAGCTGCCTCGACCGGTCACTTTGACCTTCACTGTGATAGGGTCACCCACACTGACATTGGTCGGGCTGGCAGTGATTTCCATTCGGAACCGCCCCACCGCACCATTGAACTGCGGCGGACGTCCGGCTGTTGGAGGCGGGATGACATGCAAGCGCACGGGCTCCGACTGAAAATTAATCTGCCTCTGCTCATTCCCCCCAAGGAATTGGCCGAAAAACGGATCATCGAAGGGCCCACCCCGGCGCCGACGGCTTTGGAAGACGTAAATCGTTTGGAATTCGGCGGGGCCCAACTCCAAATCTCCCGCCTTCACTGCCGTAATGGCCATGGTCCACCGGGCCACTCCCATGGCCTCGCCGTTGATGTTTTCGGAGTGCCCTTCCTGACTGGTCTGGCGACCTCTCAAAAAGCCATCCATCTTCAGAGACGGAGGTTCCTGCCGGGCCGGGTTGTGCCGAAACTGAAACCGAATGCTGACCGGAATGGTCTCGCCCACATACACATCGGACTTGGGCACCTCCAGGGAAAGGGTCCCAATCTCGGAGGAATCAAATCCTTTTCCGACCTGGAGTCGGAGCGGACGGCTGGTCAGTTTTTGACCCTCCACGGTGACGGTAAGGGAAGGGATCGTCACCGTCCCCGCACCCTTGGGTGTAATGGAGTACCGATGAATCACCGAAGACGACCGAACTCCATTCACGATACGAAGTTCCTGCGACTGACCTGCATACTGGGTAATCGCGTTGTCAATGGGGGGAAGTGTCGGCGGAGAAACCTGGCCGCAGTCGGTGAAAACGAGTTGGAGCATTGCCGACTCGCCTGCGGCAACCGTTTCAGCCGCCTCCCATTGGGCGGTGAAGCTCTGGCCAAGGATGGAAAACCCCAGTAGCCAGGAAACGAGCACTGTCCATAAAGCAACCCGTCGGCGGTCCATAGAATGTGTGAAGTTTACCATGGGCGGCGGTTGGGGCGGCGGTCATCGCGGGACTCCTTGCCGGTTCCACGCGAATGGAACACCAGTGCCTTCTCATCCCCTTTCTGACTGTCGAGGAGACGCTGGGCCTGGATCATGGACATCTCCCCAGGTTTGGCGTTCTCGGCTTCGTCCGGTTCGCCCGGTTTTTCAGCGGCTCCTTGGGAGGCCTGCCCCGCCTTGTCGCCGGGTTTCTTTTCGGGTGTCGGCTGAGGAGCTGAAGCTTCCCCAGCCTCGGGATCCTGCCCGTCCTTGCCATCCCCCTTGGGTTGCCCCTGCGACTTTTGATCCGGCTTCGAACCGTCCTTGGAATCCTGAGCGACTTCCGGTTTCGGCTGTTGCTGACTGTTTTGCCCCTTTTGGGACTCGTCGCCTGGGGACGGAGGCTGATCCTGTTGATCCTTCTTTTTCCCGTCCTGCTTTTGATTGTCCTGTTTGGAGTCGTTTCCCGCCTGGTCTTTGGAATCCTTGGGAGGTTGCTTTTTTTGATCGTTTTTGTTGCCTTGCTTGGGAGGAGGCGGTTGTTGGCGCTTCAGATCTTCGAGTCTTTGGCGGGCAAAACTCAAGTTGTTGACCGCATTCGAGTCGGTCGGATTCAATCGGGTTGCCGCCTCAAAATGACCGATGGACTGCTCCCATTCCTTCATCCGTTCCTGCGGGTCCTGGGCACTTTCGCCCAACCGAAAACGGGTGTTCCCCAAATTGTAATTGGCCTGTTGTTGCAGGTCGACGTCGGGATTGGCCAGAACTGACTCAAACCAGGCCACCGCATTGGTCCAGTCCTTTTGACGATAGGCGACGTCACCCGCGTTAAACCGATAGCGAGGATCGTCGGGATGTTCCTTGGCGAGACGTTCGTATTCTTTGCGGGCCTCAGGCAATTGCCCGCCTTGATAGGCCCGAAGGGCTTCACCGGGCGAAGCAACAAGACCTCCGGCTGCACCAAACCAAAGGGCAACCCACAGGATCAAGCCAATGAAGGTGTCCTGAGACGAACGCCTTGGCGAGGGAGCGCACGATGACCGGATGGCATTCATTTTTGGTTCCGTTGCGAATCCAGTGTTGCCTGGCCTTTGACTTCAACCTGGTCCCGGGAGCGACGGATCGCTCGCTCGGGAAGGACCACTTCGATGGCCAACAATAAAATTGCCAGACCCAACGGCCACTGAAAACGTTCGATCCATTCCCGTTGTGAGCCTGATTTTTGGCGACTTCGGGGCAGTGGTTCGAGCCCGCGATCATAAAGCACCTTCAGGGTGGGACGTCCCTGCAACGGAAGATAGAAACCGCCTCCGGCATCGGCGACCTTGCGCAAGACTCCCTCTTCCAGCTTGGATTTTACGGCATCCCCATTTTCATCTTTCACGAAAACGGGGTTGCCATAGGGATCAGGGATGCGGAGGACCGTCCCCGTTGTCGTTCCCACGCCAAGGGTAAAAATACGGATTCCATCCCGCGCCGCTTGTTCAGCAATCTCGGTGGCACCCGTTTCCTGGTCCTCGCCATCGCTGATGATGACAATGGCGCGAGAACCATGGCTCTCCTTATCAAAAGCATGCATGGCTTCACGAAGGGCGGACCCAATGGCTGTACCCTGATTGGGAATGATGTCGGTATCGAGCGATTCGATGCTCTGGCGGAAAGCCTCGTCATCCAAGGTCAGGGGGCATTGCAGAAAGGCATCCCCCGCGAAGGCCACAACTCCGAGACGTTCGGTGCGGGCCACCGCCATCAGGTCGTAAGCAGCCAGCTTGGCGCGGGTCAGCCGATTGGGCTTTGTATCATCGGCCAGCATTGAGCGGGAAACATCGATGCACACGAGAATGTCCAACCCCGAGCTAACGGTCTCCTGCTCATGATAACCCCAGCGCGGGCCGGCCATGGCAAACAATGCCAGCACCAGGCCGGTCCCCATCAACACCCGCTTGAAGATTTGACGTGGATGTGAAACACCGACCGTCAGTTGCGCAAACAAGCGCGCACGAACAAATCGCCGGGCAGCCGCCTGCTTCAACTTCCAGGTCCACCAGAGGAATCCCGCGGTCAGTGGAATGAAGAGCAACGCCAGCCAGAGGAAAACGGATTCAGCGAAGTTCATGGCAGCTTCCTCCAGACGGTTTGCGATAGGAGGATTTCGAGAATCAGAATCGCAACAGCGAGTCCCAAAAACCAGGCGTACAACTCCTGATAATAGGCATGCCGAAGGCTCACCTGCTCGACCTTCTCCAGCGAATCGATCTCGCGATAGACCCGTCGGAGCGTTTCGGTCTTGTCGGCCCGGAAGTACTTTCCACCGGTTTTGTCCGCAATCTTCTTCAGGGTATCCTCGTCAATATCGACGGCCTCCTGCACGTATCGTTTGTTGCCAAAAGGGTCGATCACAGGTCGTGGTGCAAAGCCGTGGGTGCCGATCCCGATGGTATACACTTTGATGCCGAGCGCAGCCGCAGCCTCGGCAGCCGTCAATGGCGGCAACTTGCCTGCGTTATTCTGACCGTCCGTCATGAGAATGATGATCCTCGATTTGGACTTCAAATTCCGCAGTCGATTGGCGGCAGCACTGATGGACGAACCAATCGCGGTCGCGTTCCCGTTGATCACGCCGATTTCGAGTCGTCGGAGAACCCGTGTCAGGTAGTCATGGTCCAGGGTGGGAGGAGCGGCCACGTAGGCATCGGTGGCAAAGGCCACCAGCCCAATCCGGTCGGAAACCCGCTGGTCAATGAACGTCGACAAGACGTCCTTGGCGATGGCCAGGCGATTGACTCGAACACCGTCCAATTCAAAATCCTCGGCTTCCATGCTCCCGCTCAAATCCAGCGACACGACAATATCGATGCCGCTGGCGCGAAGCGGAGCCTGTCCACCGGCCAATTGGGGCCGCGCCATGGCGAAAAAGAACAAAAACAGGACGATATAGCGAAGGTTCAACAGAAGAGCCCCCGCCCGACTGCGGTTCAACTCGAGTATCCCTTTGACGAGCGACAAACTGGAGTAAATGAAGGCACCCTCGCGACCGGCGCGACTGCGCAGCCAGGCCAGCAAGGGAATGAGAATCCAGCCCAACAGCCACCAAGGAGAACCCAAAACGAAGGAGGTCATGGTTGGGACTTGGGTGACGCTGGTGGCAGCGGAGGAGGTGCCAGGAGCGGTGGCGGGGTCAGCCGTGGGGATGTTTCATCGACCAATCGCAGCCCCGAGGCGTGCAGCGATTCCAATTCCAACCTTCCCGGATTTGCCTGGGCAAATTTGGCGAGGTCACATTGAGTGAGAAACTCAGCCAACAGGGATTTGTGACGGGCATCCAAAGCCGCACTTCGGGCCAGTTCGGACAAAAATTCCTCAGTGGTCCGCTCGGGAGCCCTCAGGCCGAACCGTTCCTCGAGATAAACCCTGAGGATTTCGCTCACCACCGTGCAAAAGCGTTCCGGTTGGTCGATCCAACTCAGGGCTTCCTTCAACCGTTCACGGGCCCGTTCATCCGGGGGCACGAGACGGGTCTGTTCCGTTTTTGGTTTTCGACGCCTCCACAGCCACCAAGCCAGGGCCATCAGGCCCACTATGAGGAAGACTAGCGCGAACAGGCGGAAAAGATCGCCCCACGAACGGATTTCGATCGGGCCGCGGATATCGCGCAGCGCATTCGCAGCAGACGGGGCAACCGGCGGGTTGGTGGCTGGACCTGGTCCAGAGGCCGCCAGGGCAGTCCACGACAGGACGCCGGCCATTCCGGTGGCCAACCGGACGCGCCAGGGTCCACCGGCGAGATAATACCGACTCCTGCGACTATCCATGGCGGCGGCGCATTTCGCGCGTTTCAAAGAACTGGGCCAATGAATGATGGTATGGCTGGTCGGTCCGAAGACGGATGGCATCAATACCCGCCTGCCGGAACAAACGGTCCAACTCGCGTCGAGTCTTTTGTTGCCGCTCGGCAAAGGCCCTCCTTCGACGAGGGTCGGAGGTATTGATCTCCACCAACTCCCCGGTCTCAGCATCCTGAAGGAAAAGGCGTCCCACATCGGGCAATTCCAGTTCGCATGGGTCCGCAATTTCCACTGCCACCGTATCGTGACGACGGCTCACCTGGCGCAGGGTCGAGACCGAGATACGGCCCAGCGTCTCGTTATGGACTGCTCGACGACGCAAATGGCCGGCGACCTCGGCTCTGGTGGGACTGGTCTCTCCCAGGAAATCGGAGAGAACAATGACGACCGCCCGGTGCGGAAGGACCCGTCCAACAAATTCGAGCGCACCGCTAAGGCTTGTGCCCGTGCCCCGCGGCTCGTGGTACAGAATGTCGCGAATCACTCGCAAAACGTGCCGACGCCCTTTGCGCGGAGGAATGAATTTCTCGACCTGATCCGTAAACAGGAGCAAACCGACTCGATCTTGATTGCGAATGGCGGAAAAGGCCAGAACGCACGCAATCTCGGCCGCCAATTCCCGTTTGGATTGATCGACCGACCCAAATAAGCCGGAGCCACTCAAGTCCACCACCAACATCACCGTCAATTCCCTTTCCTCGCGGAACTTTTTGACAAAGGGATGGTTCATCCGGGCGGTCACGTTCCAGTCGATGGAACGGACATCGTCGCCAGGCTGGTACTCACGAACCTCATCAAAATCCATGCCCTGCCCGCGGAAGGCAGAATGATATTGGCCGGCCACCGCCTCGTCGACCAGTCGCCGGGTCTTGAGCTCGAGCAGGCGTATTTTTTTGAGCAGTTCTTTGGGAATCATGGGTGGACGGAAGCAGGCATGGAAATCGAAGGCCCAGGGCCTTCGGTAGGGAATGCCAACCGATTACCAGCGAGAATCACGGAACAGGAAGCTCATCAAAAATCTTCTGCACGATGTCTTCCGTCGACTTTTCTTCGGCTTCAGCCTCATAGGTGAGCGTAATCCGATGCCGAAGCACATCCATGCCGATGCTTTTGACGTCCTGAGGGGTAACGTAGCCGCGTCCGCGCAGAAATGCGTGGGCCTTGGCCGCCAGAGTCAGGGCGATGGTCGCACGGGGGCTTGCCCCCATCTCGATGAATTCCTTGACCCTAATCTTGTAATTCTCCGGGTCCCGGGTGGCGCAAACGACATCGACGATGTAGTCCTTGACCTTGTCATCACAGTACAAGTCGTTGATGACTTCCCGGGCGCGCAACACTTCGGCGGCCGTCACCACAGCCTTGGCAGAGGGTAGACCGGAAGTCCGGGCCATTAGCTCCAAAATCTGCCGTTCCTCGTCCCGCGAGGGATACCCTATCTTCAGTTTGAGCATGAAGCGGTCCACCTGCGCCTCGGGCAACGTGTAGGTGCCCTCCTGCTCGATCGGATTTTGAGTGGCCAGAACCAGGAACGGGTCTTCGAGTCGAAACGTCTTGTCCCCAATGGTCACTTGTCGCTCCTGCATCGCCTCCAGCAGGGCGGCCTGGACCTTGGCGGGAGCCCGGTTGATTTCGTCCGCCAGCACCAAATTGGCAAAGACCGGACCCTGCCGGATGGAAAAGCTGCCCGACTGCGGATTATAAATCTGGGTGCCGACGATATCCGCCGGAAGCATGTCGGGGGTGAATTGAATTCGGCTGAAACGAACGTGGAGCGCATTGGCCAACGTTTTGACCGAGAGAGTTTTGGCCAGACCAGGAACACCTTCCAACAGAACGTGGCCATTGGCCAGAAGGCCGATCACCAACCGTTCCGCCAGATACTTCTGGCCGACCACACAGCGGTTGATTTCAGCAAATAGGGGCGTGAGAAAGGCTCCGCTCTCCTGTACGGCTGCGTTAAGGGCTGTCACGGATGTCATGTCGCGGACTTGTATGCCGTAAAGATGATGATGCGGGCAAGGTGTTCAACCAAGATGGGAAAGAAGATTGTCTTGCCCGTGTGGTTCCAGTTTGCTGACCGCATGATCAAGAAGGTCCTCGTCGCTACTCAAAATGCCCACAAAGTCGAGGAGATTCAAGCCATCCTGGGCACGGTACTCGATGTGACCGGAGCCGCATCGGTCGGTCCGGGACCGGAGCCGCAGGAAACGGGGACCACCTTCGAGGCCAACGCCCGCATCAAGGCGGAGGCCTGGCGGGAGTGGATCGTTAAACGAAGCGGCGGACGTCCCCAGTTTGACGCGATCCTCGCCGACGACTCCGGATTGGAAGTCGATGCCCTCGACGGCGCTCCCGGGGTTCATTCCGCCCGGTTTGCGGCAACAACCGGTCATCGGGGCAACTCCAAAGATGGCGATAACAACGCCAAATTGTTAAACTTGTTGGGGGACGTCCCGTTTGGAAGCCGTAAAGCCCGGTTTCGCTGCACCCTGGTGCTCCTACCCGTGACATCGGCAGCAGAAGCGTCGAACCATGGCTGGGTATTTGAGGGAACTTGTGAAGGTCGGATTGCAACAACAGCTAGCGGGACCGGCGGGTTTGGGTATGACCCGCTCTTTATTCCGGATGGATTCGAAACCTCTCTGGCCACGCTGGGACCGATGGTCAAGAACCGGTTGAGCCATCGGGCCAAGGCTCTGACCCTCCTGGCCGAAAGCGTTCGCTCCGGGATGGTGTTCTGATGGTTCAAAATGCCCAGACTGGACATTCGTCGACCCACCTGATACAAAAATACTGGTTTGGTCAGCTGGGCTGAGCTTATCGTCCCAGTCCGCCAATTGATTCCATTATCGTTTTTGCCAACATGAACTATCTGTCTGTCAGTATCCTTTGCGCCGGATTGCTGGTGACTGCCCGTGGCGCTGAGCCGACGGCAACCGCGCCGGTCCAAAGCACCCCAACGAACACCGCCCCGGTTCTTGATTCCCGCTTTAAGGACCTCAACGAACAGCATTCGTATTCGCTCGGGGTGGTCATTGCCAATGACATGAAGCGCAACCTGCAGCGGGGCGGCTATGAATTTAACCCGGAAGTGCTTTCGCGCGCCTTCGGAGATGTCATGACCGGAAAATCCACGGTCATTTCCAGCAACGAAGCGGCGACCTTTTTCAAAGCCTACAATCAAGAAGTCCGGGCTACTGCCGACGCCAAACGGAAGGCGGAAGGCGAAAAGAACAAGAAGGCAGGGGAAGACTTCCTCGCCGAAAACAAGTCCAAGGAAGGCGTTATCACTCTTCCGAGCGGACTTCAGTACAAGATTCTCAAGGCCGGTACGGGTGCGGTAGCCAAGCTGACCGACCTCGTGAGCGTCAATTACAAAGGAACCTTGATTGACGGCACCGAATTTGACAGTTCCTACACCCGTGGCGAGCCTGCGACTCTCGGGGTGCGAGGCGTGGTCAAGGGGTGGACTGAGGCCCTGCAACTAATGCCGGTGGGCTCCAAGTGGCAACTGTTCATCCCGTCCGCACTGGCCTACGGCGAGCGCGGCAGCCCACCCAAGATTGGGCCCAACTCCACCCTGATTTTCGACATAGACCTGCTCGATATCAAGCAGCCCCCCACCCCGCCGGCACCCAATCAGCCGGCTGTGACCAGCGACATCATCAAAGTCCCCAGCAAGGCCGAACTGGACAAAGGAGCCAAGATCGAAGTGATCAAGCAGGAGGAGTTGGACAAATTGCAGAAGGAAGAGGCCGCCAAGAAGTCCGACATTAAGAAATAGCCGCGTCCGCAAAAGATCAGCAACCCCGGTGAAGCGCAGTTGCTTCATCGGGGTTCTTCCCTTTTCGATATGAGTGCCTACGACGATTTTGTCCGCGTTGCTGCCGAACAATGTGCAGCCGTCGCCACCACACAACGGGACGCCATCGTCCAGGCGGCCGGTTGGGTGGCAGACGCCCTGGCCCGAGACCGCTTCCTTTACGTGTTTGGCACCGGGCACTCCCACTTGCTGGCGGAAGAAGTCTTTTACCGGGCGGGCGGGCTGGCCCGGGCCGTTCCCATGCTGGTTGAGCCGTTGATGCTGCATGAAAACGCCATCCAGGCGACTTACCAGGAACGTGAAACCGGTTATGCCGCACAGATTTTGAAGGATTATCGTCTGGAGGCAGGCGATGTTCTGGTCGTGGCGTCCAACGGCGGGCGCAATGCGGTCCCCATCGAATTGACCATGGGCGCACGCGAGATGGGCGTGAAAACGGTGGCCATCACCAATCGAACCCAGAGCTTTGCATGGCCGTCGCGACATGCTTCTGGTCGACGGCTGGCCGAAGTCGCCGAAGTGGTCATTGACAATTGCGGAGTGGATGGCGACGCAGCCTTGGGCATTCCCGGGTATCCCTTTCGAGTTGGACCACCGTCCAGTATCACTGGCATGCTGATCATCAACCTATTGGTGGTGCAGGCCATTGAAGAATCCGTCCGACGCGGGGGCGTTCCGGAGGTGTACATCAGCAGCAATACACACGGCGATAGCCACAACGACGTGTTACTCGAAAAGTATCGATCCCATATCCGGCACCTCTGATGGTTCCTCCGGCTTCCGGATAATACCATTCCGGGTTTTGTTGGTGACTTGGTGTCGTATTACGTATTCGACGGCCTATTTTCACCCATGAGTCCCTAAATGGGAACTCACTCGCTTGACTTTGGTGCCGGATTCCCGATGCTGGCCTGCTCGTTTAGTAGCTCGGAAAACCGGCTGCCCCTATGCCTGAAGCGAAAAAGAAAAAATCTGCGGAAAAAACAGACGGTCCCAAGGTTGAGCGGCCGCGAAAAGTGGAACGAAAATCAGCCGCCCGCACTCCCGAAGGTGCGGTCGTTGAGGACCGTGCCCACGCCAAACCGGCCAAGGGAAGCGCCGATCATGGTCAGGGGCCCGAGGCCAACGGCAAGCCGCCGTTGGTGGCTGGAGGTCTGCCAGCGGAAGGAGATGGGGCATCGACGGGCATCGGCACGGTCAAGAGCGCCAGCGGTGTCGATATCACCGAAAAGATCAAGGAGTTGGTCCGGGTCGCCCAGGAACAGGGCTACCTCACCTATGGTGACATCAACGACGCCCTGCCCGATAATCTGGTCACCCCGGAGGACCTCGACGAGATTTACATCAAGCTTCGCAATCTGGAAATCGACATTGTCGATCAGGCCGAAGTCGACCGTCCCAAAGCGGCGGACCAAGAGGAGGAGCCAGACGACAAGGCTCG
The DNA here is from genome assembly GCA_903896505.1 of uncultured Verrucomicrobiota bacterium. GTDB lineage: Bacteria > Verrucomicrobiota > Verrucomicrobiia > Limisphaerales > UBA9464 > CAILNN01. Next base: position 10,047 of record CAITXU010000287.1, on the reverse strand, counting down.
CCTCGATATCCTTGACGATCCGGTGCGGATGTACCTCAAGCAGATGGGGCAGGTCCCGCTGCTGACCCGCGAGCAGGAAGTCGAGATTTCCAAACGCATCGAAGACGCCGAAAACGAGGTCAAACGGATCATTCACGGCTTTGGTTTTGCCGGCAAGGAGCACATCGCTCTGGCCGAAAAACTGGTCGCGGAACCTCCCAAGGAGCGATTCGACCGCGTGATTGTCGACAAAAAGATCGAAGTCCGCGAAGAGCATCTCAAAGCCCTGCGAAAGTTGGTGAAGGAAGTCCGGGCTCAGGACCAGATCGTGGACGAGAGATGGCTGGAGGAACAGGATTCCATTGGTAAGCCCAAGCACGAAAAGGCAGTGCAGGAGTACCGAAAGCAGGACGACAAACTTCAAAAGACCTTCCCCAAGTTTTACTACAAACAGAAGGTCATTGAGGAAATGTCGCTGGTGGCAGACAACATCCACGACAAGTTCCAGAGCAGTGTCCGGATCGTCAATGAACTATCCGCACAAAAGCGGATTCCGCCGGTTCAAGCCATCCTTCAATCCGAAGAACAGAAGATTAAGGCGTTGGAGCAATTCGTCCGCATGACGGCGTCGGATTACCTGCACGCTTTTGCCCAACTCAAGCATTTCGAAAGAAAAGCGCTTCAGGCCAAAACCGAAATGGTCGAAGCCAACCTTCGTCTGGTCATTTCGATCGCCAAAAAATACACGAATCGCGGGCTGTCGTTCCTCGACCTGATTCAAGAGGGCAACATGGGCCTCATGAAGGCCGTCGAGAAATTCGAGTACCGGCGCGGGTACAAGTTTTCGACCTACGCCACCTGGTGGATTCGACAGGCCATCACCCGCTCGATCGCCGATCAGGCCAGGACCATCCGCATACCGGTCCACATGATCGAGACGATCAACAAGCTGATGCGGGTGCAGAAGCAGTTGATTCAGGATTTTGGTCGGGAACCGACACCCGAGGAAATCGCCGAAGAGATGCAGATGCCGGTGGACCGGGTCCGCGCGGTGTTGAAAATGGCCCAACAGCCGATCTCGTTGCAAAGCCCGGTGGGCGATAGTGACGACACAAGCTTTGGGGATTTCATCGAAGACAAGTCGGCGGAGAACCCGTCGGACATGACCAGCTACAGCCTCTTGAAAGAGAAGCTGACCGAAGTCTTGGACACCTTGACCGAGCGGGAACGCAAAGTGCTGGAGCTTCGCTTCGGACTCGTCGATGGATACAGCCGAACCCTTGAGGAGGTCGGGAAGCAATTTAAAGTGACGAGGGAACGAATTCGTCAGATCGAAGCGAAGGCGCTCAGAAAAATGCGCCATCCCACCCGCCTCCGTCAGTTGCAAGGCTTTCTCGAAGGCGAGGAGTCCCTGTTGGCCTGATAGGGTCAGGGACCAACGATCAGCGCTGAACGAAGCGTGGTTGACCCTATCCTATTCAGATCAGGGTCAACAGTCCTATCGAGCTGTAACCACCACATAGTTCCGCTTTCCTTTTCGCAGCAGCAGGTGCTTTCCGTACAAAAGATCGGCAGAGGACACGAGGCGCTGGCCATCGGTTAGTCGATGATTGTTCAAATAGAGCCCACCACCCTCCAGGTCCTTTCGCGCCTGGCCTTTGCTGGGGCACAACCCGCTCTCGGCGAACAATTCCAGAATCCCGAGGCCTGGCCCGCTGAATTTTAAGTGGTCCAGCGGACGCGTTGGGATTTCTCCAACAACTTCATTGAACGTCGCTTCCGGAAGGTCGTCGAGGAGACCGCCCCCGAAAAGGATTTCGCTGGCACGGATGGCCTCTTCCGTCGCGCGAGGGCCATGGACCAAGTCCGTCACAATCCGGGCCAGCTCCCGATGGGCAGCCCGTTGTCCTGGGTCGGCCAGATGTCGAGCCTCCCAAGCCTCCACCTCATCGCGACCGAGGAATGTGAAGTATTTCATGTACCGGATCACGTCGGTATCGGCAGAATTGACCCAGAATTGGTAAAACCGGTACGGACTCGTCTTCCGCGGGTCGAGCCAGACGGTTCCCGACTCGGTCTTGCCAAACTTGGTTCCATCCGCCTTGGTAATGAGCGGAAAGGTGAGACCGTAGGCGGGTCGGCCCAGCTTCTTGCGAACCAAGTCAATTCCGAGGGTGATGTTCCCCCATTGGTCGGAACCTCCCACTTGCAGTTCGCATTCCTGATCGCGAGCCAGGACATAAAAATCGTGGGCCTGAAGAAGCATGTAGCTGAACTCGGTGAAGCTGATACCGGTTTCGCGGTCTTCCATCCGAGCCCGTACGGACTCCTTGGCGATCATCTGGTTAACGGTAAAGTGCTTCCCGATGTCGCGTAGAAAATCAATGAAGGAGATTTCCCGGGTCCAATCCGCATTATCGACCAGTCGAGCGGTGTTGGGAATGATCTGAAAGTCGAGAAACCGGGCCAGTTGCGGACGGACAGACGCGACATTGGCGGCGATCTGTTCTACGGTGAGCAACGATCGTTCGGTGGATTTTCCACTGGGGTCACCGACGCTGCCGGTAGCGCCTCCCGCCACGGCAATGGGGATGTGCCCGGCATTCTGAAAACGTCGCAAGACCATCAAAGGGAGCAGGTTGCCGACGTGGATGGAGTCGCTGGTGGGATCAAAACCGCAATAAACGGTCACCCGATGCTGCTGCAACCGAAGACGCAAGGCTTCCGGATCGGTACAATCCGCCACCAGGCCACGCCACAGCAAATCATCGTAGATATTCATCGTCCGGGGAGTTATCGCGAGCGTATCCATGGGCCACAAGCGGGAAGTTGGTCTGCTGTGCAACCACCCACGGTCGATTTGCGTCAACAATTCAAGACATCCGCGGTTGACGCTCCGGCAGACGAAACCCACCTTGGGTGCCGCGAGTTGTGAAGACCCTGTTGTTTGTATGTACCGGCAACACCTGCCGATCCCCCATGGCTGAAGCGCTGGCCCGTCGCGCTTTGAAGAACCGGGGGGAATGGCAGGCACTTTCTGCTGGACTGGGAGCGGTCAATGGTCAACCAGCCACTCCCCATGCCATTCGCGCCATGCGTGAACTGGGGCTTGACCTGTCGCCGCATCGTTCCCAAATGATCACGGCACGTCTGGTGCGTCAGGCGGACTACATTTTTGCGCTGACGCACGGCCATCTCGAGGGAATCCTTTACCTCTATCCCGAGGCCGCATCGAAGACCTTCCTTTTGAGGGAATTCGATGAAAAGGTCGAGGGTGCCGAAAAGGATATCGCCGACCCCATCGGAGGCCCGTTTGAAGGTTATGTCGACTGTCGTGATCAAATTGAATCAGCCATTACTGCACTGTTGAAATCCATGGACCAACCATCTGCCCAGCAAGTACTGCCACAGCCTGTTGTTTTGGCTCTCGGAGCCGACCACGCCGGGTATTTTCTCAAAGAGGTTCTGCGGGAGCATTTGAAAAAGCGGGGATTCCCCGTCCTCGACCTCGGCACCGATGGGCCTTCACCCGTTGATTACCCTGCGTATGGGCGCTCGGTGGCTGAAGCAGTTGCCTCAGGCAAGGCTGGATTGGGTGTACTGATCTGCGGTTCGGGAGTCGGAGTAAGCATCGCTGCCAACAAGGTACCCAATGCCCGCGCCGCCTTGGTGACTACTCCTCAGGTGGCTGCTTTATCGCGACAACACAACGACGCCAATATTCTGTGCCTCGGCGCACGAGAAACCCCGGCGGAGCGGGCCGTCGAGATTCTCGATGCATTCCTGGCTGCCGAATTCGAAGGGGGACGTCATGAACGGCGGGTCCTTCAACTGGAATCCATCGGTCGGCTCGCTGCGGCGGACCCGGAGATTTTCTCAATCATCGAACAGGAAAAGCGTCGCCAGGATGAAAACATCGAACTGATTGCGAGCGAGAACTTCACCAGCGCGGCTGTTCAGGCCGTACAGGGAAGCGTCCTTACCAATAAATACGCCGAAGGATATCCACGAAAACGCTGGTATGGTGGCTGCGAATTTGTCGACGAGGCCGAGCAGTTGGCCATGGACCGGGCCAAGGCCCTGTTCGGAGCGGACCATGCCAATGTTCAGCCACACTCCGGGTCAGGGGCCAACATGGCAGTCTATTTCGCCTTGCTGAAGCCGGGCGACAAGCTCCTGACCATGGACCTTTCGCACGGAGGGCATCTCACCCATGGAAACAAGGCGAATTTCAGCGGGAAATTCTTCGAGATCGTCCATTACGGGGTCCGGAAAGAGGATGAACGCCTTGACTACGAGGTTCTGGCCTCCCTGGCCCGCGAACACCGTCCAAAGATGATCACGGTCGGGGCCAGTGCCTACTCACGAACCATTGATTTCGCCCGTATCGGGGAAATTGCGCGCGAGGTTGGAGCTCTTCTACTGGCGGATATCGCCCACATCGCCGGCTTGGTCGCCACCGGCGTTCACCCCAGTCCCATTCCCCATGCTGATTTCGTGACCACCACGACCCATAAGACACTGCGGGGTCCGCGGGGCGGGTTGATTCTTTGTCGGGAGCAATTCGCAAAGGCCATTGACTCACAGGTTTTTCCAGGAATCCAGGGAGGCCCGCTGATGCATGTCATTGCGGCCAAGGCAGTTTGTTTCCAAGCAGCCCGCACCCCCGAATTCAAAGGGTATCAGCAACAGGTCGTGCGAAATGCGGCAGCGCTGTCGACGGCCATGCAACACCATGGATTCCGAATTGTCAGCGGCGGCACCGACAATCACCTGATGCTCGTGGATGTCGGAGCGCGTGGATTGACCGGCAAGCAAAGCCAACTCGCACTGGATGAGGCTGGTATTACGACCAATAAAAACACGATTCCTTTTGAGACCCGTTCCCCATTCGAAGCCAGCGGCATCCGCTTGGGCACGCCCGCAGTCACCACACGCGGAATGGGGGAAAACGAAATGAAACGGATCGCCGACCTCATCGCCGGAGTGCTCTCCGCCCCCGCCGACAAGGAGCTGGCACACCGAATTCGCACCCAGGTGCGGGAGCTGACCTCATCCTTTCCGTTACCGGCCTAATCCCGTCGGGATTTCACCCGCAATGGGGGATATCGGGTTGCCGATTTCCCCCAATAATCTGCTTGCTTCAAGTTCTTGCTATGCCAATGTCTTGGACGCAGCACGACCAGGAACCCGATAGTTCCCACCTTTCCTGGTACTTCCCCGATTGAATTGGCTTTCGCCTAAAGGACCCGCTGTCCACCAGCAATCGTTGATCTTCGGGGTTGGAGTGCCGCGATAAATTATATTTTCGCCATGGCTCGTGCCCCAAGGAAACCATCCACACCCAAGAAAACGCGGAGCCTCCCGGAGGATACCGAAATTGGGCTTCCGCCGACAGGCGAGAACGACGCTTTCGACAACGAAGTTCCAGCTTCCAGACCTTCGATGGTCGATATGATTATCGGAGGCGAAGAGCCCAAATCGGCCCCTCCTCCGCTGCCTGTCTCTGAGAAAGTCGCAGTGCCCCCGCTGCCCAAGCCTCCTCGACAGGACTTTATCATTGGAGGTGAAAACACCCCATCGGTCGCTGCGTCGCCTTCCCCGTCGGACCTGATTGGAAGCTCTACACCGAGTGTCATCCCATCGAAGTTGAAAGCGTCCGACTTTGATGAAGATGACGACGATTTCGACGACGATGCTTCCGACAGTCCTCTAGTTACCAAGCCCGTCCCACAAATTCCGCTGGGAAGCAAGGCCAAGACTACCACCTTAATTGGGCGCCGTGGGACGCGAGGCTCGACGTCACCAGTCCCAGACATCATCGGGGAGGTTGCTGTAGGCGCTTCTCCCACGATATCGCAACTCGACCTCATCGGTGGGCCCGAGATACCGCAGGCCAAGGAGCCCCTGCCTCCCCCCCAGCCCCAGCCCGTCCGTCCGCCAAAGGAACGCATCGCGCCGGCACCCGTTCCGTCGGTTGCGGTTCCTCCGCCAGCTCCTTCCCCGTCGCGTCCGCCGGTGCCGACGCTCGTTTCACATAAGGCACGCTTTGAACGACCACCGGTTGCCCCTGCACCGGAAAAGCCCTATCCCCGGGGGGTACAGCCCGCACCTGCGGCTGAGCCGTCGGAGATTCGGACCGTCTACATTCCCCAATCGGCAGCAACCTCGGTGGGGGACGATGGAGAAGGTTCGGGCGCACCCTCCGTTGTTCCAGTGCAGATTCGCCCGCGAACGCTGAATCTCCACGACCTTCAGCCGATGCCGATCCATCTTCTGGCCGACCTGGCCCGCGATTTCGGGATCGAAAACTACGGCACCCTCAAACGACAGGAGATCATCTTTCAGATCGTCCAGCGAAACCTGCAAGGGGGCGGCGTCATCAATACCCGGGGGGTTCTGGAAGTGATGCCGGAAGGATTCGGCTTCTTGCGGTCTCCGGCTTTCAACTACCTGCCCTGCCCGGAAGACATCTATGTCTCACCGTCCCAGATTCGAAGGTTTGACCTTCAAACCGGAGATGATGTCCAAGGTCAGGTGCGGCCACCCAAGGAAAAGGAAAAATTTTACGCCCTGCTCAAGGTCGAACGGGTGGCTGGAATCGACCCCGATGTGGCCAAGGAGAAAACTCATTTTGAGAACCTGACCCCGTTGTTTCCAAACCAACGGTTCATTCTCGAAACGACAGCCGACGAGCTCTCGACCCGGGTCGTGGATTTGGTTTGCCCCATCGGACGCGGAACTCGAGGACTGATCGTCGCACCGCCGCGCACTGGCAAGACCGTTCTGATGCAGAAACTGGCCAACGCCATTCTCAAGAACAATCCGGAATGTTACTTGATCATCCTATTGATCGATGAACGTCCGGAAGAAGTGACCGATATGGAACGCTCCTGCAAAGGAGCCGAAGTCGTCAGTTCGACGTTTGATGAACCCCCCGAGAGGCACGTTCAGGTGGCGGAAATGGTCATCGAAAAAGCCCGCCGGATGGTTGAGCATAAGCTCGACGTGGTCATCCTGCTGGATTCCATCACCCGCCTTGCCCGAGCCTATAATACTGTCCAACCGCACTCGGGAAAAATCCTTTCCGGTGGTGTCGACGCTAATGCGCTGCACAAGCCGAAGCGCTTTTTTGGTGCGGCCCGAAAAATTGAGGAAGGCGGATCCTTGACCATCATGGCGACGGCGCTCGTGGATACGGGAAGCCGGATGGACGAGGTGATTTTCGAGGAGTTCAAAGGCACCGGTAACATGGAAATCCACCTCGACCGTGCCCTCGTGGACCGCCGTATCTTCCCCTCGGTTAATATTGAGAAATCCGGCACCCGGAAAGAGGAACTGCTTTACCATCCGGATGAATTCTCCCGGGTATCGGTTCTCCGCCGGGCTCTGGTTGGCGTTCCTCCGGTCGAGGCCATGGACCTGTTGTTGGGCAAGCTCAAGAAGACCCCCAGCAATATCATGTTCCTTTTGACCGTCAGCATGAAGTGATGGTTCCACCGGGTTCCACGCGCTGCCTCGGCGGTTATGGACCAGGCTGATCCCGCTGGATTTGTAAGCCCCTAAAGGCTCAGGCTGGACCGACATGATCTTCGGTGCCCACATGCCCACCCGAGGCGGGGTTCCCTTCGCTTTGCGCGAAGGGCACAGGATTGGATGCGGTGTGGTCCAGCTCTTTGCCAAGAACAACCTCCAGTGGACCGGCCAGCCCTATTCAGAAGAGGTCATTACCGAATTTGCGAAAGAACGCGCCACGGGTGCCTTTGCCGCCGTCTTTGCCCACACGGGTTATCTCATCAATTTGGGTGCCCCCGGTGGACCCAACCGCCAGAAATCCGTCGACTCCCTCATCCACGAACTCCAACTCGCGGAATCCCTGGCACTCCCCTTTATTGTCCTGCACCCAGGCTCCCATCTCGGCAAGGGAGAGACACGTGGTCTCCGGGCCATCGTGGAAGGGCTCGATGAGGTCATCGACGCCACAGCGTCGTCCCCGGTTCGGATTGCCTTGGAGAACACGGCCGGTCAAGGGTCCAGCCTCGGAGGCCAGTTGGCGCACCTCTCGGAACTTTTTCATCGGGTCAGAAAACCGGAACGATTGGGACTGTGCTTTGATACCGCTCATTTTTTCGAAGCAGGGCATCCCATCCACACCCCGGAGGGTTGGAACCAAATCATGAGCGAGGCCGACAAGGCCATCGGTCTCAACTATGTCCTCGCCTTCCACCTGAACGATTCAAAGACCCCCTTTGGCTCAAAGGTCGACCGGCATGCCGGCATTGGGGAGGGCCATCTGGGCTTGGAAGCCTTTCGCCACATCGTGAACGACCCCCGCTTCAAGCATGTACCCGGCTGTTTGGAGACCCCCAAATCCGCCGACCTGCACGAGGACGTGGAAAACATGGCCCGCCTGCGGTCCCTGCTATAAATCCAAATCTTGAAGCGATACGCCGCATTTCCCGCTGCGGCTCCACCTCCCGGTCACCTCTCGGGGCAAACATTCCCATCCCCAACGGCGATAAGCCATTGCACTGTCGGCGGACGCTTGGTTCACTTTTTGCTGTGTCAAACGTCGATCCGCGCGCGAAAGCTCGTCCCGGTTCGCCGTTCGTGTCGGGTGCCCATCCCAGCTCCAGCGGGCGGATGATTTGCATCCCCAGGACTCGGGAGCGCATCGGGCGTCGGTATTTGCATATCCCCTACCGTCGGCTGACGCCTCACCCCTCGCCCAGAGGACTCCTCGGTTTGAACGCCGACTGGCCGGATTCCGCGGTGTTTCCCGGGACCAGCTTCTCAGCCAGTTCGGCGAGGGCGTCACCACCCACATGCGCGCCATCGCCCGGGAGAACCCGCTCCTCCAGGGCATCATCGACCGCGTGGACTTCAACGCCACCACCCACGGCCAGAGCGACCTCGAGGACGACCGTCTCTCCAACCTGATCGAGGCCATCAGCACCAAGCGCTTCGGCCTGGATGACGTCGAGGCCGACATCATCGGCAAAAGCTACGAGTAGCCTATGAAAGAGGTAGCAAAAGAGTTACAGGCCATTTACGCCAAGTTCGAACCTTGGCTCGAGACTCGACGAATCGGAAAGCTTCGGAAGGGACGGATGTTCGATTGCTGCGTGCGTTCTGCCATTGCGAAACTGTTCGATTTCAATGCCTCAATTGTGACTCTCGCTCTTCAAGAGAAGCCAATTCCTGCCTTTTTTGTTGCGGGCTCTCTGCGCGGAAGTTGCGACGACCTTATTGTGCTTGGGTTTTTGCAGGATGTGCCGAACACTCAGCGCGACGAGATTTTATCGAACTGGCTTTTCCACGAGATTCACATAAACATCTTCACGCAAACTACCTTTTTCCGAAAGAATAGACTTTTTTAAGAGCTTCTAGCCACGTCGGATCAAACTGTCGTCCCGAAGCACATTGCGACGGTTCACCCGCTCTGGAAGACGCTCGGCTTTAATCTTAAGCGAGATTCCATTGCACCTTCAACGTGGGCGATGGCAAAGAAGGCGGGCACCTGTTCATCGGGGTACGACAATTCCCAAATCCAACGACTGGACTCCGTCTCCCACTTGCACTGGACCAACCATGGCCTTGAGGGTTTTCGTTCCAATCCGAGCGGGCGGACTTTTTGGGTCTGCCGAAGGCATGGGTTCTGAGAGAGCGGATGCGTCGATGGCATGGAATTCAACGACATAAACCCCGGGGTCCACGTCTTCGGCGGCGTAGGTGCCGTCGGCTTGGAGGAAGAAAGAGAATGCATTGGGCGTCGGACCTCCCTCAGCAAGTTTGGCCGCCATCACGTCGGATCGGGCTGCCTCGCCACTTGGGTTGGATACAAAGGGACAGGTCATCTGTTTGACATCTGCCCACCCTTTGCTACCTTCGACTTATGCGACAGGCTCGCTTGAAGTTGGATTCCTGTGTGGGACCGGCGTACTACCATTGCATTTCGCGGGTGGTGGAGCGGCGGATGGCTTTTGGTTCCAACGAGAAAGAGCAGTTTGTCCATTGGATGCAGGCGTACGCCGGATTCTGCGGGGTGCGGGTGCTCACCTACTGCAT